>NZ_JBQSYY010000016.1:0-89690 GCF_052379785.1 Halomonas sp. 72 | reverse complement strand
GGTTCAGCCCACGGCTTGGCCGATCACAACACAGACATTCTCATATTTTGGCAGCCTTCTTATCGCGATTAGTTTTATCCAATTTACCGTCAGTTTTTATATCGACAGTCGCTACGACAAACAGATATTCCGCTGCGTTTATTGGAGCATTTGGTACCCATTTGCCTATTGGATGATCAATATGGCGACCGTTGTTATTGCCTTCCCCAAAGCCATCATGCGCCAACAAGGAAGGCTTGCGACCTGGACCAGCCCAGACCGAGGAGAGCCCTTCCATGAACAATAAACTCGTGCCTATCATTATTGATACCCCCTCCCAACGAGGCTGGGGCTACCGTATCCGCGACCTCTTTATTACGGCTGCCACACTTATTTTATGGCTACTCGTGCTGGCCAGGTTATACACCTTCTTTGTTATTGAAGAGGCCATTCTGGAACAACTTTATGGCTCCCTTATGATCAAAGTAGTCGCCATGGGTTTTGTCGTTACCTTTCTGGCCTTTCATTGCTGGGCAGTTTACAACCAATACCTGTATACCCGTATTACGAAACACCATTAACGTTACGCGCAATCATCAACACTTCGTCCGATGAATATAAATTACTAATAGTGGCTTCAATCTCAGCACCTAATGTGGATCTATATAATCGTTGAGCAACGTTATCCGCTCTAGTGGTGACCAATACGTGCTTTAACGTGGAACCCTGTTTTGCCAGCTGTTCTTTAACCAAAGGGAGTGAATTTTCGATTAATTGTTTCCCAACCCCTTTACCTTGACGATTTGGCAATACTGCCAATTGCTCTAACTCCAGAACCGCTTCCGGACGGAAGCCGCTCTTTTGCATCCAAACAATATATCCAATAACGCTACACTCCTCCTCTACGACAAAGCAAAGAAATCGAGGAGAGGCACTGAGACTACATTTCAACCATTCATACGAATGCGTTTGGCGAGGGAATGCCAGTGAATGAACGCTTGCAGCTTCGTCTAAATCAGCGTTGTTCATTGACCTTATTTTCATTAAAAACCTCATCAATTTATTGATAGCATATCGGCTGCGACTAGCCTTTCAGTGCCAACCCTATTAGCCTGCTAATTCACTTTAAGGGTTTAGCATGCAAGAAACGACTTTTCGGCAGCGCTTGGCGGGTGTGCTGATTCTGCTTGGGTTGATCGCACAGATTCTTGGGTTTACCGGTCTGATAAACACGGCGCACGCAGTGAGCTATGTGTTGTGGCTCGCCGTGATATTGCTGTGGAAGGACATTCCCAAGCGCTCACGTTTTCAGGCCGGCGTGTTGATGGTTTTGGGCATATTAATGCTGCTGGTGGCGCGTTTTTATTACCATAACCACGTAGATTGGCCCGCTATGCTGCAGGGCAATGCCTTTGTAGTGGCCATGCTGGTAGGCGTCAGCTTTATTTCCCTGGTAGGTAAACAGCAAGGGCGAAAAAAAGCACCAGGCAAACGCTTAACGGGCAGTGGCGGCGTATTACGTACCTGGCTTGGCGTGCATTTTCTGGGCACGATTTTGAATATATCAACCGTTATTATGGTCGGTGACCGATTGGCACGAACGGCTCCTTTAACGATTCCACAGTACCTGGCATTGAATCGAGGGCTGTCAAGTGCCGCGCTATGGTCACCGTTTTTTGCTTCCATGGGAATAGTGATCGCACTCGCACCGCAGATGCAGTACTCCTACGTGGCACTCTTTGGATTCCCATTAGCAATGATTTCCGGGTTGCTAACGACGCTTGAACTTGGCCGTCGATTTGATTTACGTGAGGTGTATGGCTTTTCTCTGGCACCGCGCAGCCTGCTAATGCCCGTGATCATGGCCTTGTTGGTCATGGTGTTTCATTTCTGGCTAACGCCCAGGCTCTCAATCGTTGGCATTATTACTTTTTTGATCCCGGCCGTTGCCTTGATCTATAACCTGCGCGAAGGCATCGGCTATACGTTGTGGCGTGTTCGCCAACACACCACCACACGGCTCCCGGCCATGCGAGGAGAAGTCTCGCTGTTTTTAGCGGCGGGGCTTTTTACGCTGGGGCTTTCAGCGCTTGTGGCTGCCGTAGCGGGCAACGATTGGACGCTATTCGAAACTTTTGGCGCGCAGCAAGGCATGATCAGTTTTCTCAGCATTGTGCTGAGTGCGCTGGTGGGGCTCCATCCAATTATTGGGGTATCGGTGCTGGCCTCCATCGTAAGTTTGCACGGTGGAGAGCACACTCTGTTTGCGTTTGTCTGTTTATGTTCATGGGCCGTGGGCACCAGCGTCGGGCCTTTATCAGGGATTAACCTAAGCCTTCAGGGCCGCTACGGGATCAACGGTTACCACATGATGAAGAACAATCTTCTTTATGCAGCGGTGATGAGTCTACTTTCGCTAGCCTCAATCACGGCGATGAGCTATCTGGTGACATAGCTCATCGCCTATTGCATCACACGGAATTACCAACGCAACAGGGGCAGCACCCTTCGGCGAGCCCCTGCTCTGATCCGCCCTCGCTGCCCACACCGTTTGTTAGCGGTTAGAGAGATGCTCAGGTTTCGATAATCTTACTGGGAAACCGATAAAAGTAGCGGTGACCACATTGATGGCAAGGCTCAAGGCGCGCCACATGGGGCAGCATTACCTGGGCATCACAGTGGACACAGGCCATCAAACCTGGTGCTGCCATTTCACCTTCGCAGTAATCTGCCCGAGCCGCCTCAAGATCGTCATCAAAGCGTTCACGCTCTACAATGCTTCGATCTGCGATGGAAAGTAGCGACTCCGCAACGCGACGTGAAAGCCCGCTGATATCGACACCCAACCAGGTAGCGACCTGCATCCCGGTATCTGCCAGGTAGTGGCGCATATCTTTTAAGTCGCGCTCAACCCAAGCACGCAGCAGGGCCAGCTCATCTTTCGTGTACTCTTCAAACTCCGCTTCAAAAGCGACTGCGTCGTCTAAATCCTTTTGCAGGTTGTCCCAGGTTAAGTCATTTGCGCCATGCTGCATGCGCTCCAGCAAGCGCTCATAGCCTTCGCGCAAGCGGTGGTCATTGTGTTGTTCACTCATGATGCCTCTCCTTTTGTCGACGCAGGTGTTTCCTATCATCAGCTTGCCGTTCAAGGATACCCCTTCATAGGATACAATCGACACTACTTATCTGACAGTCGTCATCTACCATTCACTTTGCGCCCTATTGGGCGAATACGCCAAGGCATTAAAAAAACCGATGGACGCACACTATAGCCCTCGTGAAATTGAACGTGACGCCCAGCAGTACTGGGACAAACATCAGTGCTTCAAAGCAGTAGAAGACGCGAACCGCGAGAAGTTTTACTGCCTATCCATGTTCCCCTACCCCAGCGGCAAGCTGCATATGGGCCATGTGCGTAACTATACTATCGGTGACGTCGTTTCACGTTTCCAGCGCATGCAGGGTAAAAATGTGATGCAGCCCATGGGCTGGGACGCGTTTGGCATGCCTGCGGAAAACGCAGCGATCCAAAACCAGGTACCGCCTGCGGAATGGACGTACCAAAACATTGATTACATGCGCAACCAGTTGAAGGCGCTAGGCTTTGCCTACGACTGGAGCCGCGAATTCGCCACCTGCGATACCAGCTACTATCGCTGGGAGCAGTGGTTCTTTACCAAATTGGTCGAGAAAGGCCTGGTTTACAAGAAGATGTCCACAGTGAACTGGGACCCGGTTGACCAGACCGTACTTGCCAATGAGCAGGTCATTGACGGCCGCGGCTGGCGCTCAGGTGCGCTGGTTGAGCGTAAGGAAATTCCGCTGTGGTTCTTGAAGATCACCGACTACGCCGATGAGCTTTTGACCGACCTGGACAAAGTAGAATGGCCTGAGCAGGTCAAAACCATGCAGCGCAACTGGATTGGTAAATCGCGTGGTGTTGAGCTGACGTTTGATATCGAAGCGGCAGACGGTAGCGCGGCTGAACCACTAGCCGTTTACACCACTCGCCCGGATACGCTGTCAGGGGTTACCTACGTCGCGGTAGCCGCTGGCCACCCGCTTGCCAAACAGGCGGCAGAACAAAATACAGAGCTGGCAGCCTTCTGTGAAGAGTGCGCCAAAGGCGGCACCTCAGAAGCTGAAATGGCCACTAAAGAGAAACTTGGCATGGCCACCGGTCATGTCGCCATTCACCCGCTTAGCGGCGCTAAAGTTCCGGTGTTTGTGGCCAACTTTGTACTTATGGAGTTCGGCACCGGCGCTGTCATGGCAGTACCTGCCCACGACCAGCGCGACTGGGAGTTCGCCACCAAGTACGGTGTCGATATTAAACCTGTTATTGCCGATGAAAACGGCAATACGCCCGACCTTTCCGAAGCCGCGTATATTGAGCATGGTGCGCTGATCAACTCCGGTGAGTTCGATGGCTTGGCGTTTGAGCAGGCCTTTGACGCGATTGCCGCAAAACTTGCCGAAATGGGCCGTGGCAAGGTTAAAACCAACTATCGCCTGCGCGATTGGGGGGTTGCCCGCCAGCGGTATTGGGGGGCGCCGATTCCGGTTAAATACGGCCCGGAAGGCCAGACCGTTCCGCTGACCGATGAAGAGCTCCCGGTATCACTGCCCATGGAAGTGACGGTTGACGCCTCCGGCTCACCGCTCAAGAAAATGCCTGAGTTTTCCGACCTGGGCGATGGTTGGGTACGTGAAACCGATACGTTTGACACCTTTATGGAGTCCTCCTGGTACTTTGCGCGCTTCTGCTGCGCCGATAACCATGACGCCATGCTGGATGATCGCGCCAACTACTGGTTACCGGTTGATCTTTATATCGGCGGTATCGAGCACGCCATTTTGCACCTGCTATACGCACGTTTCTTCCATAAGCTGATGCGCGACTTTGGCCTGGTGGATTCTGATGAGCCCTTCCAGCAGTTGCTTACCCAAGGCATGGTCATCGCGGAAACCTACTATCGCCATACCGATAACGGCGGCAAACAGTGGTTCAACCCGGACGATGTCGACGTTCAGCGTGATGAGAAAGGCCGTCCGCTAAGCGCTATCCTGATAAGTGATGGTCAGCCGGTTGAGATGGGCGGCATCGAAAAAATGTCCAAGTCGAAAAATAACGGCGTTGATCCGCAGTCGATGATCGACAAGTTCGGTGCTGATACTGTCCGCTTGTTCATGATGTTTGCGGCCCCGCCCGAGCAGTCGCTGGAATGGTCTGACTCAGGTGTTGAAGGTGCGCACCGCTTCATCAAGCGCATTTGGCGCCAAGTGAGCGAGCATCTTGAAGCCGGCACACCAGGTGAGCTGAAGGTTGATGCGCTTAATGATGACCAAAAAGCACTGCGTCGAAAAACGCATGAAACCATCAAGAAAGCCAGCGACGATATTGGCCGCCGCACTACCTTTAATACCGCTATCGCTGCAGTCATGGAGCTTTCCAACGCGCTTGGCAAGTTTGATGACACCTCTGAGCTTGGTTTAGCGGTTAGCCGTGAAACGCTGGAAGCATGTATCTTGCTGCTTTCCCCAATCACTCCGCACGTGTGCCATCAGTTGTGGCAGAACCTGGGGCATGCAGAGCCCGCTATTGAAGTGCAGTGGCCAGTGCTTGATGAAGCAGCGCTTACTCGCGATAGCATTGAACTTGTCGTGCAAGTAAACGGTAAGTTGCGTGCGCGCCTGGAAGCACCGGCTAGTGCAGATAAAGCAGCCATCGAGAAACTGGCGATGGAAAACGAAAACGTCCAGCGCCACCTGGAAGACAAAACGGTCCGTAAAGTGATCGTCGTGCCAGGCAAGCTGGTAAACATTGTGGTAAGCGGATGAATCGACGCACATTTTTGACAACCAGCATCGCCGCTTCAGCGGCGGTGCTACTCAGCGGTTGTGGCTTTCATCTGCGCGGCCATAGCGCCATGCCCAGCCTGCCCGCGCTGACGCTGGAAGGAGACATTAATAGCACCACGGCCCAGCAGCTACGTGCACGCCTGACACAGTTAGGAACGGAGATGAGACCTGACGCGCCCTGGCGCGTCACGTTAGGCACCCCTTCCTTACTGGAGCGACGTATTGGTAGCGATAGTCGTGCCAGCCGTGAACACGAGCTGGTGCTAAGCACAACGCTCTCGGTGCAGCAGCGTCAGACCAATGCCTATGCGCTTAACGGCAGTAACGTATCTGTCAGCAGAACCATACGTGTTAACGATGATGATTTGCTCAATCGTGAAACCTTGTTCAACGAAGCAGAGCGATCGCTTGCCCGGGAGCTAGCACAACGTATTGTGGAGCGCTTGGTTAACATTAAGGGTGTTGAGTGAAGGTTTTTGCCGACCAATTGCCGGGTGCCTTAAGTAAAGCGCTGCCTAAGGTCGTCATCGTAGCGGGCGATGAGCCGCTCCAGCACCGCGATGCCTGTGATGCAGTACGTGCCGCCGCACGCCAGGCCGGTATTGAAGAGCGCGAAGTACTGGACGTAGATGCCAACTTTGCCTGGGGCCGCTTACTGGAGGCCGCCAGCAACCTTTCATTATTTGCAACCAGCAAGTTGATGGAAGTTCGCTTGGGCACCCATAAACTGGGCCAGGAAGGCAGCAAAGCACTAGCGCAGTACGCTGAAACCATCGCAAACAGCGACGACCTACTGCTACTCAGCATGGGTAAGCTGGATGGCAAACAGCAGAAAAGTGCCTGGTTTAAAGCCCTTGATAAGCACGGCCTGTTTGTCCCCGTATGGCCCGTAGATAATGCTCGCCTGGGCTACTGGCTACGTGATCGAGCATCAATGCATGGCTTGCAGATTGACCTTGAGGCTGCGCGCCTACTGGGTGAACGCACTGAGGGTAACCTGCTGGCCGCTGATCAGGAGCTTCAAAAACTCTCGCTGATTCATCCGCAAGGTACCCGCTTAAACGTTGAGAGCATCGCCCAGGGCGTAGAGGATAGCTCGCGCTTTGATGTGTTCAACCTGGCAGATGCCTGCTTGAAAGGTGAGGTTAGCCGCGCCTCACGCATAGTGCAGGGGCTGCGTAGTGAAGGGGTCGAAGCACCCATTGTGTTATGGGCATTAAGCCGTGAGTTGCGCACGCTACTCTCTTTGCATCAGCACCTGGATCAAGGCCAAAGTTTTGAGCACGCCTGCAAAACCCAAAAGCCAATGATTTTTGACAAGCGCCGCCCCGCTTATCAAAAGGCCATAAAGCGTCTTCCCATGAAGCGTTTGCACAAGCTGCTTTTGATGGCCCAACGGCTGGATTTAGCCGTTAAAGGGGCCGCTAATGTGCCCTTATGGCCTGGCCTTCATGACTTGGCGATGACCATGGCGGGCGGTAAAGGTATTCTTGCTGAAACAGCCTGGACCTATCGCATTAGTGCAAATAATTAGCATATTGGACAATAGACTTAAAGCCTGTCCTCTTTATTCCTATACTAGTGATTAGAGCAGCACAATGCTCGACACCCCTGACCAGTCTCTAAGGAAGAAGACGATGAAAACATTGCGCGCTTACCTCTCTACCCTCTTGATCGCGGCGCTAGTGATCACCAGCCTGCCCGTCGCTGCTGCGCCTGCCGCCCCCCAATCCATGGATTTAGTTTCAACTCAGTCTGTTTTAGCAGGTGATCGTGTCGGCGCTGACCGTGAGCGGATAAACGAAATTCTGGCCCGTGCCGATGTACAGGACCAACTGCTAAAGCAGGGTGTGGATCTTGATGAGGTAGACGCCCGCGTTGCCGCTCTAAGCGATGCCGAAGCACAGCAAATGGCTCAGCAGCTTGATCAGTTGCCTGCCGGTGCAGGCGGCGGTGTTATCGGTGCCCTGTTTGCCGTTTTCATCATTTTGCTGATTACTGATATTCTCGGTTTAACCGACGTTTATCCGTTTACCCGCTAAGCCAGTCACTATGAAAACATTGTTACCCTACGCCCGCTTTGCGGGCGTTTTTATGCTCGCCCTACTGCTTTCTGCCTGTGCCCGCAGCCCCATTTTACTCGACAGCACCTACGAAGCCTTGACCCCTCAGGTAGAAAATCGTGCCGTGCCGTTTTTTGCCCAAAGCGAGTACCAGTGTGGCCCGGCAACGCTTGCCATGGTGTTGAACTACCAAGGCGTTGAGGTGGGCGTTGACCAGCTGATTCCGCAAGTATTCTTGCCAGGGCGTGACGGTAGCGTTCAACCTGAAATGCTGTCCACCGTTCGCCGCCACCAACAGCTTGCCTACCCCATTCGCGGTACCATGGATGCACTGTTAAATCATTTGGCTAACGGCGACCCAGTCGTGGTGATGCAGAACCTGTCACTGCCTATTTATCCCATGTGGCACTACGCGGTGGCTATCGGATTTGATTTGCCTGATGAAACGCTCATCCTGCGCAGTGGTGAACGTGAGCGACATACGTTGTCGTTTAGCCGCTTTGATGCGACCTGGGCGCGCAGTGGTCGCTGGGGATTTATTGTGGCCAACCCCGGCACTCTGCCGGAAGGCATTAGTGCCCGTAATGCACTGGAGGCTATTAGCGCTTACGAAGAAGCTCACGGCCCCAAAGAAGCTCTAAGCAGTTGGCAAGCCCTGGTTAACCGCTACCCAACTGACCCACTGGCGCAGTTTGCGCTGGGCAACGCGCTGTACGCCGACAGCCAGCCCAAGGAAGCGATGACAGCCTTTGATGCAGCGACCCAGCACGATGCACACATGGGGGCCGCTTGGCTCAACCTGGGGATTTTGCTGCTGCAACAGGATAAGCCCGACGAAGCACGCAACGCCTTGATGCAGGCAGCATCAATAGACGGCAGTTGGCAGGCACGCGCGCAGCAGTTACTGGATGAATATTAAGTATACAAAAGGGGCCACGCAATTTCTGGTGGCCCCTTTTACACAGCGATGTATGACACTACACCTGCGCTTTACACTACCCAAAGCGCGTTAAAACACTCTGTTCAAACCATTTTGTGCTGCCACTCGGTACGCTTCTGCCATCGTTGGATAGTTAAAGGTTGTGTTCACAAAGTACTTAAGCGTATTGGCTTCACCCGGCTGCTGCATAATGGCCTGGCCGATATGTAGAATCTCGGAGGCCTGGTCACCAAAACAGTGGATCCCCAGGATTTCCAACGTATCCTGATGGAAGAGAATCTTCAGCATACCCACGACATCGCCGGTTATTTGCGCACGCGCGGTATCTTTAAAGAACGCTTTTCCGACTTCATAGGGCACTTTGGCTTCAGTCAACTCGCGCTCGTTAGGTCCAAACGAACTAATTTCAGGAATAGTGTAAATGCCGGTGGGTACATCGTTGACGAAGCGATACTCTTTATCGAGCAGCTCATTGCAAAGGTTTAGCCCCTGGTCATACGCGGCACTGGCAAGGCTTGGCCAACCGATCACGTCACCGGCGGCATAAATATGCGGAATTGTCGTACGGTAGTGTTCATCAACGCTGAGCTGGCCGCGCCCATTGGCTTCTAATCCAATATTCTCAAGCCCCAGGCTATCGGTATTGCCCGTGCGACCATTGGCCCATAAGAACGCATCAGCGCGGATCTTCTTGCCCGACTTAAGATGCACGACAACGCCAGACTCATCACCTTCTACACTCGCGTATTCCTCGTTATGACGGATCAATACGCCATGTTTACGCAGGTGGTAAGAGAGCGCATCACTGATTTCATCATCAAGAAATGAAAGCAGGCTGTCACGGTTGTTGATGAGATCTACCTTGAGGCCTAATCCTGAGAAAATTGACGCATATTCACAGCCGATAACGCCTGCACCAAAAATCACTAACGTACGCGGTGTATGAGAAAGGCTTAGAATAGTGTCAGAGCAGTAGATACGTGGGTGGCGGAAGTTGATGTCCGCGGGCCGATAGGGCCGTGAGCCGGTAGCAATCACAATTTTTTTGGCGACCAGCTCTTCCATTCCTTCATGCTGATCGCGCACAACCACGGTATGCGCATCTTTAAAGCGCGCAATACCATGAAACAAGTCGATTCGATTGCGGGCATAAAAGGTAGTACGCATTTCTACCTGTTTATCAATCGTGCCGCGCGAACGCTCCATCACTTTAGGGAAAGAAAACCAGCGCGGCTCACCAATATCGCGAAACATTCGGTTGGTGTTAAACGCCATGATTTGCTTAACCTGGTGGCGCAACGCTTTGGAGGGAATAGTGCCCCAATGGGTACAGTTACCGCCTACCTGTGCCTGCTTTTCGATAATCGCTACACGCTTACCGTGCTTGGCGGCGTTAATAGCCGCGCTTTCACCTGCAGGGCCTGTACCAATAACCACGACATCGTAATTGTGAACCGCCATACTCTCTGCGTCTCCTCGTTCCCCAATAATAAGGCGCAGCTGATCTCTCGGCTGCGCCCTGACTCTTTCTCTTTCCGATACGGTTACGGATTGTGCTAGCGCCGTGTAGCGTCGTAGCCCAAGTCCGCTCCGCGGCTTTCATCACTGCGGCGACGCACATTTCCTCGCTTGCGGTTCTCCTCTTCACATACGTCATCTTTACCGCCACAAATATCGCAGCCGTCTTTCATACCAATCTGGTTTAAACCGCCACATGAACCTGCGATAGGCTTACGACCCATTAAAACGCCAACCGCCATTGCGCACATTATCAACGCCATAAAGCCAAATACCAGTAGCCAAATCGCCATGTTAACCTCCCTGCATTGCTATGGATGCACCACCTACCGACAACAGCTTAGGCAATTAGTGCCTTCCAGATACTCGCTATACCTTAATTGTACCTTAGCTGACACATACTTATTAGCTGCCACGTACTTATAACTGCCAAGCACTTATTCACCGCTCAGCACCTATTAGCGAAGGTAGCGTAGGCTTGAGTCTATTCAAAACAAATGGGGCCAACCTTACGGCCAGCCCCAAATGTGCCCGAAGGCTACTTTCGATTACCTGAGCGCTTACCCGCCGAAGTCATCCAGCATGATATTTTCAGGCTCAACCCCGAGATCAAGCAGCAGCTTAATCACGGAAGCATTCATCATGGGCGGCCCACACATGTAGTATTCACAATCTTCAGGCGCCGGATGGTCCTTCAGATAGTTTTCATACAGTACATTATGGATAAAGCCCGTCGGCCCTTCCCAATTATCTTCAGGCTGCGGATCAGAAAGCGCCAGATGCCATTCAAAATTCGGGAACTCTTCTGCCAACTGATCGTACTCTTCGTTGTAGAAGGTTTCACGCCAAGAGCGAGCACCGTACCAGAAAGACATTTTACGCTTAGACTTAAGACGCTTAAGCTGATCGAAGATATGGCTACGCATCGGCGCCATACCCGCACCACCACCGATAAAGATCATTTCGGCGTCGGTATCCTTGGCGAAGAACTCACCAAACGGACCCATTACGGTCACCTTGTCACCAGGTTTCAAGTTGAAGACGTAGGTAGACATTAGGCCCGGCGGATGACTGCTGCCTGGGGGCGGTGTAGCAATACGAATGTTGAACTTGAGGATACCCTTCTCTTCCGGGTAGTTCGCCATAGAGTAGGCGCGAATCACTTCCTCATTGCTCTTATGGGCAACCTTGAAAATTCCAAACTTGTCCCAATCGCCGCGATACTCTTCCTCGATATCAAAATCGGAGAATTTAATATCGTAAGGCGGTGCAACCAGCTGAACATAACCACCCGCGCGGAAGGCAACTTCTTCGCCTTCAGGCAGTTTTAGGTTCAGCTCCTTAATGAAGGTCGCGACGTTAGGGTTAGCGATAACTTCGGTTTCCCACTTTTTAACGCCGAACACTTCCTCAGGTACTTCGATCTTCATGTCTTGCTTAACGGGCACCTGGCAAGAGAGCCGCCAGCCCTCTTTCTTTTCACGCATGGTGAAATGCGACTCTTCAGTCGGCAGAATGGAACCACCACCCTCTTCCACACGGCATTTACATTGGGCGCAAGAACCACCGCCACCACATGCCGAGGAGAGGAAAATACCATTTGCCGCCAAGGTGTTTAAAAGCTTACCACCGGCCTGAGTCGTCAAGGTGTGCTCAGGGTCGTGATTAACTTCAATCGTCACGTCCCCGCTACTCACAAGCTTGCTGCGCGCTGCCAGAATGATCGCCGTTAAGCTAATAACGATGATCGTGAACATGACAACACCGAGCAAGATGACAGATGTATCAACCATGTCGGTTTCCTATTGCTGAGGTTTCCTGTAACCCAGCAGCGCAGAACGCCGCCGGGAAAAACCGGCTCCGTTTAGAGCTGAATGCCCGAGAAGGACATAAAGCCCAACGACATCAGACCTACGGTGATGAAAGTAATACCCAGCCCTTGCAAGCCACCAGGCACATCGCTGTATTTCAGCCTTTCACGGATACCTGCCAAGGCCGTAATAGCCAACGCCCAACCAACACCGGATCCAAAACCATAAACGAGGGATTCACCGAAGTTGTAGTTACGCTCAACCATGAACAGCACGCCACCCAGGATGGCACAGTTGACGGTAATAAGCGGCAGGAATACGCCAAGCGCGTTATACAGTGCAGGCACGTACTTATCCAAGAACATTTCAAGGATTTGCACTAGTGCTGCAATGACGCCGATATAGCTCAATAACCCAAGGAATGAGAGGTCAATGTTCTCAGCACCGCTAATACCGGTCCAGGAAAGTGCACCTTGCGCAAGCAGAAGGTTGAATACCAGGTTATTAACAGGCACTGAAATAGTCAGGACGACAATAACCGCAATGCCTAGGCCAAACGCGGAGGAAACCTTCTTGGAGACCGCGAGAAAAGTACACATCCCCAGAAAGAATGCCAAGGCCAAGTTTTCAACAAAAACCGAAGCAACGAAAAGGCTTAAATAGTGTTCCATTTTACACAGCCTCCTGTGGCTTGGAGTTTTCCTTCATCTTGAACTCAGTCTCTTCTACCTGCCCTGGATCGATTGAGCGCATAACCCAAATCATCAGGCCGATAATAAAGAAGGCGGACGGAGGCAACAGCAGCAGACCGTTAGGCACATACCAGCCACCATCTTGAACGGTAGGCAAGATAGTAAAACCGAACACACTACCTGCACCCAACAGTTCACGGAAGAAGCCAACCACCAGCAACACGAACCCATAGCCCAAGCCATTCCCGATGCCGTCCAGGAAAGACATGCCGGGGGTGTTGGACATGGCAAAGCCTTCCGCACGACCCATTACAATGCAGTTGGTAATGATCAGACCCACAAATACCGACAGCTGCTTGGACATTTCATAAGCATAGGCTTTGAGGATCTGGTCAACCACGATTACCAATGAAGCAATAATCGTCATCTGCACAATAATACGGATCGAAGAAGGAATATGATTCCGAATCAGTGATACGAAAAAGCTTGAGAGCGATGTGACGAAAATAACAGCTAACGCCATTACCAACGACACGCTCATGCTGGTCGTTACTGCCAGCGCAGAACAGATCCCCAATATTTGAAGTGCAATGGGGTTGTTCTGAAAAATAGGCGCTATTAAAACGCTTTTTGCATTTACGTCCGCCATGATTAAGCCCCCTCACCGTCTTCGAAGTCGGTATCGGTGTTGTCGGCATCTTCCGGATCAGCACCACTGCGGAATGTCGCAAGGTACGGACCAAACCCTTCTTCGCTTAACCAAAATTGCAGCATATTGGTCACACCATTACTGGTGAGGGTAGCACCGGATAACGCGTCAACTTCATTTTCGTTACTCGCGCCGCCTTTGGTTAAGTGGATGGCTGGCGAAAGAGAACCTTCTTCAGCGTAAATTTCTTTGCCTTCCCACTGCGCTTGCCAACGCGGGTTGTTCACTTCAGCACCCAGACCCGGCGTTTCACTGTGGTCATAGTAGGTAATACTGATGATAGTATTACCGTCACCTTCGATCGACAAAAAGCCCATCATCCGGCCCCACAGGCCTTGCCCACGAATCGGCAATACGATTTGGCCTGGGTCGTCTGCATTACCGACCAAATAAACAGTCGCGTAATTTTCAACCCGAGAAAGCCCGGCGATATCGCGGTCTCCGGACAGCGTGCGGCCGGTTGCCGGATCACGTGATGCTTCAAACCCATCAAACGTTTCGGGGTCAAACTCATCGGTATACTCACCGGTTTCAAGCTCAACCACACGCGCCGTAATTTGGGTCCGGAACGCTTCCTCTACATCCATTCCCGGCTCGTATAAACGCGCCACGTTAAGGATGTTGGTTTTACGATCTAATTCCTGATTGAGCTGCTGCGCAGGACGTAGTGCCACGGCGGCCGTCGAAACGATTACCGAACACACGATACACAATGAAAACGCGACAATCAGGATCTTCTTGATTGAGTTATTACCTTGTGCCATTAGGCAGTCTCCTCGGCCGGAACGCCAGTACGCTTGATACGGCGTTTTATATTGGCCTGGACGAAGAAGTGGTCAATCAATGGTGCAAACAGGTTAGCAAAGAGAATTGCCAACATGATGCCTTCGGGGAAGGCAGGGTTAACCACGCGAATCAGTACCGTCAGTACACCAATGAGCGCACCAAATATCAAACGGCCCTGGGTCGTCATGGAAGCAGAGACGGGGTCAGTAGCCATAAAGACCATACCGAATGCAAACCCACCTATCACGAAGTGCCAATACCACGGCATGGCAAACATGGGGTTGGTATCGGAGCCAATCAGATTAAACAACGTACTGGTGGCTACCATTCCCAGGAACACGCCAAGCATTATTCGCCACGAGGCAATACGCGTGTAGAGCAGCACCAATGCGCCGACAAGGATCGCAAGCGTCGACACCTCACCTACTGAGCCTGGAATAAAGCCAATGAAGGCATCCCACCAGCTAAACGCATTAGTGACTGCACCCATGCCGTCCTGGAACGCCATCGAAAGTACCGTTGCACCCGTATAACCATCAGCGGGCACCCAAATGGCGTCGCCGGAAATTTGCGCAGGATAGGCGAAGTAGAGGAAGGCACGACCAGTAAGCGCCGGGTTCAGGAAGTTTTTGCCCGTACCGCCAAAAATTTCCTTACCGATCACGACACCAAAGGTGATACCCAGCGCTACCTGCCAAAGCGGAATAGTTGCCGGAAGAATCAGCGCAAAGAGCACTGAAGTAACGAAGAAACCTTCATTAACTTCATGGCCACGCTTGATCGCAAACAGTACTTCCCAGAAACCACCAATGGCAAAAGTGACCAGGTAGATAGGCAGGAAGTACGTGGCGCCAAGAACAAAGTTGGACCACAAGCTACCCGCATCATGCCCGCCAGCCAAGGTCATCAGGATCGCTTCACGCCAGCCACCCATGGAGGCATAGCCTGCATCAATAGCCACGTTGGCTTGCCAACCCGCGTTCCACATACCAAAGAACATTGCCGGGAAAGTACACAGCCAAACGGTGATCATAATGCGCTTCAGGTCGATACCATCGCGCACGAACGACGTTGTTTTGGCAACGCTTGGGGGTGAGTAGAAAATCGTATCTACGGCTTCATAAAGCGGGTAGAACTTTTCGTACTTACCGCCTTTATGGAAATGCGGCTCGAGATTATCGAGTGTTTGTCGAATACCCATTATCAGGCCTCTTTCTCGATCATGGCGAGGTTGTCACGCAGGATAGGGCCATACTCATATTTGCCGGGGCAAACGTATGTGCACAGCGCCAGATCCTCTTCGTCTAGCTCCAGACACCCAAGTTGCATGGCAACTTCAATGTCGCCCACGATCAGCGAGCGCAGCAGCTGAGTCGGCATGATATCCAGCGGCATTACCGTCTCGTAAGTACCAATCGGCACCATGGCACGTTCAGAGCCATTGGTCGACGTGGTAGGCGCGTAGTTACGCAGGCCTTTAATACGCGAGAGGTAAATACCCAGAATCGAGTGACGATCGGCCCCAAGAGAAAGCCAGCCTAACAAGGCACGCTTGTTGCCCTCTTCAAGCAAGCTAATCTGATTGCTGAAACGCCCTAGGTAGGTCAGGTGACCTTCCGCCGAGAAGCCCGAAAAAACCGAGCCGGAAATTACTCGGGTGTCATCGGGTTTGATGACTTCATCTGCCAAAAACTCTTGGGTACTTGCTCCCAAGCGGGTCCGCAGAAGACGAGGTTTTTCAGCGCGTGGGCCGCCAACAGCGACAACACGAGTTGTATGCAGTTTGCCTTCGGCAAAGAGCTTACCAAACGCGATCACATCCTGATAACCGATATGCCAGACTTGTTTGTGCAGCGCGACTGGCGAAAGATAATGGATATGCGTACCCACCAGACCCGCAGGATGCGGACCGGCAAAACTTTCGGTTTTCACACCGTCAATATCCCCGCCAGGGATATTGGCATCAGCCCCCGTGCACAGAAAAACGTTGCCCTCGGTCAGGCGTGTTAGCACCTTGAGGCCGTCTTCAAATGCCTGGTTTTCTTCATTGATGACAATTGCTGGATCAGCGCTTAACGGGTGGGTATCCACGGCCGTTACAAAGATATCAGCAGGAATGCTATCAATAGCTGGCGTGCGAGAGAAAGGACGTGTGCGTAACGCTGTCCAAAGCCCCGACTCAACGAGCTGGTCAACGACCAACTGTCGGTCAAGCTGCGCTAAAGAAGCGCGATCATGAGAAGCAAATGCCATCGCTTCTTCATTCTCGTCAACTTTAATAACGACAGATAGCAGGCGACGCTTTTCGCCACGGTTAATGGATACTACTTCACCGCTTGCAGGTGCCGTAAAACGGACACCCTCAATTTTTTTATCGGTAAAGAGCAGCTGGCCCAGTTTGACCTTATCCCCTTCCTGAACTTCCATGGTTGGCTTCATGCCAACGTAGTCAGTGCCCAGGATTGCCACGTAACGCACAGGCTGCGCATCTTCAATACGCTGCTCGGGCGCTCCCGTGATGGGGAGATCCAGGCCTTTTTTGACTTCGATCATAGTCTCGCCCAGTTGATGGATCGGATATACGAAGGTAAGGGGTTCGAATGCTTATTTTCTGTTCAGTGAATTGTTGTTTTCTGTCAGATCGTTACCAGTCAGGCCCAAGCACGCTTGAACCACCCCGAAAAATCTACAACATTATAAAGATAAGCGCGGACAATGACCACATCCCTGATGCCCACATAAAGTGTTACATGCCATCCATGACACTTGATTTTACAATTAAAAACGCCACCCGAAGGTGGCGTTAAGCAATCCAGACGCGATGGAAAAAGCTATTCCGCAGCTAATTCACCGGCATAGAGGCACTATGCGTGGCGTGGCAGTTTTAAAAACTGTACGTTCGACATTTGCTGCAGGATACGAATAACCTGGCAGCTGTAACCAAACTCATTGTCGTACCACACGTACACAACCACGTGATTACCGTTAGCAATCGTTGCTTTTGCGTCCACGATGCCAGCATGGCGGTTGCCAACGAAGTCCGATGAAACTACTTCAGCAGAGTCCACGTAATCAATCTGCTTCTGATAAGACGAATCAATAGACATACGGCGCAAATAGTCATTCAGCGCGGCAGCATCGGTTGGCTTATCTAATGTCAGATTCAAAATGGCCATCGAAACGTTCGGCGTCGGCACGCGAATCGCATTGCCCGTTAGCTTGCCTTCCAATTCAGGTAGCGCTTTTGCTGCGGCTTTGGCCGCACCCGTTTCGGTTAACACCATGTTAAGCGCCGCACTGCGGCCACGACGATCACCCTTATGATAGTTATCAATCAGGTTCTGGTCGTTGGTGTAAGCATGAACAGTTTCCACATGACCGGTGGTGACCCCGTACTGATCATTGAGCACCTTTAGAACGGGCACAATGGCATTGGTGGTACAGGAAGCCGCCGATACAATACGGTCATTCTCACCAATGGTCGCGTGGTTAACACCGTAAACGATATTTTTAATATCGCCCTTACCTGGCGCCGTTAGTAGCGCCTTGGCCACGCCTTTACACTCCAAGTGCTGACCCAAGCCAGCCTCATCGCGCCAAATACCGGTATTATCAACAATGACCGCGTTTTTGATGCCATAAGTGGTGTAATCGATTTCGCTGGGTGAGTCAGCGTAAATAACCTGAACCACATTGCCATTTACAGTAAGCGTACGCGCTTCGGCATCAACAGAAATAGTGCCTTCAAACGGGCCATGCACCGAGTCACGACGCAGTAAGCTGGCACGCTTTTCAAGGTCTTTACCCACATCGCCACGCCCACGCACCACAATCGCGCGCAAACGCAACAGGTTTCCGCCACCGGCTTTTTCAACCAGCACGCGCGCCAGCAGACGACCAATGCGCCCAAAACCGTAAAGCACAACATCCTGCGGCTCGCCTTTACTGGCTCCCGGCTGATAACCGCCAATAATATCCTGCAGTTCGTTATGCAAGAATGCGTTTACATCACCACCGCCCTGCTTTTTAAGCATGACCGCCAGCTTACCCACATCAACATGAGCAGGCCCCAGATTAAGCGCGCTCATCGCTTCAACGATGGGGAAGGTGTCCTCAACCGACAGCTCTGTCCCTTCAATTTTGCGCACAAACCGATGATCTTTCAGGATACGAATAACGGACTGATTGATCAGTGAGCGCCCAAACATGGTAGCCACAACATTGTTATGCCGATAAAGGCGCCCAACAAGCGGGATCATCTGTTCGGCCAGAGCCTGGTTGTTCTGCCATTCCTCAAAAACGTTTTCGAGAGCTTGCTGACTCACATGCGGCCTCATTGGGTAATGATAAGGTAGTGATAAAAGGTTTCAGGCGCATTATCCCGGCCTTATTAGCTACTCGCAATGGAAGGATGGTCGCACACGTTGTAGGGGTATTACAGGAATAGAGGTTTGACTACAAACACAAAATAGGCTCTCACAGTAACAGTAATGTTTTGGCCCTCTAACTGAAAGAGGCGATCGTGTATGATCCAATATCCGTTTCAGCGCAAAATGACCTGACTATGCCCTCATTCTCTCTGCTCGAACCGCCTCAGCCACACGGGGCCCGCGACACGCTTTTCTGGACCGCGCCCCCGGGTAGTGCGTCTGCACTGGCGTTAGCCCAGGTAGCTTCTAGCGCTCCGCTGCTGGTAATTACCCCCAACACGGCCAGCGCTCAACGCTTGGAACAAGACCTTGCGTTCTACAGCGATGTCCCTGTACTGCCATTCCCTGATTGGGAAACCCTCCCCTACGACAGTTTTTCTCCGCATCAGGATATCGTCTCAGCACGCTTGCGCACATTACGCCAGCTACAAGACGGTGTACGCGGCATTGTATTGGTGCCTATTAATACATTAATGCAGCGCCTTCCCCCCGTCTCGTATATCGCGGGACGCGTGATGACGCTGAACGCAGGCGCCAAGCTTAATCGGGATACCTTTAGGGAGTCGCTTACCCGGGCAGGATATCGCGCCGTTGAAACCGTGTACGAGCCTGGAGAATACGCCATACGCGGCGCACTCATTGATCTTTTTGCGATGGGAATGGATGAGCCGATTCGTATCGATTTATTTGATGATGAGATCGACACACTCCGTCATTTCGACCCTGGCAGTCAACGCTCCACGGACAAGATAGACACGTTGGAACTACTTCCTGCCCATGAGTACTCGCTTAGCCGCAGCGCAATCGCCTGCTTTCGCGAGCAATTTGAAACCCTGTTCGACGTCGACCCTCGCCAGTGCCCGCTCTATAACGACGCTCTTAAAGCCATCCCCTCTCCTGGGCTCGAGCACTATTTGCCGCTATTTTTTGACGAAACGGCGTCTTTGTTTGATCACGTAACCGATGATACGCGGGTGGCACTGCTACCCGGCGTTTTTCAGGCCGCCGAACAGCACTGGCAATCCATTGAGGCACGCTACATCAACCTGGGCGTTGACCCTACCCGCCCACTACTGCCGCCTGGCCGGGCATTTTTTCCGGTTAACGATGTCTTTTCAGCGATCAAATCACGCCCTCGCATTGAACTCACTGAAGACGAAGCGCATCGCCATGCCTTAATGCCGGAAGCAAAAGCGCTTCCGCCGCTGGCCATCAATGCACGCGCCAAACAGCCGCTGAGCGAATTGGAAGGTTTTTTAAATAGCGAACCTGATACGCGGGTCCTGTTTGTCGCTGAGTCACGCGGGCGTCGCGAAGCATTAGAGGAAGTGCTTGCACCACTCACCCTGTCACTGCCTTATGTTGATAGCTTTCAGTCATTTCTTAAAAGCCAACACTCCTTCGCGATCACGGAAAGCCTGGTAGATAGTGGCTTATGGCTTACTGACCCTAGCCTTGCCATTATTAGCGAAACGGAACTGTTCGGCGAAGTCGTGCGCCAAAGCCGACGGCGTGAAAAAGCCACAGATGACAATGAATTGGCGGTTCGCCACCTTTCAGAACTTCGCGAAGGGGCGCCCGTTGTTCATCAGGCGCATGGGGTAGGACGTTACCTGGGGCTAGAAACCCTCGCGGCCGGCGGGCAAGCCAACGAATTTTTAGCCCTCTCTTACGCCGATGGCGCCAAGCTTTATGTACCCGTTGACAGCCTTCACCTTATTTCACGCTACAGCGGCGCTGATGATGAGCTGGCACCGCTGCATAAGCTGGGTTCTGATCAGTGGGAAAAGGCGCGCCGTAAAGCGGCCGAAAAGATTCGCGATACTGCCGCTGAATTGCTGGATGTTTACGCAAGACGAGAAGCCCAGCAAGGGGTTGTCTATGAAGCGCCAAACGATGAGTACGTGCGCTTTTCCGCCAGCTTTCCGTTTGAAGAAACACCTGATCAACAAGCGGCCATTGAAGCCGTCATTGAGGACATGGTTTCTCCGCAGCCCATGGACCGCGTGGTATGTGGTGATGTTGGGTTTGGCAAAACCGAAGTGGCCATGCGTGCCGCGTTTCTGGCCGTGCAGTCAGGTCGCCAGGTCGTCGTTCTCGTGCCGACCACGCTGCTCGCCCGCCAGCACTTTGAAAACTTCCGTGACCGCTTTGCCGATACGGCCGTCAATATCCGTTTGATCTCGCGCTTTACGGCGGGCAAAGAGATGACCCAGACGCTCGAAAGTATCAAAAACGGTCAAACCGATATCGTGATTGGCACCCATAAGCTGCTCTCCAAAAGTGTTGAGCTACCTCAAATGGGTCTGCTAATTATCGATGAAGAGCACCGCTTTGGCGTCGCGCAGAAAGAAAAGCTCAAAACCCTGCGTGCAGAGATTGATATTCTCACCCTCACCGCCACCCCCATCCCGCGAACACTCAATATGGCGATGAGCGGCATTCGGGATCTTTCTATTATTGCGACACCGCCCGCTCGCCGCTTGTCAGTTAAAACATTTGTACAGCAGCGTGATAACAGCATTATCAAAGAAGCCCTACTACGGGAAATACTTCGCGGCGGCCAGGTCTACTTCCTTCACAACGAAGTAAAGACGATTGAAAACGCGGCTCAACAGATCCGCGAGCTGGTGCCAGAAGCTCGCGTAGCCGTGGCGCATGGCCAGCTCCCTGAACGCAGCCTTGAACGCGTAATGTCGGACTTCTACCATCGCCGTTTTAATGTCTTGGTATGCTCAACGATCATCGAAACCGGCATTGACGTACCCAGCGCCAATACCATTCTCATAGAACGAGCCGATAAGTTTGGCCTGGCGCAGCTGCACCAACTACGGGGGCGCGTAGGCCGCAGCCACCACCAGGCCTATGCTTACCTGCTTACGCCTCCCCCCAAGGCCATCACGCGCGATGCGGTTAAACGCCTTGAGGCTATAAGCGCCTCTGATGACCTTGGCGCTGGGTTTACTCTGGCAAGCCACGACATGGAAATTCGTGGCGCAGGTGAACTACTAGGAGATGAACAAAGCGGCCAAATGGAAACTATTGGCTATACTCTTTATATGGAAATGCTGGATCGAGCAGTGAAAGCAATTCGTGCTGGCAAAACACCTAATATTGAGGCGCCCTTCAATACTGGCGTAGAAATTAGCCTGAACCTGCCCGCACTGATTCCAGATGACTATATTCATGATGTACAGCAGCGGCTTGTTATGTATAAGCGCATTGCCAATACACAAAGCGATAGTGAGCTTAAAGAACTACAGGTCGAGCTCATTGACCGCTTCGGCCTCCTGCCACAGCCGCTGAAGAACCTGATACGTCAAACAAAGCTACGCCAACGCGCAGAGCAGCTGGGTATTAGCCGTATTGAAGCAGGCGAAAGCCGTGGCCGGGTGCTGTTTGATGGCACAACGAAGGTCGACCCACTCACCCTGGTTACGTTGATTCAAACATCGCCCAAGCACTATCGCTTGGATGGTTCAGACACCTTGCGGTTTGAATTTACCATGGAAAACAGTGATCAGCGTTTCGAGCAAGTTGAAGCACTTATAACGACCCTTAATCAAAAAGTAGCGGCGGCGTGAACCTTGGGGCAAACTGACGGCAAGCAACCATTGTTTGCCCGTTTACGCGTACTAGCAGTGCACTAACTTATTAGGAAAGATCATGAACATTCGTCACAAATTCAACCTTTGGGGTCCTACTAGCCTGGCAGTATTGTTGGCAGCTTCCCTTACTGGCCCTGCTTATGCGCAAACCGCATCTGAACAAGCGGAAAACGCTCCTACAATCGCCGATGAATCCGTGGCAAGCGCTGAGCAGGTTGCCGACACGCGTGAACTCCCCCGCGGGCATTTCCGGCTCCCTGACCAAGGCGACATTATCGGTGAGTCGTATACCATCACGGTTGACGACCCCGCTGAGACTCTCATTGATATCGCTCGTCGTCATAATATCGGCTACGAAGAAATTCGCATGGCCAACCCCGGCGTCAGCATGTGGGTGCCTGGCGAAGGAACGGAAATCGTTATTCCCGCCCAATATATTTTACCGCCTGCACCACGTGAAGGGGTTGTTGTTAACCTTTCCGAGCTGCGCCTGTATTACTACCCTGCCGACAACCCGGGCATCGTTGAAACGTATCCGGTGAGTGTGGGCCGTGAAGAGTTTGCAACCCCCGTTGGCATTACACGCACGACCATTAAAGTAAAAGACCCGGCGTGGGCCCCTCCTGCCTCCATGCGTCGTGAAGCGGCCGCTCGCGGCGAGCCAGCACCCTCCGTAGTGCCTGCTGGGCCGAACAACCCTTTGGGCGAGCATGCCATCCTGCTTGCCATGCCGAGCTACTTGATTCATGGCACCAACCGCCCTGATGGCGTTGGCATGCGCGCCAGCCGCGGTTGCATTCGCATGTACCCTGAAGACATTAAGTCACTCTACGAGCGCCTGCCAAGCGGCACTCAAGTAAACCTGATGGATGCGCCTTTTAAAGCTGGCTGGGCAGCGGATGGCACGCTATTCGTGCAGTCCTACCCGCAGCTTGAAGAGAACGTGGGTGACTTTGAACCGCTCCTGGATGCCATTGATCGCGTTGATGCGCTAACGGAGGACCAGGTAGCTGTCGACTATGCCAAAGTAAAAAGCGCCGTAGAATCACCTGACGGCCGTTTTGTAGCCCTTTATGGCCCTCAGGCACAGCCAACCGTAGAAGAGGAGCCTGCCAGCCGTAACAGCCTGCTGGAGGAGATAGAACTTAGCCACCTACGAGCGGCTGAAGAAGATGCTTAACCTAAAATAGACAAGCAATAAAAAAACCCCGCCGAGGCGGGGTTTTTTTACATCTTCAGCAACCGCTGAGTCAAACATCAACCCAGTGGTCCAAGCAGAATTACTTCTGCATGGAGCGCTGGAACATGCGGTTCATTTCTTCACGGTTTTGCTCAGTCATCTGCAGTGCAGCATTCGCGTCACGCTGTGCCTGGTTTGCAGTGTTCAGAGCTTGTGAAGCCATGCTGCGTGCTTCTGCGGCATCAGCCTGTGCAGATTCAGCAGTCATGCGAACTTCTTCCAGAGCGCTGGTAGAAGCACAGCCAGCCAGGATTGCCAGAGAAGCGGCAGCGGCGGTCATTTTCAGAGTCGTTTTCAAAGTCATAATGTTCTCCTTGAGTCTTCCTTGGGTACAACGTTAAGGGTATGACAAACCTAGGCTAATTGCTTAGCTGCGCTTTGTCTACCTGCGGTGCAGGTTCTTTTCAGTGACTTGTGCATGAGCACGCTAGTCAAACGCTGTTTTATAATAGACCACAACGCTTGTCTATAGCCACTTGTAGAAAACCTCTTACTTCCTTCAACAACATAAGACTAGCCGATCACGACGCGAGTGCCAATATCAACAAGCTGCACAACTCGCTCAATTTGCTCATTTGTTACCGCCACGCACCCTTGAGTCCAGTGGTAACGGCTATGAACATCAGGGTCTGCACTGCCGATACCATGAACACCAATGGCTCCACCCAGCGCCGTATTTTGCGGAGGATGGCCATAACGGCGGTAATAGTCGAAATAGGCTTCATAATCGCGTTGCGAGTATATGCCATTTTCTAACGCCATCCGCGCATGGGCCGGCGTAGGATAATCGATACCAATAAAGATATGCCATCGACTTTCGTAATTAAAACGATTAATACGAAATTCGCCCAGCGGCGTAACGTTATCCCCCATTACCCGCTGCGTTTTTGCACCTGAGCGACCCAGCGAAACCGGGCTAAAAAGCTCAACCAGCGTGTCGCCACGATACACGCTAAGTGTAGATTCTTGATCATTTATCAATAACCATACTTCGTTGCTGTAGCGGGGCAAATGAGCCCGAGACAGTAACGTCTCAACCAGGTCTATCGGCTGTGAGTTTAGCGTAGCATTTGACGCAGCAGCGCTGGCCACTACTGGCCAGCCAAGCGCCAGCGCTAAAAAGCGGCGACGGTTTAAAGGCATAGGTTAACTCTCAAAAACAGGTTAGCTCAGCACTGGCCAACTAAGCATTTCTTGAAGGTGTTATACCTTATATACACCGCGTCTGTCAGCGATTTTGAGAACAATTTAACCATGTGGACACGCCAAGCCCTGCCAATGAAACGCTATTCAACGCAGCGCTAAATATCGTCAAACTTTTGCATACTGCTGACCAGCTTACGAATTTCTGCTTCGTGCCCCTCTGCCAGCGCATTAAAAAACTCTGCTTCTGGCGGTATAGCGGCTCTGGAAGCGCGATGCTCATAGAGCTCTTGAAGCTTTCGATTGGACTCAACAGCCATGCGCGCTATTTCATCGACTGAATTCCATTCAGACTTTTCCGTAAGGCGCTCAAGCTCAGGCGGCTGAGGAAACTCACTTGACTCATCAAACCAGGTCTCCAACACGTCTCTGTGATCAGAACCGTCGTGAAACAAGTCATCAAGCCCCTGCTGCATTCGAAGCTCTCGGCTGGCTAGATAAGTCAGCACCATGGTCAAACGCTCATTATCTGTCTTATCGGCCGCCTCGCTGTACTGACGAGCCATACGCTGGTGAAAACCTTCAGCCCATACGACTAAGTCCTTGACCTGGTTGTAGCGCATCCGTGTCTCCTTTTCAGTCGTTCTATCATCTCGGCAACAGTATGCTGCTTTATGAGCGTAGCCGGTCAGGATAGATTCGTCATGTGGCAGCTTACCACTCCTGGCTTGTCTCCCTTAGGGCGGCTATTTCCTGCTTGGCATCGCTTATGTAATCAAGCAATTGCTCTCCCAGGCGTTTCTGACTCCCCATGGCGATCATGGCGGGATTAGTGACGGTGCGTCGTGCAGCCCCGTCGCTGCTGTGCAACTGCTCTAATTTGAACGCCAGCCAGTTTAGCCAACTACCCGGTTCGCGCCTCACATCACGCAGCCGCTGAAGCTCTGCCATGGGCGGGCCATCAAGGGCTAATAACTCACGCCAGGCATGGTTTTCCAGACGAGCATGTTCAGTGACTTCTTTCAGCAGCGAACATAACGCCAGTTCAAACAGGGCCAAGGCGCTCTCTTCGAGCGCCATTTGACGAGCGACCGCATACTCATCCTCACCAACAGGCATACTTACCAGCAGCTCGGCCTGATAGAGCAGTTGATTAGTACGGGAGCGGTCGCTCATTTACGCTTGTCCTCTACGTGCCATTTGCCTGCATCAAACGTTGCTTTCCACCCCGTGGCTTTGCCTTCCTCATCGGTCATCACGTACTGCTCTTTGCTTTTACGCGAAAAACGAATTTGAGTTGGGCGGCCGTCCGGGTCTTCGCTGGGCGCTTTGAGAATGAAGTGATACTTCTCAGGCAGCTCGTCAGCATGAGCTTTCAGCTCCTTCACCAAAGGCGGACGCGTTTCACGATTTTTGGGGAATTTACTGGCCGCTAAAAACAGGCCGCTTGCCCCATCGCGCAATACGTAGTGGTCATCCACTTTCTGACAGGCAAGTTCCGGCATCGGAATCGGGTCCATCTTGGGCGGCGCCACTTCACCACTTTTCAAAAGCTTACGAGTGTTTTTACACTCGCCATTGGTACAGCCAAAGTACTTGCCAAAGCGGCCGGACTTAAGCTGCATTTGTGAACCGCACTTATCGCATTCGATAACCGGGCCATCGTAGCCTTTGATCTTGAACTTGCCCTGCTCTATCTCATAACCATCACAGTCAGGGCTATTACCGCAGATATGCAGCTTGCGGGTTTCATCAATCAGGTAGTTATCCATTGCCGTGCCGCACTTATCGCACCGATGTTTGGCACGCAAGGCGTTGGTTTCGGCCTCTTCACCGGCATCCGCCGCTACTGCTTCCTCACCCGGGATCAAATCGATCGTGGTTTTGCAGCGCTCTTTGGGCGGCAGGTTATAACCACTACAACCTAAAAACACGCCGGTAGATGCAGTACGAATCTGCATCTTGCGGCCACACGAGGGGCAGTCAATATCGGTTGGCACGGGCTGGTTGGGGCGCATCCCGTCATCGCTTTCTGCCTTGGCAAGCTCTTCACGAAATTCACCATAGAAGGCATCGAGTAGCGCTCGCCAGTTGCGTTCGCCTTCAGCGACCTCATCCAGGCTATCTTCCATACGTGCGGTAAAAGAGAAGTCCATCAAGTCAGGAAACGACTCTTTCAGGCGCTCGGTAACGATATCCCCCAGTTTCTCGGCATAAAAACGCCGATTTTCCAACTGCACGTAGCCGCGATCCTGGATCGTCGAAATTATCGACGCGTAGGTAGAAGGACGACCAATCCCTTGTTTTTCAAGCTCTTTAACCAGGCTTGCCTCGGTATAACGCGCCGGGGGCTTGGTAAAGTGCTGCTGAGGGTCCAGCGTTTCCATCGCCATCGGCGTGCCTTTGGGCAAATCGGGCAGCGTCTGGTCTTCATTTTTACCGCTCGGCTTCATGACCCGCGTATAGCCGTCAAACTTCAGAACACGTCCTTTAGCCCGTAGATCGTAGCCATCCACTTCAACGCTCAATGTGCTCGACAGATATTCGGCCGGCGTCATCTGGCAGGCGACGAACTGACGCCAGATCAACTCATACAGACGCTCAGCATCGCGTTCCATACCCACTAAATCGGTTGCCTTGCGCTCAACGCTGGATGGGCGAATCGCTTCGTGAGCTTCCTGAGCGCTCTCTTTGCTGCTATAGCGATTGGGCATCTCGGGCAGGTAGCGTTCACCGTACTCGCTGCCAATAAACTCACGCGCACTTTCAACCGCATCTTTCGAGAGGTTGGTGGAGTCGGTACGCATATAGGTGATATAGCCCGCTTCATACAACCGCTGGGCCATGGTCATGGTTTTCTTGACCGAGAAGCCCAGGCGCCCACTGGCTGCCTGCTGCAGCGTAGAGGTAATAAACGGCGCCGTTGGTTTGGAGCTGGTCGGCTTATCTTCACGCGAGGTAATCGCAAGCTTTGCATTACGCAACGCCGCAATACGCGACATCGTGTCTTGCTCAGACGTTGGCTTGAACGCCTTGCCATCCTGCTTGGCGAGCGCAAAGCGTACCAGTTCGCCGTCTGGTGAGACTAAATCCGCGTGCACATCCCAAAACTCTTCAGGAATAAACGCGCGAATATCCCGCTCGCGCTCAACAATAAGGCGCACCGCAACCGACTGAACGCGGCCAGCGGAGAGGCCACGGGCCACTTTGGCCCACAGCAGCGGCGACAGCATAAAGCCCACCACGCGGTCCAAGAACCGCCGCGCCTGCTGAGCTTCTACACGAGGAATATTGAGCGCACCAGGGGCTTTAAACGCATCCTGAATCGCATTTTTAGTAATTTCGTTAAAGACCACACGCTTATAACGGCTGTCGTCTCCGCCAATGGTTTCCCGCAAGTGCCAAGCAATGGCTTCCCCTTCGCGGTCCAAATCCGTTGCCAGATAAACGGCGTCTGCCTTTTCAGCAAGCTTCTTTAACTCAGCCACTACCTTTTCTTTACCCGGCAGCACTTCATACTGGGCTTCCCAGCCGTTGTTGGGATCAATACCCATACGCCGAATTAACTGATCGTGGCTCTTGCGCTTTTTATACTCTGCCTTCTCTTCCGCCGACATTTTACGTGTTGCCGCGGCTTGGCGAGCGCGCTCCTTGGGGTCGGAAGCAGCCTTGCCCGAGCCGCTGGTCGGCAGGTCACGAATGTGACCCACGCTCGACTTGACGATGAAATCGTTGCCGAGATACTTATTAATCGTCTTCGCTTTCGCTGGCGACTCGACGATGACCAGTGACTTGCCCATAGTGCTCCACTTTTCTATTGCTTGGGCCGAGAGCCCGCGCTCTGAATACGGTACCGCATGGTTTTGAGTTTGCGGCGTTATTTCACTCGCCGAGACAAACATACGGATGAAAAAATGCGCCTACCCTACCCCAGGCCTTCACTTAGCGCCAGTGTCAACCGAACAGTAGTGAGAAAAGCTTACTTTTTTATACCGAAGTAGCTAGACACTAGACTGACGTTACGAGATCAGCAACCTACTATTTCTTTCATAAGCAGAACGCCCCTACGGTAAAGTAGAGGCGTTCTTTTTCAATCAGGACCCGATTAACGTTTGCGGGGGGCCTTGCCTTGGCTCACTGACGTGTCGGTCTTTTTGGCCTCGCTCGGTGGGTTCTCAACCGTGGTTGCCTTATTGACGGCCGTTTTTTTGACCGCAGGCTTGGCCGGGCGTGCTTTATCAAACAACGCTTTTACCTGTACAAAACGTTCTGCCGCGTGTTCAGTAAGCTCACCGCTTGCTGCAAACACCTGCTCCAGGTTTTTAATATAGCCATCAATCGCACTGTTGCTTTCACCGGCCAGTAACTCAGGCAGCGTATTCAGTGCCCTTTCACGATCAAGTTTTAAAATAAAGAATTGCTCGCGCACCAACCGCTTGAATTCGCAAAGCTCGATGTCTGACTCAAGCTTCGTCCTTGTGGCACGTAACTGCTTGAAGTTGCGCTCATCGGTGGAGGGTGCTCCACCCAACACGTAGATTAATGAACGCATAATCGCTTCATGCGCGCCCCCTTGAGCAATGCGCTCACCTAACTCTTCCCGGCGCCGCGCCAGGAAGCGACGATGCTCAGGCTCAGCGCCCGGCCTCCTGCGGTGTACATGCGCATCACCATAAAGTCCGACAGCCGCCTGTAGCAGTGGCTGGCCATAGACATCCATAAACAGACGCTCTGTACTGCTATCACGCAGATCGCGCCAGGCATTCAAGGCGGCGACGATCTGGTCAGAATGCATCGTCTCTAGCGCTTTAAAGAGATTGTCTGGACCAATTTCCTGACGGTTCTTGCGTATTGCTTCCGCCATTACCGGCAGGGGGACAGATAAAGGATTGCGGTCCGACAGCAGCTTGTAGCCCAAGCGGATAGGATGCATACGCCGAATAAAGCGCGCTGCTTCTGGCGTCATTATGGCCCGCAACCAGGGCTGCACATACAAACGATACAAGCCCAAATTTATCTCAGAAATTCGGGCAACCGTCGCGAAACGCCGGTCATCGTCCGCATCATGCTGCACTTCACGATCCAGCTCTTCAAAGTTACGCGGCGTAAATTCCAATAAGTAGTCACGCTCATACAGCGCGGCATCGCTACCCTCTGGCGCCTCGGTAACCGAGGTTTCATACAGCCCCGGTGGCAGCACATCGATGTAGTCCATATTGGCAGTAAATTCAGAGTGCTCTTTGCGGGATACGCTGCCGGATACGAAGATCCCCAAATGGCCGGTCGTATCATGCATGCAGTAGACGATGGTCTGGTCGTTGGCGATGATATCGTCGGTATCTTCGTATAGATCACGGATCCAGCCCAGCGCCTGAGGGGGCGGGGTAATGTCGTCACCACGCGAACAGAACACCACCACCGGTGAACGTAGATTACGCAGATCAATCCGCCGCCCGTCACGGGTTACCAGTTGGGCCGTCGACAGCCGGTTACCGACAAATAAATTATCGACGATGTACTGGATTTCTTCGCCACCCAGAACCACGTGCCCGCCCCACCAGCGCTCAAAATCAAGATAACGCTCAGTTTCTGTGTCGATGTTAGCGTACAGGTGGTACTGCTTTTTCCAGTACGTATTGGCAGGATTCAAGCGCTCAAAGTTTTGCACCAACCAAGCGCCATCGAATAAGCCGTTACCCATATCACTGGTGAATGCGGTGATCCAGCTCCCCCCCGTCATGCCGCCGGTATAACGCATGGGCGCATTGCCATGCACCCCCGCCCAGTAAGAGAGCGGCGCCCCCGCGATCAAGATAGGCCCAAAAACGTACGGCTCAAGTGCGGCCGCCATCATCAACTGCCAGCCCGCTTGGCAATTGCCTACCACCATGGGCTTTTCGCTTATATCAGGATGCAGCTCAATCACATGGCGTAGAAAAGCAACTTCTGCCTCGACAACGTCCTCAACCGTTTGCCCCGGTTCAGGGAAAGGCAAGAAGCCGATAAAGTAACAAGGGTGCCCTGCTTTTAACGCCACGCCTAACTCACTGTCAGGCTTAAAGCCACCAATACCAGGACCGTGCCCTGCACGCGGGTCAACCACCACGAACGGGCGCTTGCGGGGGTCAGTGACGGTATCTTCAGGGGGCAATACACGCAGCAATTCATAGTTGGTCGGCTGGGCAAGCGTGCGACCATCAAGCAGCACTTCGGTTTTAAACCCAAGCACACTCGGCTTGGTTTGTTCCATGTGCTCCAGATACTGGTTGCCACGCTCGCGCATTACATCCCAATAGAGCACGCTACGCTCAACGCTATCTCGCCAGTAATCGGCCGCGGCACGCCCAAACCCAAAGGGGTCCATGAAAGAGGAGAGCGCCTCACTGCCCGGTAGCAGCGTGGAGGAGTCGTTTGACTGCCCCCAAAAGGTACGTGTTAATGAGTTAGCGGTAAGCAAAGGGTTGGCGAGAAAATTCATAGAGTCTCCCTAGGGTGAATGCGCTGGCGATCAACCTAAAAACCATGATGCTGCGATGCAATATAGCTTAAGCCACTTCTCAACAGACGTCGATGGGTAACACCACTGATTTACCGCAAGCGCTGCAAACTAGCGACACGGCGGGCATAAACAGTGGTAGCATTTTTAGGCAGCGTTAGTCATTCGTAGCGCTCGCCGTCTTATTCGCCGCCGGAGGGCAATTCTCTTGAGGTTGTTATGTCATCCCCTAAGCTGCTCAATCGCCTAACGTTTCGTCAATTACAAGTCTTCCAGGCAGTATATCGCCAACGCTCTTACTCACGCGCAGCAGAACAGCTAGGGCTTACCCAACCCGCCGTCAGCGCTCAGATACGCCAACTGGAGCAGGCACTTGGCCAGCCGCTGTTTAAATATGCGGGAAAAACGCTGCATGTGCTGCCTGCCGCCGATACGCTGGCGCTATCAACAAGAGAAATCTTTAGCCAGCTCTCCCGGTTGCAGATGAACCTGTCAGACATCAATGGAAAAATTTCCGGGGAGCTCAACCTGGCCGCCGTGTCGTCAGCGCAATACATCGTGCCGTATATACTGGCCCGCTTTCGCGCAAGCTACCCTGATATTCATGTGCGCTTAAAGGTGTGTAACCGCAGCCAGGCGCTTGAGCGCTTGGCCGAACAGCAAGATGACCTGGTGATTATGGCCATGGTGCCCGAGGATGATCGCTTAGTCGTGACGCCCATCATCGATAATGAACTAATAGCAGTGGTATGGCCTGACCACCCTTTACTCGCCATGCTGACGCCTACCCTGGCTGATTTTTCCCGCCACTATGTGTTAATGCGCGAACCAGGCTCTGGCGTGCGCAATGCCTTTGAACAGCTTGCTGCTTATCAAAAAGTCGCGCTGCCGCACCGTATTGAGCTCGGTACTAACGAAGCCATCAAACAAGGGGTTATGGCACATTTAGGCGTGGCCGTGCTGCCACGGCTTGCCGTGCAGCTAGAGCTTGAACAGGGTCTTTTGTTTGAACTGCCGCTACCGGACTTTCCCATCCGCCGCGCATGGTGCACGGTTTATCGCCTTGAGCGCTTTCCCACACCTGTGGCAGAGCTTTTCATGCGGTTTATTCACGAGCATGTCACTGAGTATCAAGACTACTTTGCAGCATCTCCTAGCCCCTTACCAAGCCACGGTGTTGCCTGTTTGCCCATGCCTGTAAGCTAAGTTGACGGTGTCTTGTTAATCACCAGATATGTTACATTACACCTACTACCTATGTATTAATTAGTAATCTGTTAATTGGCAACGTATTAATCGGCATGATTGGGGGGCAAGCGCTTACGTTTCTATGATAAGCCTTGCCTGCCGCACAGTAGAGAGGCTCTATTCCTATGAGCAACAACCCCACACAGCGTGTACCCAGCGGCCAGAAATTCCGTAATGAACACGGCACAACGGCGATCAAGGATGGCATGAAGGTGCGCAGCGCGCAGGCTGAAGCCCCGTCTCTTGAACGCAAGCCCAAATGGCTGCGCGCTCAAATTCCCGGTGGCGAGCGCTTTGAAGCCGTTAAGCGCAATGTCTCTGAGCATCGTCTAAGTACCGTCTGTGCTGAATCACACTGCCCTAACATGGGCGAGTGTTGGAGCAATGGAACTGCCACCATCATGCTGATGGGGTCTGTGTGTACCCGCGCATGCCGTTTCTGCGCCGTTGATACGGGCAACCCCAAAGGCTGGCTGGACCACGAAGAGCCCGAAAACACCGCCAAGTCCGTTGAATTAATGGGGCTTCGCTATATCGTCCTAACATCGGTTGATCGTGATGATCTGGACGATGGCGGTGCGAACCATTACGCAAGCTGTATCCGTGCTATTAAAGCGCGCACACCAGACGTGGTCGTTGAAGCGCTGACACCTGATTTCGATGGTGAACACGCAGCCATTGAGAGCGTTGTGGATTCGGGCCTTGAAGTGTTTGCGCAAAATGTCGAAACCGTTGAACGCCTGACCAGCCGGGTTCGCGACCCCCGTGCAGGCTATCGCAAAACACTCGACGTTCTGGCCTACGCGAAAAAGCATCGCCCCGATGTCATTACCAAAACCAGTATTATGCTGGGTCTTGGCGAAACCGATGAGGAGATCCTGCAAACGTTTGATGATCTTCGTGAAATTGGTGTCGATATTGTGACACTCGGCCAGTATCTGCGCCCCACGAAAAACCACCTGCCGGTTGAGCGCTGGGTAAGCCCTGAAGACTTTGATCGCTACCGTGTGCTAGGGCTTGAAAAAGGCTTTATGGAAGTGCCTTCCGGCCCGCTGGTTCGTTCAAGCTATCGCGCTGACCGAGTGTTCGAAAAGAACAACCTCGGGCTGGCCTCACCGGCAGCGATCCCCGGCCAGGAGTCTGACCCTAATATTATTCCCGCCCTAAATGTAGGCTGAAACAGAATTAAGCACGGGCTTAATCAGAGTAAGTCTAAAACAAGAAGCCGCCGCGAATATTAACTATCGCGGCGGCTTCTTTTTATGTACTACCATACGGAAAACACTGCGATTAGCCGATAGTCACCAGCTCTCTGTTCAGCTTTAGTGCCAGCGCAGATGCCAGTTGCTGGCCTACGTGATGCTCATTAGGCAAAGCAACAAGATCAGCCAAGCGAGTGACCGCCATACCTGCGTAGCCACAGGGATTGATGCGCTGAAAAGCAGAAAGGTCTCCATCCACATTCAACGCGACGCCGTGGTAACTGGCCCCCCGCCGAATTCGCAAACCCAACGACGCTATTTTGGCCTCGCCCATCGGGCTTTTGACATACACACCCGGTGCATCTGGGCGCGCATGTGCACTGACGCCATAGTCGGCTAACACCGTAATGACTGCATTTTCCAGTGCAGACACCAGGTCACGCACGCCTATTTTACTGCGCCGAACATCCAATAACGGATACAGCACTATCTGCCCAGGGCCATGATACGTTACCTGCCCGCCACGGTCGGTTTGCACCACCGGTATGTCGCCTGGCATCAATAGATGTTCAGGTTTGCCTGCCTGCCCCTGGGTGAAGACAGCGTCATGCTCTACCAGCCAGAACTGATCCGGCGTCTCACTGTCACGAGAGTCCGTCAAGGCGCGCATTTCTTCCCAAACAGGCAGATACGGCCTGCGACCCAAGCAGTGCAGCTCAACAGGTGCAGAACGACTCACTCACACCACCATATGAACACGGCCAGTGGCTTTTAGCTCTTCAAACAGCTGGCTAATTTGCTGCTCGCTGGTCGCATTAATCGTGATGCGAACGGATTGAAAACGACCGTTTCGACTATCCACCACTTGCAGCGTCGATTCATCAAAATCCGGTGCGTGACGCACCACGATTTGACAAACACAAGCCGTAAAATCCTCAGCAGCATCACCCACTATTTTTAAAGAGTAGTCACAAGGAAAAGTGATCTTGGGGGTTTCTTCTGCCACCGGCTCGCGCAGGTCTCGAAATCCCTTTTTCGTATCCTTAGTCATAACGCGCCTTTTATTGAAGGTAAAAAAGGCCCAGGACGCACCTGAGCCGAATCACTTAGTCAGTGAAGTTCGCAATTAAACCGCTGAAGAAGCGCTGAACCTGATCAAAAAGGCGTTTAAACAGCCCGCCCTCTTGCACATTTTCAAGCGCTACCAACTGGCGCTCGCCAACCATCTCTTCACCCAAGTAGACCTCTAGCGTGCCCACATCATCACCTACCGCAATAGGTGCTTGTAAATCAGAGTGTAGATTAAGACGAGCACGCAGCTCTTCATTACGGTTACGTGGAAGGGTCATAAACACTTCTTCATCCACCCCCGCACGCAATTCGTTAATGTCACCACCCCAAACACGCGGCGTTGCAAGCACAGCACCACGCTCGTAGAGGTTCATGGTTTCGTAGAAACGAAAACCATAGCTTAAAAGCTTCTGAGTTTCCTGTGCGCGCGCTTCATCCGAATTGGTGCCCATCACAACCGAAATAAGCCGCATGCCATCGCGCTCAGCTGACGACACCAGGCAGTAGCCCGCAGCATCTGTCCAACCCGTTTTCAAACCATCTACTGACGGGTCACGCCACAACAGGCGGTTACGGTTGGGCTGATCAATTCCACCATAGGAAAAGTGGCGCTGCGAGTAGATCGCATAGTGCTCAGGGTAATCATTGATGATATGACGTGAAAGCCGCGCCAGGTCATGCGCTGTTGAGTAGTGATTATCAGAAGGAAGACCGGTTGCATTTTCAAAGTGGGTATTTTCCATCCCCAGTCGAGCCGCATGCTGGTTCATTAAGTCAGCAAAAGGAGCCTCCCCACCAGCCAAGTGCTCTGCCATGGCCACGCTGGCATCGTTACCTGACACAATAATAATGCCGTGCAGCAACTCCTCGACGGGGACCTGGTTGCCCACTTCAATAAACATTTTTGAGCCACCAGTCCGCCAGGCGTTTTCACTGACATTGACCAGATCATCCAACGTGATGGTATCGCGATCCAACTCACGCTCGACAAGGTAGGCGGTCATGAGTTTGGTCAAGCTTGCAGGCGCCAAACGTTCGTCTGAGTTGTGCTCAACCAGAATTCGTCCGCTATTGGCATCCATTAAAATCCAGGAACTGGCAGCGAGCTGCGGAGCGGCTGGAATAATCGTTTGCGGCTGAGGTATGACTTGAGCCGCAGCCGGCAACGCAACAGCCGTCATGGCCGCAAACAAACATAATTGGGCAGAGCGGCGAATCGACACGAATACATTCATCACTAACATCTCACTTGCAAGAAAGTGGCGCTAAGCACCAAAGAATATAAAAAATGAATTATCTCACGATAAAAACTTGAGGAAACCCCGCTTGGCGAAGTGCTTCCCGAGCTTGGGTCTCTTGAGCCGGTGTTACTGGCCCCACCTGCACACGATGCACATTAGCCTCATTCATTACACGAACGCTGTGAGGCAATTCGTCTGTCAATCGCTGGCTAAGCTTACGAGCGCTATCAGCGCTTTCCAGCGCAGCAATCTGAAGGTAATAGCCGCCTGAAACCTCACCCTCAGCGGGGTTATTAGAGGCCACAGACGGAGCTGCTTGAGGTACAGATGCGGCTGGCGCGGGCTCCGCAACGGGCGCATCCTCATTCGGCGCAGTACTCGCGGGCGCTCCGCCGCGCTCAGCTAGCCAACGGTCAGGCTCAATGGCCTCGACTTTTACTCGCCCTGTTCCATTATCCAATATATCCAACCGGGCGGCGGCTGCGTAAGAAAGATCTATTTCTCTATCGCTATGAAAAGGACCACGGTCGTTAACACGGACAATCACCGACTGCCCGCTGTCCAGGCTGGTAACGCGTGCAAAGGTAGGCAACGGTAGCGAGCGATGCGCCGCCGACATTTTATACATGTCGTAAATCTCGCCATTTGAGGTCGCATAGCCATGAAATTTTTCGCCGTACCACGAGGCCAAACCTTGCTTGGCATAGCCAGAAGCGTCCGGCATTACATGGTACTTTTCACCCCATACTTCATAGGTTGAGCGGTTGCCCCCCGCAGAACGCGGTTCATTACGTGGTACAGCATCCGGCACGGTGGATACATCCGGCGGCGCAACAGGATACGCATCCCCATGCATGGCATAGCGCCCACCTCCACTGGCAGTAGTACTTGCGGCGGGTGCAGCGTCAGGTTGAGTTTGAGTTGGCGTAGCAACGCGCTGAGCTTCACGATTCGCGCAGCCGCTTACCACTATTATCAAGGCGATCATACTGCCTACTTGCCAGGTCCTTGATTGCAACATGCTCATCCTTGTTCCTCAGCCCGCTGTTGAATGGCCTCAGCTAACTCTGTCACTGCCATGGCGTATAAATGACTGTGGTTATAGCGTGTAATAACATAAAAGTTGTTTTCACCCAGCCGATAGCGTAGCTGTCCATCATCCATCTCAAACACCAAGGGCATCACAAGCAAAGTATCGTTAAGCGCTTCTTGCGGTTCAATCCCTTGCTTGGCTGTCTCAGCCACACTCATGGTCGGCGAAGACGTTTGGTTAAACGTCAGCGCCTGGGGCAACACTTCCGGTCCCGTTGCTTCATGATAAATGGCACCATCACGCCGCCAGCCATGCTCAGCAAAATAATTCGCGACGCTACCGATGGCATCCACTGGGTTTTCCCATAAATCACGAATGCCGTCATCGTCAAAATCAACGGCATAGGCCTGGTAACTAGTGGGAATAAATTGAGGATACCCCATTGCGCCTGCATACGAGCCATAAAGTTCAGCCGGATCGACCTTTTGCTCATGGGCGATCTGCAAAAAAGCAGCTAGCTCACCACGGAAAAACCCCCCTCGACTGGGATGATAAAACGCCAGCGTAGCCAGTGAGTCCAGCACGCGATGGCGCCCTTTATGGCGGCCATAGTACGTCTCTACGCCAATAATGGCGGTAATAACATTACCCGGCACGCCATAAACATCTTCCGCACGCGCCAGGGTCTCAGCGTGCGCTTGCATAAAGGCAGCGCCCTCTTCGATACGCTGCTCCGTTAGAAATATATCGCGGTACTCGTGCCACTTTAAGCGGCGCTCTGCCGCGCCTTCCATGGCATCCAGCACCGCTTGAGAATATGCGGCTTGAGAGAAAGCATCACGTAACCACGCTTCCGGTATGCCTTGGGCGATTAACTCATCTACCAATATCTGGGTGCGTTCATTATGTTGCAGGTCCACCCCTTCCGCCGAGTGCTCCTCTGCGAATACGGCAGGCATCGAACACGCTATTAGCGCGGCAACAAGGCAACTGCCAGCTTTATTTCGGGCCCTTTTTATCAACTCACCACTCCTTTGAAAACACACCGTCCTGACTGAAATACTAACGTGGCAATAGCCGACGATGGGCATGAATAGACATGAGAATACCGAACCCTGCCAACAAGGTCACGCTAGAGGTGCCGCCATAACTCACCAAGGGTAGCGGCACGCCTACCACGGGTAAAATACCGCTAACCATCCCCACGTTGACAAACACATAAATGAAAAAGGTGAGAATGATACTACCGGCAAAAAGGCGTCCAAACGTATCCTGTGAAGAAGCCGCCAACCAAATACCGCGACCTACGATCATCAAGTAAAGCGCCAATAAAACCAGCATCCCGATAAGCCCAAACTCTTCACCCAATACGGCAATAATAAAATCAGTATGCCGCTCAGGCAGAAATTCAAGCTGCGACTGCGTGCCCCCCAGCCACCCCTTTCCCCATAGCCCTCCACTACCAATGGCCGTGGTTGACTGAATAATATTCCAACCCGAGCCTAGTGGGTCGCTTTCTGGATCAAGAAAGGTTAATACCCGCTGACGTTGGTAATTGTGCATGTTCATCCACAAAAGCGGCACGCACGCAGCCAACAATCCACCAACAAATCCAATCAAGCGCCATGAAAGACCCGCGAGCAAAACCACGATGACAGCCGCACTGGCCACCAGTAACGATGTACCCAGGTCCGGCTGAATAGCGGTCAATACAACCGGCACACCAATGATCACCGCGCACACCACAATATCCTTTAATCGCGGTGGAAGCTGGCAACGATTCAAATAGGCAGCCACCATTAACGGAACCGCTAGCTTCATCATCTCTGAGGGCTGAAATCGGATAACGCCAGGGATCTCAAGCCAGCGCTTAGCCCCCATGCCAATATCACCGGCAATTTCCACTGCCAATAACATGATGACCCCTGCGCCATAGGCAAAGGGTGCCCAGCGTAAAAACGTGGTCGGTGACAGCTGCCCCAATAATGCCATCACTGCCAGCGCAACGCCAAACCGCATCGCCTGAGCGATTACCGACTCAATACGCTGGCCAGACGCACTATATAAAACCAGTAGGCCACCCACCATTAAGACCAATAAAAGGCCTAATAACCAAGGGTCAATATGGATGCGTTCCCAAATACTTTTACGTCGCGCGATACCGCTATCGGGCGGTCGAACGGGATAACGACGCAATGGGCGGGTAATCGTCTGCCAGGGCATAGGTCAGTTCCCCTCCACTTGAGCGGTATCTTCTTCCAACACGTCGCGTACATCATCTGCGTCAGGCGCTTCATCTTTTAAAAGCCATGCATCGGTCATGGCGCGCGCCAAATGCGCTGCATGGGTACTGCCGCCGCCCGCATTTTCAACGATAACCGACACGGCAATTTGGGGGGAATCAACCGGCGCAAACGCTACAAACAAGGCGTGATCTCTCAGGCGTTCCTCAAGCTCATCGGCGTTATAGCGCTGGTCCTGGCCCAAAGAAAACACCTGAGCCGTTCCCGATTTGCCGCCCATTCGATACTCAAGGCCAACGCCAGTCCGCCGTGCAGTGCCTTCGCTACCGCTGAGCACTTTCTCCATACCGCTAAATACCCGGTCCCACCAGGCATCATTTTCCAGCTGAATATCGTCCAGCGTGTCGGGTAAATCTTCACGAAGCAGCGTATCGCCCACCTGGAGAGCTAAGCGGGGTTTTACCCAGTGGCCCCGGTTGGCAAGCGTTGCCGTTGCGCTTGCCAGCTGCAACGGCGTTACTTGCCAGTAACCTTGGCCAATACCTACTGACAAGGTTTCGCCGGGGTACCACGGCTGGTTAAAACGCTCCCGCTTCCATTCGCGAGACGGCATCAGCCCAGTGCTTTCCCCTTGAACATCGTAGGCGACTCGCCGCCCGAATCCGAACCCATTCATCCGTTCATGTAGATTATCGATACCTAAATCATGGGCCAATGTGTAGTAGTAAGTATTATTAGACACAGCTAATGAGCGCTCTAAATCCACACGACCATGCCCCCAGCGCAACCAGTTCCGGTAACGCCGGGAGTCATTAGGCAGTTGATAATAGCCTGGGTCGCTAATCGTGCTGTCTGGGGTAATAACCCCCCCAGCCAGTCCCGCGAGGGCTAAAAAGGGTTTAATGGTCGAGCCAGGTGGATAGTGACCACGAATAGAGCGGTTAAAAAGAGGTAAGTCCAGGTCGTTCTGCAAGCCGCGATAGGAGGCAACATCGATCCCGGTCACAAACTGGTTGCTGTCAAACCCAGGCGTCGACACCATGGCCAGAATCTCGCCCGTTGCAGGCGCAATAGCGACGATCGACCCACGCCGCCCATCCATTAATTCATAGGCAAGCGTTTGTAGAGACTTATCAATCGTCAGCGTTATGTTCTTCCCAGGCACAGGGTCGGTGCGACCCAGCTCTCTTAATACTCGCCCTCGGGCGTTGGTTTCGACTTTACGCAGGCCTGCTTCGCCATGAAGCTCCTCTTCATAGAAGCGTTCAATGCCGGTTTTACCAATAAAGTGGGTGCCGGCATAACGGCCGGCATCCAAATTTTGCAGCTCATCAACATTAATACGCCCTACATAGCCCAGCGTATGGGCCATAACGTTTGAATCGGGATAGTAACGTAGCAGTTGGGCTTCGACTTCAACGCCTGGCAGGCGGTGGCGATTAATCGCGAGCCGAGCAATTTGGGCTTCACTCAGATCGCTCATTAAGAGCGCAGGTTGGAAAGGACGCTGTCGCTGGCGTGAACGTACGTTAAAGGCCTCGATATCTTCTTCTGGCAGTTCCAGCAATTCCACTAATAGGGCCAGCGTTGCATCAAGGTCATCAACACGCTCACGCACCAGCGTCAGGTTATAAGTAGGCCGGTTTTCAGCTAACAGCACACCATTTCGGTCATAAATCAAACCTCGATTAGGTGGCAGCGGCTCAACACGCACACGGTTTTTTTCTGACCGCGTGGTGTAAATTTCATGTTGAACAATTTGTAAGTAGCCTAAACGCCCTACCAGAAGACCGGTAAGCGTTATAACGACCAGAACGGCAAGAAGTGTTCTGACACGAAAAATGCGCAACTCTTGCTCAGAATTTTTTAGCGTGTCACGGCGCTGGGGCATGGCAACAGATGACTCTCAAATCAGACGATTGACGCAACACAGCCAACAAATACCACCACCTTTTGAGCCGTTAACGGTGGTAGGGGTGACCAACCAATAGCGTCCAGGCACGATAAAGCTGCTCGGCCAGCATGATACGAACTAACGGGTGCGGCAGCGTTAACGGTGACAATGACCACGCTTTATCGGCTATCGCAGAGAGGGAAGGTTCAAGACCATCAGGCCCACCGACCAGCAATACGATATCGCGGCCCTCCATACGCCAGCTATCCGCTTCCTGGGCCAGTTGTTCGGTTGTCCAGGGTTTGCCTTTTACTTCCAGCGCAACCAGATACTCATCACCCCGCAGTTTATCGCGAATGCGTTGAGCCTCTTGAGCACGCGCTTTGGCAATATCTGCATTTTTACCGCGCTGGCCAAGCGGGATTTCTTCTATTTCAAGGCTGAAATCCCGAGGGAGCCGTTTACGGTAGGTTTCAATGCCCTCTTCAACCCAAGCAGGCATTTTCGTACCTACCGCCAACAGCCTTATTCTCATGACATCGTGGCTCGCTCTTCAAAAAGCGTGCGTGCCTCATCCGTCATGCTTGCATCGCTAGGCAGGTCTGCCCAGAGGCGTTCAAGGTCATAAAGTGCACGGGCTTCCGGCATCATGATATGAACAACAATGTCACCCAGGTCGACCAATACCCAATCCGCATTATCACCGCCTTCAACACCGCGCGGCGCAAGACCGGCTGCCTTGGCTTTTTCTACGACGTTTTGCGCAAGTGCCGCAACATGCCGGGTAGACGTACCACTAGCAATCAACATAAGGTCGGTAACCTCAGTTAAGCTGGAAACGTCCAGTTGAGTGATATCGCGTGCTTTAAGGTCTTCTAACGCATCAAGCGCTAGGCTTTTCAGTGTATCGATGTGCATGACTCCTGCAGATAACCTCGTATGGTGTTCGGCTAGCAAAGCGGGCCATTGTAACGGCTTCTTGCGTGACTACCAGCGCTATTCAACGTCCTGGTAAAAGCCTTTATGTAAAATGGCCTCTTCAACCGCTTCCGGGAGCAAATACCGAACGCTTTTTCCCTCACGCAGCCGCTGACGAATATAGGTCGCTGAAATTGCCATCATCGAAGGGAGCGACAGCAGTAAAACGCCACCGCAGGGGCGCTGCATCAGCGAGTCCACGCCTTCGACTTCACGTTGCCCTACCAGTTCCCTTAATTCATCAGACCAGGGTGTTTGATAGCCAGGCCTAGCCATCACTACCAAGTGAGCGAGGGAAAACAACGTGTCAACCTGCTGCCACTGAGGAAGGCGTAAAAAGGCATCAAAGCCAATCACCATTACTAAACGTGCCTGTTCACCATATTCAGCCCTCAGTTCAGCAAGCGTATCAACGCTGTAGGATGGCCCTTCGCGGCGCAGCTCACGGTTATCCGCGTAAAGCCCAGGCGTAGTGCCAATCCCGGCTTGTAACAACGCCATTCGTTGCTCTGCCGACACTTGTGGTGCACCACGTAAAGGCGGCTTTGGCGCCGGTATCATATGCAACTGGTCAAGGCCCAATGCTTCTCGCACTTCCAAAGCACTGCGTAAATGGCCATGGTGAATAGGGTCAAATGTCCCTCCCAGCATGCCTGCTTTTATGGGTACTGAATTCATATCGACCTACCACTCATAGCGCTGCAAAACTCATATCGTACACGCCTTATTGGCGAACCTGGCCATCGCCGAATACAACGTATTTACGCGTGGTAAGGCCTTCCAAACCCACCGGCCCTCGCGCATGCAGCTTATCGGTCGAAATGCCAATTTCAGCACCTAATCCATACTCGAACCCATCGGCAAAGCGGGTTGAGGCATTAACAATCACAGAGCTTGAGTCCACCTCGGCCATAAAACGGCGCGCCAGAGAGTAGTCCTGGGTCACAATAGCGTCGGTATGGTGCGAGCCATAGCGCTCAATATGCGCAATCGCCTCTTCCACGCCATCCACTATTTTGATCGCTAGTACCGGTGCAAGATATTCGGCGTACCAATCTTCCTCGGATGCCGCCAAGGCCTGAGGAAGCAGCGCTTGAGTGCGTTCACAGCCTCGTAGCTCAACCTCATGTCCTGCGTAAGCCCGCGCCAGCTCTGGCAGCAGCAAATCAGCCACCGGCGCATCAACCAGAAGTGTTTCCATGGTATTGCAGGTGCCGTAACGATGCGTTTTAGCATTGACCGCGATAGCCAAGGCTTTAGCTGGATCAGCCGTGGTATCAATATAGACGTGACAAACACCATCAAGGTGCTTGATAACGGGCACTTTAGCGTCACGCGAGATTCGCTCAATGAGCGATTTCCCACCACGCGGGATAATGACATCCACGTAATCTGGCATGCTGATCAATGCGCCGACGGCGGCACGGTCGGTCGTCGCCACCACCTGAACGCAGTTAGCAGGCAGTCCCACATCCACCAGTCCTTGCGTAATGCATTCGCCAATGGTTTGATTGGACGCGCTCGCCTCTGACCCGCCGCGTAAAATGCAGGCATTGCCCGATTTTAAGCACAAACTGGCCGCTTCAAGCGTTACATTGGGGCGTGATTCGTAAATGATGCCAATGACCCCCAAAGGCACGCGCATTTTGCCTACCTGGATGCCGCTGGGACGGTAACTCATATCGTCTATCTCACCCACCGGGTCAGGCAAGGCGGCCACTTGACGCAGCCCTTCAATCATCGCATCAAAACGGGCGTCATCAAGCGCCAAGCGGTCAAGTAACGCACTATCCAGACCATTTTCCTTACCGCGCTGCATATCCTGAGCGTTGGCGTCTAAAATACGCGCGCGAGCCGTCATCAGCTGCTGCGCTATTGACTCAAGGGCACGATTTTTGATGCCGGTATCGGCACGACGTAGCTCGCTTGCGGCTGAACGCGCTGCCTTTCCAAGCGCCTGCATGTATGCGGGAACATCACCGGCGGTGAGTTGCTGTTGAGCCTCATCTTGTAAGGGCGTTGAAACGCTCATGCTGTCTCCCTTTATCATCATGCACGCCGCCATCATTTTATCTGGTCAGGCGCGTCGTAATTGTGTCCAGTAGTAGGCAATATATTACGCTACTTAAACGTTATAATGAGCATTTTAAGTTTCACACTTGGTCCTGTCACCGCTGATTAGACGACGGGGAACGTACATGGAGTTCGTGAAGGTGAATAGTAAGCCACCATGCAAAGCAAATACAAAATTCACTTGCTTAGAGCCAATTTACTCGCCGCAGCGGCTGCACTAGCGTTCTGGACATTGGGCGCACAGCCCATGGCCATCCTGCTGCTTTGGCTCTCCGTCAGTTGGCTTTGCATTACAGCTCTGCTTCTGGACTTTAGTCATCGTCATTCCAGAGGGCTACCCTGGCAAGTGCTGCCGGGCTTATTACTGCTGGGATTAATTGCCAGCGCACCAGAACAGCATGATATGTTGATCTGGGCGTGGGCGGCCATATTCATGCTACCCCAGGCGCGCTGGATTCTTGTACTTAATGCCATGGCCGCACTACTTAGCGGCGCCTTAATAGCGCCACAATTGTCCTTTCCAGCCGGGGGGCTAATAGTGCTGTTATTGGGCATACTGTGCTTACTGGCGGTTTCTAGCGCACGCCAATTGGTTGATATGAATGGGGCTATCGGCCAGCGTTTGCGGCTTATCCCAAAGGTTAATCTTTGGGCTGGCGAACAGTTGCTGCGCGATCTTCCTCGTGAGCAAACCCGTTCTGAGCGCGAGGCTATCTACGCAGAGCTATTTATATTGCAGGTTAAGCGGCGCCAGCTTTGGCCCACCGCAAAAAAGCTTTGTGAGCTAACCTACTCCTTTGAGAACACCTATCGTCTGAATAGCACAACGCTTGCCGCCTTGATGCTTTCTCGCTCGCCACAAGAAGCCACACGCCGTCGCACGCAGCTCCAGGCAGCACTTCCTGAAAATGTGGTGAGCCATCATGAGCCGCTAATGGATATTGAGCCCTCAACCTTAACGCTTGAACACCTCTGCAATACCCCCACAACGCTGGGTTCCTCATGAACAGCTATCCATTCTCCAAGCGGCTAATGATCATCACTTACAGTACCAGCCTGGTAGTAATGATGGGGTACGCGTTATGGCTTTATAAAATGGGCAGCTACCGGAGCTTATGGGTACCCGCGTTTGTTACCCTGGCCCTATTAGCGGCCCTACTGATGCATTTAGGGCAGGGATTAAAGGGATACATATCTCAAATACTGCTGGTAGGCAGCACCTACCTCACGGTATTAAGTACGCTTTCTATCTCTAACGCATCAGCCATCTGGCTTGGCCTACCCATCACCTCTGCTTTTATACTCTTACCCCTTTGGCTTGCCTTGGTGCTGACGGGGGTGCTTGGCCCCCTTGTCTGGTTGTTTATCTCTCACCCGACACCTGAGCCACCCTTCTATCTCGGCTATGTTATTTTGCTTTTACTGCTGGCCCTCCCTCGATGGGAGCATGCTCGCCGCCGCGCATTACTACAGGCCACCGACCCCTATGATTGTCACTGTCGCGCCTACAACTACGAAACGCTAAAGGAGCGCTTAAACAACGAATTTCAGCGTGCTGCCATGCTTAACAAGCGCTTAGCGGTACTGGTCATTCACCTGCCACAGCTGGATATGGCCGAAGAGCAGTTCGGCTCTCGAGCTAAAATCGCGCTACTTGATACACTGTGTAGCGAAGTGATAGGTCGCTGCCGTGATCATGACATACTGGGGCGCGCTGGCGAGGCCACCTTCTGGCTGGTGCTGCCCGACACCAGTGAAAGCGGTGCGCTGCTGGTTCGTGAGCGGCTACAGCATGCACTTTCCCAGTGTGTATTGGTTGAAACCGGTCATCTTGAAGCCCGCATTGCAGCTTGTTTGCCTCATAAAGAGAGCTTCGAGCGCTATATACAACGCCTGCACGCCCGTGCTCATGCGCTGGCAAACGGATGACAGCGTATCGCCCTTCAAGGAGTCCCTCGTGTCTTTAGTCGAAACCTTTCAACAGCTCTCGCTCTCTCCTTTCATGCTTCTTCTGCTGATGCTGCTCATTTCGCTTGCAGAATCGTTAGCATTAGTGGGCCTGTTGGTGCCCGGCGTGGTGCTGATTACGGCAGTGGCCTCCCTGGCGGGGCATGAGTCTATCGGGATAGTGTGGTTAGTAATGGCCGCCTTTTTAGGCGCGGTGATCGGCGACGGCATTAGTTTCAGGCTTGGTTATCGCCACCATGCACAAATCACTCAACGCTGGCCACTTTCCCTACATCCGGAATGGCTAGGCAGAGGCTCCCGCTTTTTTGATCGTTATGGTCTTTACTCGGTCTTTATTGGCCGATTTGTTGGCCCGGTAAGACCCGTCATTCCGCTCATAGCGGGCATGATGCGGATGCCACCCCGTAATTTTTTATGGGCAAATATCACATCTGCCGCACTGTGGGCACCTGCCTATGTACTGCCAGGCTATTTGCTCGGACGAACATGGCAAGAACACCTTGATTTACCCCCGGGCATTGAAACAGCGTTGCTCATAATAGCCGCCAGCGTGGTGGTACTCGCGGTAGTGTTCTCCTGGGGGCGAGCACAGGTGGGCCGTCATGGACGCCTCTACCTTGCTACCGCCCGTTTAGCACGTCGTATTCCGTTTATGCGCCGCCCCTGGCTTGTCATGAGCCAATCTGGCGAAGTTCCTCTCGCTTCGCTGCTGCTATTTATTATTGCCTTAACCTGCCTTTCGGGTTGGACACTGCTGGTTGTGCATCACAATGGTCCATTGACGCTCGACCTCTATATCCAACGGCTCTTTAGCTGGCTTCAAAGTGACACCCTTATCGCTATTGGTGCCGTATTTGCCAAAATTGGCGACAAGTTGGGCATTGCTGTCCTGTTGCTGCCGTGGGCACTATGGATGATCTTTTATAGAAGATGGGATGCCTTGCTGCATTGGGGAGCGGCGGTGGGAGGCGTAGCGCTTCTTAACACACTGGGTAAAGCCATTTTCGGGCGTGCTCGACCTGACACCCCCGATTACCTGACCGGCTCGCTCTCTTATCCGAGTGCCCATACGTCAACCTCGGTTGTCGTATTGGGCCTGGCCGCCGCGTTTATTGCCTCAGAGCTACCTCTCCAAAAACGTATCTGGATCTATTGGGTGGCGATTGCTTTGGCGGTGCCAATGGCACTGTCACGGCTCGTTATTGGCGTGCACTGGTTTAGTGACCTGGTCGGCGGCGCTCTGCTTGGGCTGATGATCTGTGCGCTGGTTCGTTTAAGCTGGCAGCGCTATCCTCGAAAGCCATTAACGCCCTGCCCTTGGCTGCTATTGGGGTCGGCCTCGCTGGTGTTAATCAGCCTTCGCGTGATTTTCTTCCCACCGGTTTAAGCGGCCTAGCCTAGCGCCAGCCATAATCCAACGCCCATCATTAACGTGCCGGCAATGCGGTTAAGTAAACGAACATTGCCGCTTTTTCCCAGCGTTTTACGCAGCGTTTTACCGCCGACGGCATACACCAACAGGCTGGCAAACTCGATCAACAAAATAACCACAATCAGCAGAACCAGCTGGCTACCCAGCGGGCGGCTGCTATCCAAAAAGGGGGGCAGCAGTACCATAAAAAATGCCCACCCCTTCGGATTAGCCACAGCGGTCACAAACCCTTGCATGGCAAGTGTTAGCCGCCCGGCGGCAGGCCCCGCATTTAGTTCACTGGGTATCGCCATACGCCCACGAGAGCGCCACATCATAATGCCCAAATAGGCCAAATAAGCGCCGCCCACCCACTTGAACACCGTGAAGAGTTCAGGCTGACGGAGCATTAAGGCGGCTACCCCAGCGCCTGCTGCTGCGGCGACCAGCCCTACGCCCACCAGCTCTCCCATCATCATCCACAGCGTACGTTTCACGCCTTGGGTCATGCCCAGCACCATGGCAAGCGTCATGCACATACCCGGCGTGAGTGACACAAATAAAAACGTGGGTACAAATATAGAGAGCGTGGCCCAGTTCATTGCTTATCCTTAGACATGTTATCGGCTTCATCCTCGCCCCAGCGAGGCATCAAGGTATGCTGAATGCCCAACTGATTAAGAATGCGTGCCACAATAAAATCAATGAGGTCATCAATGGATTGCGGGCGGTGATAAAACCCCGGGGCGGCAGGTAAAATAACAACCCCCATGCGGCTTAGCCCCAGCATGTGTTCCAAATGGATAGGCGAAAATGGGCTCTCCCGGGGCACCAGCACTAGCGTTCGGCGCTCTTTAATCGCGACATCGGCCGCCCGCTCAATCAGGTTGTTACTTGCCCCAGTGGCAATAGCCGAGAGCGTTCCCGTCGAGCATGGGCATACCACCATAGCCGAGGCCGCTCCAGACCCGGAGGCAACAGGCGCCATCCAGTCCTCTCGCCCAAAGCAGCGGATTTGGCCAGCCGCGGCGCCGCTACGCTCTCTCAATGCAGCAGCCAGCCGTTCTGGCTGAGCAGGCAGGCTAATGTCGGTTTCCGTGGCAATCACCATGTGTGACGCTTTGGAGATCATGACCCACACTTCATGGCCTGCCTCTACCAATACGTCTATCAGCCGCAGGCCATACTGCGCCCCAGAAGCGCCCGTTAATGCCACGGTGATCGGCTTTTTGAACAGGGAATCTGTACTCACGCGTTCAATTCCTTGGCCGTTAAGGCATTTAGTAGACGTTCATGTACGCCATCAAAGCCACCGTTGGACATCACCACAATCCGATCCAGCGGTTCGGCATGGCGAACAACCGCCTCTACCAGTGTTTCAATCTGCTGATAAAGATGAGCTTTAGCACCTTGCTCAGCTACCAGCGCCTCCATCGACCAATCAATACCGGCAGGTTGATACCAATACACCTGGTCCGCACCAGCGATGCTGTCGTTGAGTCGATCGCGTAGCGCACCTAACCGCATGGTATTGGAACGTGGCTCAATGACCGCCAGCAAGCGCCCTTTGGTCGTTGTGGCACGCAAGCCTTGCAAGGTCGCCGCAATCGCCGTGGGGTGATGGGCAAAGTCGTCAATGACTTGAACGCCCCCCACTTCTCCACGCACTTCCTGGCGCCGTCGTGGCGTTTCGAAACGCGCTAGTGCTGCGCATGCCCGGGCTAAATCAACTCCGCACTCGTGGGCAGCCGCCAACGCTGCCAAGGCATTTCGCGCGTTGTGAACGCCACTTAACGACCACTCGACGACGCTATCCTCTTCGCCCTGGTCTGTGCGGTGAATCACCTGAAAACGGCTGGCATCAGGGCGCTCAAGGCAGAGCTGCCACGCACTTTGGGACTGCTCACCAAAGTGCTTAATGGGTGTCCAGGCTCCCATCGCTATGACGCGCTCTAGCGCTGGCTGTTCATCGGCTACTAGCAGGCGCCCTTGGCTGGGTACGGTGCGCGCAAGGTGATGGAACTGGCGTTCAATAGCAGCTAAATCCGGAAAGATATCCGCATGATCAAACTCAAGATTATTGAGCACAGCAATATCGGGGCGATAGTGTACAAACTTGGAGCGTTTATCAAAAAAGGCCGTATCGTACTCATCTGCTTCAACAATAAAAGGCCCCTGAGGATCCCCCAGCCGCGCGGAAACACCAAAGTTACGCGGCACACCGCCAATTAAAAAGCCCGGTACTTGGCCCGCGCTCTCCAATAGCCAGGCCAGCAAACTGGCGGTGGTGGTTTTACCATGGGTACCGGCGATAGCAATTACCCGCCGCCCTGGTAACACATGCTCAGCAAGCCACTGCGCTCCTGAGGTATACGGCAAACCGCTGTTAAGTAGCGCCTCTACTTCAGGATTTCCGCGTGACAGCGCATTCCCCACTACCACCAGGTCAATCGAAGCACCAAGGTGCTCTGCTCGATAACCTTCCATTAACGTAATGCCTGCTTCAGCAAGCTGAGTACTCATCGGAGGATAGACGTTTGCATCTGACCCGCTAACCTGATGGCCCTGCTCGCGCGCGAGCAGCGCAAGACTACCCATAAAGGTGCCGCAGATACCGATAATATGGAGATGCATGGTTTCTGTCCCTGAACAACGTAATAAACACAGCTTAAAATAGCTGAAAAGACTAGCATGCTCGGCTTGTTTACTCACCCAGAAGCAAGGATTTAAGCACACCTGGGGGTTAGAAAATGCCCCAATATACGTATAGCGAGCGTCGCCAAGTGACAAATGCGTTCGATTATTGCAGGATGCGCGCACGCTTGTTTAAAGCCCACCTGTTGGCGCGTAGCATCGCTGTTTCCAATGACGTACTTTTTCTAAGAACGCTGACCCATGCCCCAGGGTTAGCGATGGAGTTTATTATGCGTGTATTAATTCGCTATTTTTTCCGTGGTGTTCGTTTGGTGCTGGCACCGGTCATGCTTATCAGTGAAAAACTCTCAACGCCTAACGCGATTGAGCGTGCCCCCGCCGATCAAGCGCGCGTCGACCAGGCTTGCCAACGCCTAGCCCTTTATCAATTCCGTACCTGCCCTTTCTGCATTAAGGTGCGTAAAGAAATTGCCCGCTTAGGACTAACCATTGAGCTGCGCGATGTTCAGCATGACCCCGCACATAAGCAGGACCTCCTTGAAGGCGGCGGCAAAACCAAAGTGCCTTGCTTAAAGATTCACCACGAAGATGGTCGCGAAGAGTGGCTGTATGAGTCTGATGATATTAATGCATGGCTGCATCAGCAATTTGGAGCTTAAAACCGTGCTTGTTAGAACCGTGCTCGATAGGCATTAACGTCAAACTGCACATCGATGTCGATTCCCTCAGCCCGGCTGGGCGCGTCGTCCAGTGCAGTTTGCAACGCCAATACGCCTTCGACACGTCCAGCAATATGAATGTGGCTGCCTTGCTGCTCAAGCTGCGTCAACGTGACGGTAACACTGCCTCCTTCAGAGGTGTAAAGCGGCGGTACGGTGGTGCTACCGATCAGTTGTACCACTTGGGCATCGATAAGCTGGTTGTCTTCAACCGCCAGGCTAATAGACAACCCTTCGTAGGCGTCCCTTTGATCAGGCTCGACAAACCCTGTGATAGTGATTTGGCGTTGATCGCCAACCTCTACAAAAGAAGCATTGGAGTCACGGCCCTGGCTCAGCACAAACCACTCCCGCGGCTCGCCGTCCAGCATGCCGTCAATAGTGTCAGACTGTGCGGTTAATGGAAGCCAACCGATTAACACCAGAATGATCCATTGATTCCATTTCATCATTTTCAGCCTGCCTTCCAGCGGGTCACTAATGGCTTTCGTGGGCTGATACCAAACGCCCGTTTATTTTTCATCTACGACTTTAGACTAGCTTGCACTCCAGTATTCACTGCTACAAGCCCAATCATTCAATAGTTGAATAGGGTCTATCACTATTTCGATTGTATGACGCATTCAACACTCTCTATGTTAATAGGATAGCTTACAAGCTGACCGTGTCTGCTTTGCTGTCTCGCCAATAGCGTTTAGACGGTAATGTGAACAATAAAATTATCAATAAGACGGGAACGATTATGGCGCTCAAAAAAAAGATACTGGCCACTATTGTCGGTGCAACTGTTGCGGGTAGCGCAGTGCTCCCTTTGACAGCAAACGCTGAAACGTTGCGCATTGGCTACTCCGCCGATCCGGAAACGCTTGATATTCACGAACAACTTTCCGGCGGTATGCTGCGTTTCTCCCACTTGGCGTTTGATCCTCTCGTCCGCTGGACCAAGGACTTTCAGTTTGAGCCCCGCTTGGCAACTGAATGGGTACAAACAGACGATACGCATATGCGCATGACGCTTCGTGAAGGCGTCAAGTTTCATTCGGGTAACGAGCTGACGGCTGAAGACGTGGTATGGACGATTGAGCGCTTAAAAGAGAGCCCTGACTACCGCGCCATTTTTGAGCCCATTGCTACCGCCGAAGCGGTTGATGACTACACGGTGGAAATCACGACGACGACCCCCTATCCGCTGTTGCTCAACCTGGCGACCTACATTTTTCCCATGGATAGCCAGTTCTATACTGGTGAAACCGAAAATGGCGTCGATAAAGCGGAGATCGTAAAAGCAGGCAACTCGTTTGCTTCACGCAATGTTTCCGGTACCGGCCCCTTCGTTCTTACTGACCGTCGCCAAGGCGTACGTGTCGATTTTGAACGCTTTGAAGATTATTGGGATACTGAAAGCGAAGGCAATGTCTCAAGCATTGTACTCACGCCGATTGCGGAAAACGCCGCGCGCGTAGCAGCCTTGCTCTCAGGCGGCGTCGATTTTATTGACGCTGTGCCGCCGAATGATCTGGAGCGCGTTCGTGAAGCAAGTGACGTTGAGCTTTTCGAAGTACCGGGCACGCGTATTATCGGCTTCCAGCTTAACGAAGAACAAGTTGAAGCCTTCAAAGACGTGCGCGTTCGTCAAGCCGTTGATCTTGCCATCAACCAGGAAGGCATCGCTGATCGCTTAATGCGTGGCTTTGCGACGCCTGCTGGGCAGTTTTCACCGGAAGGCTACTCCGGTCACAACCCGGATCTGGTACCACGCTATGACCTGACCCGCGCTCAAGAGCTAATGGCGGAAGCGGGTTATGAAGACGGCTTTAGCGTTGACATGATTGCGCCCAACAATCGCTACGTCAACGACGCACAAATTGCCCAAGCGGTAGCGAACATGCTATCGCGTATCAATATCAACGTTAACCTGCGCACCATGCCGCTTGCCCAGTACTGGCCAGAGTATGATACCCGTCAATCGGATATCGCCATGCTTGGCTGGCATTCGGATACTGAAGATACTGCCAACTTCTTCCAGTACCTCACCTTCTGTATTGATGAAGAGAGCGGTGCGGGCCAATACAACTATGGCAATTACTGCAATGAAGAGATCGACGCGCTGGTCACTGAAGCCGACAGCGTAACCGATCTTGAGCGGCGCAATGAAATGCTGCGTGAAGCAGAAGCCATGCTGTATGAAGATGTTGGTTTTATTACGCTGCATTGGCAGAACCTTGCGTATGCCGCTGCCGAAGGCGTTGAGATTGAACCTGTCGTTAACGCCATCGACTTCCCCTACTTGGGCGATCTCGTTATTAACCGCTAAGTTTGACTAACGGTTTGTAAATTGCCTGCACGGATGCTTCGCTCTCCAGCCAACTGGAGGGCGAAGCGCTTGTTGTGTCAAAACCCATTGCGAAATGTTTAACGGCACTGACCTCTACTTCCTTTGCTAAACACTATTACATAGGTGGCGTACGCCATGATTGCCTTTTTAATCAAGCGGCTGATGCACGCGGTATTGGTGATGTTCATCATCAGCGTGCTGGCCTTCGCCATCCAGGATAACCTGGGTGACCCGATACAGCAGATGGTTGGACAATCGGTCCCCGAAAGTGAACGAGAGGCCCTGCGCGAGCGCTTGGGGCTTAATGATTCTTTCATGGTGCAGTATGTGCGCTTTGCCAAAAATGCCGTACAAGGCGATTTTGGCAACTCCTACTTCTACCGCGAGCCGGCACTCAGCGTTATTGCACGCCACCTGCCAGCAACGCTTGAGCTCGTCTTTGCGGCCACCTTAATTATCGTGGTTTTTTCGGCACCTATCGGGGTGTACAGCGCTATCAAACCGCGCTCGATTATCTCGCGTTTTTTTATGGGGGCATCGATTATCGGTATTTCGATTCCGGTGTTCTTAACCGCGATTGTATTAATTCAAATTTTTGCTATCGGCATTACCGTCTCAATTTTTCCCGAAGGGACCGCGTGGGGGGCCTGGTTAAACAGTGCGCTATCCACTCAAGGTAATATGCCCTCGTTTGGGCGCGGTTATGACCTGGTGCACGTGTTTGGCTATTGGGATACCAACCTGGCCACCTGGAGCGGCCTGCAACACCTGGTGCTGCCCGCCATTTCACTCGCCTCTATCATGCTGCCGCTGTTTATTCGCTTGATCCGCGCTGAAATGATGGAAGTACTGCAGTCTGAATACGTCAAGTATGCCCGCGCCAAGGGCATTTCAATGCGCCGCGTCTATTTTGTCCACGCGCTTAAAAACACCATGCTACCGGTGATCACCGTAGGCGGTGTTCAAATCGGCACGATGGTGGCTTACACCATTCTGACCGAAACCGTGTTCCAGTGGCCGGGCATGGGCCTGATGTTTTTGGATGCGATCAACCGGGCTGATATCCCGCTAATCGTGGCCTATCTAATGATTGTCGGTGTCATTTTCGTGGTGACCAACACCATCGTGGATTTGATTTACAGCTTTGTGAACCCCACCGTAAAACTGACGGGTAAACCCGCATGACGATGACAACAAAGAGCGTGCCCAAGAGCAAATCGCCCAGCCATTTCCAACGCTTTCGCGACTCCTATTTATGGTACAGCTTCAAGAGTGACCGCACGGCACAGCTCTGCCTGGCGGTATTTATCTGCCTGGTAGTGGCTGCCTTTGCCGCGCCTCTTATTGCACCTACCGATCCCTACGATTTGCGTCAGATCGATATTATGGCCTCCGAATTGCCACCGTTCTGGGTCGACGGAGCGGATGAACGCTACTCACTGGGCACCGATGCCCAGGGCCGAGACCTTTGGTCGATTATTTTGTACGGTACGCGAGTATCGCTTTTGATCGGCTTTGGTGCGGTGATCTTGCAGGCACTTTTAGGCGTAACGTTTGGCCTAATGGCAGGCTATTTGGGCGGCCGTGTGGATGCCTTTTTTATGCGCCTGGCGGATATTCAGCTGTCATTTTCCACCTTGATGGTGGCTATCGTGGTCGGCGCTGTGGTGAAGGCCACCTTGGGTAGCTCTTTTTATAGTCAATACGCAGTACTGATGCTGGTACTGATTATTGGCTTGGCCGAGTGGCCACAATACGCCCGTACCGTGCGCGCTTCCGTACTTGCCGAGAAAAACAAGGAGTACGTAGACGCTGCACGAGTAATGGGACTGCGCAGCAAACGGATCATGTTCCGCCATGTGTTGCCTAATACGTTATCGCCTATTTTCGTTATTTCTACCGTGCAAATTGCCAACGCCATTATTTCTGAAGCGGCGCTGTCGTTTTTGGGCCTGGGAATGCCCGAGACCCATCCATCGCTTGGTTCGTTAATCAAGGCAGGCTTTGACTACATTCAATCAGGCTCCTGGTGGATCACGCTAATTCCCGGTGCGGTACTGGTAGTGCTGGTGCTGTCTATCAATCTATTGGGCGACTGGCTGCGCGATGTCATGAACCCACGACTCTATAAAGGCTGAGGGCACCATGGCATTACTTGAAGTTTCCCAACTGGATGTACGGTTTGGCCTGCGCCAGGGCGAAGTACGTGCACTGCGTGATGTTAGCTTTACGCTAGAGCGCGGTGAGCGTTTAGGCATTGTAGGCGAGTCTGGTGCTGGCAAATCGGTTGCGGCGTTTTCGCTGCTTAATCTGATTGCCAAGCCCGGATTTATTGCCGGTGGCAGTATTACGTTTGAAGGACAAACGCTGAATACCATGTCGGAGCGCGGGCTGCGTAAAATACGTGGCAACCGAATCTCAATGATCTTCCAGGATCCAATGATGACGCTGAACCCGGTGTTATCGATTGGCGCTCAAATGGTGGAGTGTCTAAAAGCTCACCGACGAATTTCCTCTAAAGAGGCCCGCGCCATTGCACTGGATAAATTACGCCAGGTGCAAATTCCCTCACCGGAAAAGCGTCTGGAACAATACCCTCATGAACTTTCCGGCGGCATGCGGCAGCGCATTATTATTGCCATTGCGTTGCTGCTTGACCCGGACATCATTATTGCCGATGAGCCTACAACGGCGCTGGATGTCACCATTCAGGCAGAAATCATGGCGCTATTGCTGGATCTCTGCGAACAGCACAATGTCGGGCTTATTTTGATTACTCACGACCTTGGCGTCGTGAGTCAGGTCACTCAACGCATGCTGGTCATGTATGCCGGCCGCGTGATTGAACAAGGGCCAACGCGTGAGATCATTAATGACCCGCAGCATCCTTACACCCAAGGGCTGATTAATGCCCTGCCCCAGATGGCAACGCCCGGTGAAAGACTGAATCAGATCCGTGGCAGTATGCCTTCGCTTTCCAATCTCCCCAGCGGCTGCGCCTTTCACCCGCGCTGCGACTTTATTAAGCGCGCCGATGGACAAACCCGCCCCGCTTGTATTGAGCAAGTGCCCGGATTTGTACAAGCGGGCAACTGCCAGGTAGCTTGCCATATGGTGGCTGAACTGCTGGAAGATCGTCGTTTAAAGGAGGAAAGCCAATGAGTACGCAGGCAAGTGCGATGGCAGAGCATCACATCCCCGCTGAAAACGTCGAAGAAGCCCAAGTACTTCTGCAAATCCGCGATCTCAAAAAGCGGTTTTCGCTATCAGGCGATTTTCTTGACCAGTTGCGATTTAAAGGCGGCAAGCTCGTTCGTCACCAGGAACACGTACACGCTATTAATGGCGTAAACCTGGAGATAATGCGTGGCGAGGCACTCTGCGTCGTTGGCGAATCCGGCTGCGGTAAATCGACCGTTGCCCGTACAGTCATGGGGCTCATTACGCCATCTGTAGGCGAGATTCACTATGATGGTCAGCGCATTGACCATTTAAGCTCGCGCCATTTGCTGCCGTATCGCAAGCGCATGCAGATGATCTTCCAAAACCCTTACGCGTCGCTTAATCCGCGGATGACCATCCAGCAAACACTGGAAGAGCCACTGCGCTTGCACCACCCCGCATGGAACCGTCAGCAGATTGCCGATAAGGTCGAAGAAGTAATGAGCTCGGTGGGCATTGACCCAGACTGGGGCAAGCGTTTTGGTCATGAATTCTCCGGCGGCCAGCGTCAACGTATTGCCATTGCGCGAGCGCTGGCAGTGGACCCTGAGTTTATTGTTGCTGATGAGCCCATTTCAGCGCTGGATGTCTCTATTCAGGCACAGGTGCTGAACCTGTTGATGGAAGCCCAGCACGCGCGCAATTTGACCTACCTGTTTATCACCCATGACCTTGCGGTAGTGGAGCATTTTGGTACGCGGGTTGCCGTGATGTATCTGGGCACCGTGTGCGAAATAGCCACGACCTCGACTCTGTTCGCCAAGCCCCGCCACCCCTACACCCAAGCACTCCTTTCATCTATTCCGCGCCTTGAAGATGACCGGCCACAACATATTCGCCTTAAAGGTGAGGTGCCAACGCCGGTTAACTTACCGAGCGGCTGTGTTTTTCATGGTCGCTGCCCGTATGCCAATGCGCGCTGCATTCAAGAAATCCCGCAATTAAAAATGCAGGATGACGGCACGCGTGTAGCCTGCCACGCTGTTGAGGAAGGCCGCCTATGAAGCGTAGGCATTTACTGGCCAGTCACGCCATCTCACTGCGAGGTAAAGCATGGAAATTCGCTGGCTAGAAGACTTTATTGCCCTGGCCAGGACTCGGCACTTTTCACGTGCCGCTGATGACCAAAACGTAACCCAGCCGACCTTCTCTAGACGGATTAAACTGTTGGAAGAAGAGATGGGCATTACGCTCATTAATCGCCAAACGCTACCGCTTTCGTTAACCCCCGCCGGAGAGGAGTTCCTCACCTTATGCGAACAGGTAACGGAGCGCGTTCGTTTAACGCGTGACCGATTGCGCGAGATTAATGCCGGTCAACAGCGGCGCATTATGGTAGCCGCCCCGCAAAGCCTGCTGGGGAATTTCCTGCCTGAATGGCTAGCGTCTACCGGCTGGCAGGACCATGTACAGCCCTACCTGCGCGCAACCGGGTGGATTGCTCACGACTATTTTCAAGCGTTAATGCGCGCAGAGTGCGACCTGGCTATCTGTTACTGGCCTGCCGGGCGTTGCGATCTGGATATCGATACAAGCGCTTGTACCTATCGGGTGATCGGCCATGAGCGGCTAATTCCCGTGACAGGCCTTGCCCCTCAAGGCGAGCCTTGTACCGTTTTACCGGGCACACGCCAGCAGCCCTCGCCTTGGCTTGCCTACCCCAAGCGAGGCCTGCTGGGCTCTGCAATAAAGGCACACCTGGCCAGATTACCTCAAAGCACCCACCTGGTGGCACAAAGTGAAAATCTGTACGCGGCAGGTATAAAAGAGCTGGTACTGCTGGGATATGGCATGAGCTGGCTGCCAGAGCGCAACGTTTCACATGAGCTCGCCCAAGGCACCCTTGTCAGAGCAGGCGATAGCCGCTGGGATGTGCCCATGGAGCTGCGCTTATACCGCCATCAGCATCAGCACCATGCAGAACTAGACAAACTCTGGAGCGAACTCGCCCCGTCACGTAGTTAACAGGATAGATTTTCATGTCAACAACGCTTTTTAACCTGCAGCTTGATCATATCGTTCATTTACAGCATGCCTATGAGCAGGTGTTAACAAAGTACGGCTTTGACAGTCTGGTGATTTATAGCGGCCACGCCAGCCATCATTTTGCTGACGATCATGCCGCCTCTTTCCAAACCTATGGCCATTTTATGCACTGGGTAGGCCTTGCGGACATTCAGCACAGCTGGCTAGTCATTGAGCCTGGTAAAAAACCGCAGTTTTATCTGCATGCGCCCGCTGATTTTTGGCATCAGCCTACTCAGCTACCCGATGAGCCTTGGCTATCCGTCATTGATGTACATCAGTGTGCCCACGCACGCGCACCTCATTTAGAGGGCCGCAGCGCCGTCATCGGCGATATAGCAAGCACGGCGCCCGATATTCAGCAAGCGCTGAACGCTGAAACAGCCCCTGATGAGGTTGTGCGAGCGCTTGATGAACTTCGCATGTTCAAAACACCTTACGAAGTTGCCTGTCTACGAGAAGCCAATCACCTTGCAATGGCAGGTCACGAGGCCGCCCAAGCCGCCTTTATTGGCGCTTCAGGCGAGCTCGATATACAACTGACCTACCTAGCGGCTAGCCGACAGCGCGAATCTAACGTTCCCTACCAGAATATTATTGGTTTGAATGGACATGCAGGCGTCCTGCACTACCAACATTACGATATAACACCACCCAGCCAGCGCTACAGCTTGTTAGTAGATGCCGGGCGACGCTTTAGAGGTTACTGCGCAGATATCACCCGCACCCACGCAGGGCCTGATGCCCCCGCGATTTTTGAAGAGCTGGTAACGGCGCTACACCATCTAAAAGATGACATTATTAGTCGCATCGAACTGGACGCCTCTTTTGTTGAGTTACACCAGCAAATGCACCAAGCCCTGGGAAGCGTCCTCGTTGCCCATGACATATTTAAAGGCACCGTCGAGCAAGCGGTAAGCGAAGGAGTCACTCGCGCCTTCTGCCCACACGGTTTAGGTCACTCCCTGGGACTTCAAGTGCATGACGTAGCCGGTTTACGTCACCCTGATGGCTCAGCGGCCCCCGCCCCCAGCGAACATCCCGCCCTGCGCTTAACGCGTATTTTGAAACCCGGCATGGTGGTAACCGTTGAGCCAGGACTCTACTTTATTCCGATGCTCCTAAACCCGTTGCGCGACACATCGCTTCCAATTAACTGGACGCTGGTGGATCAGTTAATGTCCTGTGGTGGTATTCGTATCGAGGATAACGTAGTGGTCACTGAAAATGGTTACGATAATCTGACCCCATAAGGCCCGTAGCAGAACCTGTTGTTAAGTCGTAACAAAAACACCCGGCGCAAGGCCGGGTGTTAGATGATATTTTGAAGCTGGCTTATGCCTTAGAAACGGAATGTCACGCCACCGCCGATGGTGACCGGGTCCATATCGACTTTACCGATATGCTCGCCATCACGTTTGATCTCGCCATCAACATCCGCATAGCTTACGTAGCCATTCAGTAACACGTTCTGGGTGACTGCTAAATCCACACCGGCTTGGCCGATAGCGCCATAGCTTCTGCGTACGTCAATATTGTCAGGACCACCCGAGAAGCGTGTGTAGTTAAGACCTGCGCCAACGTACGGCTGAACACGTGAATCCAGCCCACCCATGGGGTAGTAATTTACTAATAAATTTACGGGTAAGCGGTCAATGCTTCCCAGGTCTTGTGATGCCGCATTGAGCTGATGTTCAAACTTTTCAGAACTATTAAGCTCAACACCCACTTTATCAGTAAATAGATAACCAGCGCCGAACGTGAAGCCTGTCTCGCTTTGAACGTTCAGTGACTCTCCATTGATATTGCCGTTGCCTGATCCTGTATCGGTTTGAGCGACGCCACCACGAACAAATGCATCGCCAGCGTTGTACGCTAAGGCAACCTGGCTTGCCAGTGCTAAGCCAGCAGTTACCACAGCGGCTGAAATTAATTTCATATTGCTCATTAGGTTCACCCTCTATGCATTTTAGCTTGGGATTGGTGTCGACCAACCGGCTTACCTATACAATATATACCAATCGAACAGTGTTTCCAAATTTCTTGTGACATTCTTGTTATATGTTGAAAATGTTAACTCTTTTCTTCAAACATAAAAAAAAGCCCCCCGAAGGGGACCCAAGTGGAGCACGCCAGCTCACACGGTGTATCGCAAAACGGTCATTACCGTGGCGATGTAGTAAAGAAGGAAGAGCATCCAATGTGGCTAGTGATGCTGTTCATTTGCTTCTTATTTACGATATAGCCAACTGCGTGCCAACATCCTAAAAATCATTAAAATACAAAAATATACACAAAGCGCCTGCACTCAACTCGCCTACCTCAATATCTCATGCGAAGAAAGTGCACCAACCCTGTTCGTGCTTAGGTAGTTTTGCCCTCTAAAGGTACCGTGTGTGCAAAAAGGTACTGTGTGTATCCATTGGGTCTTGGTGTTTCTATTTAACGCCATCGGAATCGGCTGTTGGCCCCGACACCTACCCTCACGTACACTTGTTTGAATACGTTTTCGACCCGTCGAGGCACTCTTCATGGCGTTTGACTCTACTTCTTCCTACATTGCCACTGATGCACTAAAGCAAGCGGTTAACGCGGCGATTGTTCTTGAACGGCCGTTGCTGATTAAGGGCGAGCCTGGCACCGGTAAAACCCTGCTCGCGGAAGAGCTGGCCGAGTCATTGGGCACTCAGCTAATTACCTGGCATATAAAATCCAGTACCAAGGCAGCCCAAGGGCTTTATGAGTACGATGCGGTTAGCCGGCTGCGCGATTCTCAGCTAGGTGTCGAAGGCGTGGAGAACGTGGCCAACTACATAAAGCCCGGCAAGCTGTGGGAAGCCTTTACGGCCGATGAACGTGTCGTGCTTTTGATCGACGAGATAGATAAGGCCGATATCGAGTTTCCGAACGACTTGCTCCAGGAACTGGATCGCATGGAGTTCCACGTTTACGAGACCGGTGAAACGATCCGAGCCGATCAACGCCCCATTATTATCATCACGTCCAATAATGAAAAAGAGCTACCCGATGCATTTCTGCGCCGCTGCTTTTTTCATTACATTGAATTTCCCGACCGAGCCACTCTGCAGGCGATAGTGGATGTGCACTTTCCGGATATTGCACCGCGGCTGGTCGGCGAAGCGCTGAACGTATTTTTCGAACTACGTGATGCGCCCGGCCTTAAGAAGAAACCTTCAACCTCTGAACTGGTTGATTGGCTTAAGCTGCTAATGGCGGATGAAATTGCCCAGGAAGCGCTCTACAACCGCGACCCAGCCAAGGCACTGCCGCCCATGGCCGGCGCACTGGTTAAAAACGAGCAGGATACCCAGCTGCTTGAACGCCTGGCGTTTATGTTACGCCGTCAGAAAGGCACAGGTCGTTAAGCCATGTTTATTGGTCTGTTCGAAACCTTAAAGCGTGCGGGCGTGCCTGTGTCGCTGCGTGAGTTATTGGACCTGCACGCGGTGGTTGAACGTGGCGTCGTATTTGCCGATATGGAAGCATTTTACCAAGTCACTCGCACGGTAATGGTTAAAGACGAACGCCACTTTGACCGCTTTGATCGTGCGTTTGCTGCCTGGTTTAAAGGCCTTGAAGACATGGACGCCGCCATTGAGGCGTTGATTCCCGATGACTGGCTGCGCCGGGAATTCGAAAAGCAGCTGTCTGATGAAGAGAAAGCCAACATTGAATCGCTAGGCGGCCTGGAAGCGCTGATCGACACCTTTAAAAAACGCCTAGAAGAGCAAAAAGAGCGCCACGCAGGCGGTAACAAGTGGATTGGCACAGGCGGCACTAGCCCATTTGGCGCCTATGGCTATAACCCTGAAGGCATTCGTATCGGCCAGGAAGGCTCACGCCATCGCCGCGCAACAAAGGTATGGGATGAACGGCGCTTTCGCGACTATGACGACTCTTTGGAGCTGGGTACCCGCAATATCAAAATGGCGCTGCGCCGACTACGTAAGTTCGCCCGCCAGGGTGCAGTGGAAGAGTTCGATGTCGACAGTACTATTCGTGAAACAGCGCGCGATGGGGGCTTACTAAACGTTCAGATGCGCCCTGAGCGCCACAACGCCGTTAAGGTGCTGCTGTTTCTGGATGTAGGCGGCTCCATGGATGACCACATTCGCGTTTGTGAGGAGCTGTTTTCGGCTGCCCGATCTGAATTCAAGCATCTTGAACACTACTACTTTCATAACTGTTTATACGAAGGGGTCTGGCGACATAATTCAAGACGCGGCAGCGAGCGCATCCCCACCATGGACGTGCTCCACACTTACGGCGCGGATTATCAGGTAGTCATCGTAGGCGATGCGGCCATGTCACCTTATGAGATTACTCACCGAGGTGGCAGCGTCGAGCATTTTAATGAAGAGCCCGGCGGCGCATGGCTGAAACGCGTCTGCGAGACCTTTCCCCACTTGGCATGGCTTAACCCTATGCCACCTCGCGCTTGGGAGTACACGTATTCCACGCAGTTGATTCGTGACATTATTGAGGACCGCATGTACCCCATGACACTGGAAGGGCTGGAAAGCGCCATGCGCGAGCTGGCCAAAAAGTAGCCTCGGCCAGCTCACAGGATAAGCATGCTCAGAGCGTTGCGGGAAACTGGTTCAAGCCGTTTAGAAAGTCCTGCTTGGCGCTTTCAAATGCTTTTGGGTCGTGCTTAAAGCGTCGTAAAATGAGCGCCTCATCCAACACAACGGTCGCGGCCAGTTCGCCTGCATTACTGGCCGGATGGCGGCCGCTTAAGCCAATGCGTTTGCTGTCAGCGCCATCAAACCAGCGCTTGATACCGCTCGCCTGATAAACCGCCTCCTGCTCCGCATTATCCACCTCAACGCGCAGCGGCGCTTTAAGCGCCAATTCGCTGATGAGCCGCTGCTTGGCGCCTTGCTCAAACTCGCAGGCGTGAGTAATCGTCATGCCTTCGCCCGCCTCATCCAATACCAACAGCGCCAGCGACAACGGCTTACCTGCGCCATCAACACCCGCCACCAAACGGGCTATTTCCTGGGTAAACAGCACCTTGCGCGTACCGGCAAACACCACCAGCGGGGTTAATCCTGCCTGCTGACCATAAACGCTAGCGCACAGTTGCGCTAAACAGGCATCTCGCTGCCCCGCTTCTTTAATCTGAACTACCTTCATGACGCTCTCTTTTACGCTGTTGCGACCAGTATCAGCTACGTTAACGCCGCAAGGTTAGAGGATACCGACGCGGCATACCAGCCAGAATTTATCCTTATGACAGCATCAGCAAAGACACAACTGCAAGGCAGACGACCAGCCCTGCTTGCTATCAGACCATTAAGCTTGCTGGATAAGCTTAATAATTGCCTCTATTTCCAAATGCGCCTCCAGCGAATCCGCTAAACGCTCAAGCTCTTTTTCGCGATGGGCCAGGTAATCCACTTGGCCTACTTCGGTCAGCCCAAAGCGCTTCAAGAGCGTTTGGCACGCATCAGGATGGTCAAACAAGCCGTGCAGATAGGTACCCATTATTTGTCCATCGTCACTAACAGCCCCTTCGTGACGGTTTTCCAAATCAAATAGCGGGTTCGCCAGCGCCGCGCCCTCGCTAACCCCATTATGGATCTCATAACCGGTGACACTGGCCCCTTCAGGCAGCAGCTGACCCACAACGTTACGCAACTGCTTGCCCGAGACCATCTGTGTGGTAAGCGACAATAACCCAAGCCCCGCAACGCGCGCTGGTGGACCTTCAAGGCCGTCTGCGTCTTCTACCCATTCGCCCAACATTTGAAAACCGCCGCAAATACCCAGCAGTTTGCCGCCATAGCGAAGGTGACGTTTAATGGCCACCTCCCATCCTTCGCGCTTTAGCCACGCCAGATCGTGGGCAGTGCTTTTACTGCCCGGCAATATGATGACATCTGCCGCGGGAATCGGTTGGTCCGGTCCAATAAAATGCAACGCCACGTGAGGATGAAGGCGCAGCGGGTCAAAGTCGGTATGGTTACTGATACGTGGAAGCGCCGGCACAACAATAGTTAATGGCGCTGCCTGCGCTGTTTTTTGGGTGAGGCCAACGCTATCCTCAGCATCCAGTAATAATCCCTGCAGATACGGCAAGGTGCCGAACACAGGTTTACCTGTCCGCTGGGTCAACCACTCAAGCCCTGGGTTCAGCAGGCCAATGTCGCCGCGAAAACGGTTGATAATAAATCCCCTGGTACGCGCCTGCTCGCTTTTACTGAGCAATTCAAGCGTGCCTACCAACTGGGCAAATACGCCTCCTCGATCAATATCGCCGACCAGTAATACGGGGCAATCTGCCGACTCCGCAAACCCCATATTCGCGATATCGCCCTTTCGCAGATTAATTTCGGCAGGGCTGCCTGCCCCTTCGGCAATAATGACATCATAACGGCGCTGCAATGCATGCCAAGCGGCCATGACACTTTCCTGAGCAGTCCGCTTAAAGGCGTGGTAATCCAGCGCCCCCATATGGCCGTACACCTTACCGCGCAAAATTATCTGAGCGCCACGGTCCGATTCCGGCTTAAGCAGCACGGGGTTCATATCACTATGAGGTACCACGCCAGCGGCCTGTGCTTGTAGAGCGGTAGAGCGGCCGATTTCTCCGCCATCTTCCGTTACGGCACTGTTCAATGCCATGTTTTGAGGCTTGAAAGGAGCCACACGAAAGCCTCGACGTTTAAGCACTCGGCATAGCCCGGCGACCACGGTGCTCTTACCTGCATCTGACGTGGTGCCTTGAATCATTAAGGTGGCCATGCGACATGCTCCATACGTTCAGTTAGCCCAGCAAAGGCCGAACTGTAGCGAGCACTCTACAAGGATGCAACGCACATCAAGGGCAAAGAAGACCACCCTTGCGACGGCACCCCCAGCAGGCTTAGCGATTCAAACAAGCGCTTTACACGCCCTCAGCCCTCCTGGCGTGATAAAGCATCTGATTGTTTAACCTGAAAACAGAGATGGAAGTTGCTTAATAACGCCGGCATGGGCTCATCTTCTGTGAGCCTGTCGGGCGGGTTTAACGTAAACGTGTGGTTGTTCATCAGCGCGGCCAGTACCGCACTGGTCACCAGCAGGACGATATTTCTTCCGGGACAAATACCCGGCCCTCCGCTAAAAGGCAGCAGTGGCCAGTGTTTAAGTTGCTCAGGGTTTAGCCAAATATCGGGCGCAAAGCGGTTGGCGATGTCCAATGTGCGGTCATCACGGTGAAAATAGGGCGCATGGATAAGCAGCGTGGTATTGGTAGGCATTTCGCCTTGCGACCAGCACGTTCGCTCTGTTGTTTCGCGCAGAATAAGGGGCGTTGTTGGCCACAACCGCAAGGCTTCCAGCACACAGGCTTGTAAAAAGGGGTTGTCTGGCGGTGGGGAGAGGTTAATTTCACGCTGAGCCCGTTCAGCCTGAGCCGGATGGGCGCATAGCAGCGCCAACGCTCGAAACGTCGCCATACCGGCAGGCTCAAACGCAAATAGCCACTGAGGCATCTGGCCCACAGGTTTTGCCTGGCTCCCGATGGCGTAATGGGACACCTTCGCCGCCAGGCTATTGGTTTCAGACTGATCGACATAGTGCGCTAAACGATTATGAAATTTTTGCCGTAACCGCTTGCGCTTGGGACGCATGAATCCCCAATTAGCAGCCTTACGCAGTTGAATAAGTTCTTGGGTGAGCGGGTAATCATCCCGAGCAGCATCCCCCAACACCACGCGACGCACGACACGGTTCCAGGCATCAAAAAACAAGGGCCAGTCCAGCTTATTATTATGATGATAAACGGCCTTTAAGAGTGCGTTTACCTCCTGCTCAGCCACTTGGGTAAAGTGATCAGAAAAACGGTGCATCGGACAACCGCTTTCTAAAACGTCTTCATTTAACCGCCGCCGCTCTTCGCGGGCCTTACCCTTTGAGATCAACGCTACATCCGGTTCAAAATGGGCAAGTGCGCTCTTTTTTGCTGATTCAGCCGTGGCGAAGGGCTCGGGCGTTTCCTCTATTACCCGGGTTGCATCATCCGGGTCTAATATCAATGCCATGGGTTTGAACGGTGTTTTAAAAAGTAGCGGGCCCTTTCCATATTTATTATTAAACGCCTGTACTTGTTTAATGGAGCGCTTGTCCAGTGCCCATCGCTCAGCAACGTGCATAACGCCTGGGCGGCGAATAATGACGCCCTTGGCAATATTGGGCGCCATGACCTTAAACAAGAACGATACTGTTTCGCTAAACGATGCCGTGGGCAGTGAATCGGTGACGGTTTCCTTTGCCATTAGCGCTCTCCTTTTAAATCGTCCATGAGAGCCAAGTCTAGATGCCCCTTAACGCACCGCAAGCGAAACGCTTTAAATCTTTAGCCTTTCAAACCTTTGTTAAAATAAAATAATTTTATGAGTAATAATTAAAGAAATCGGCAAATGCTTTTACCATCGTAAAACTAAAAAAATGGGATCTTTACCGATTGTTTGCTTATTTCACTATTTCGTACAATAAAGAAGAATAACCATCTAACTGCTCAAGGCTCTTCACTGGCCTACTAGCGATAGGCTTCTGGCAGACATTGCCGCCGTTTTCGGGTATTTTGGCAGCCCTCTTTTACCCAAAATTAACGGCTATAAATGCAAGATTTACTCAATGAGATCGCAAGGGCAATGGCCGCCGAAACCGAGCGTGGTAAGGTGGCCGACTATATCCCTGAGCTTGCTCATGTGGATCCCCAACAATTTGCCATTTCTCTTGCCACCGTAAAGGGCGAGCGCTATTCCGCCGGTTGTGCCACTACCCCTTTCTCAATTCAGAGTATCTCGAAGGTATTTACGCTGACGATTGCACTGGGAAAAATGGGTGATGCGCTTTGGTCCAATGTAGGCCGTGAGCCATCGGGTGATCCATTTAACTCTATCGTTCAACTTGAGCACGAAGGGGGCAAACCGCGGAATCCCTTTATTAATGCCGGAGCGATAGCGGTCGTTGACGCCATCATGATGGGTCATGAACCCAGGGAAACGCTTGCCGAACTGCTAAGCTTTGTGCGCTATATCGCGGACGACGACAGCATCTGCTTTGACCATACTGTCGCTGCTTCTGAAATGGCGCACCGTGACCGCAACGCCTCGCTTGCCCACTTTATGAAAGCATTTGGCCGCCTGCGCCACGATGTCGATAAAGTCTTGGGTACCTATTTTCACCAGTGCGCCATTGCCATGAGCTGCCAACAGCTTGCTCACGCAGGGCTATTTTTGGCGTCTGATGGCGTTAACCAGCCCAGCAACATTCGCGTCGTCTCCCCTCAACGAGCTCGGCGTATTAACTCGTTGATGATGATGTGCGGGCATTACGACGCCTCAGGTGAGTTTGCTTTTCGGGTGGGGCTACCAGGAAAAAGTGGCGTCGGTGGCGGCATCCTGGCAATCGCCCCAGGCCAAGGCGCCATTGCTGTCTGGTCACCAGGCCTGGATGAATATGGCAATAGTCTGCTGGGCACGAAAGCACTTGAAATGTTTGCTCAACGCACCGGCTGGTCAGTGTTTGGGCATTAAATCGCTTCAACGTCCAGATTGATCAAGACACGCTTCATACACCGCTAAATCCCCGGCAGAAAAGCAGCAAAACGTAACCGCCTCAACGGTAGAGCCCTGCCTTAGAGCCTCGCTCACCGTTGAGACAGCAATCCATGCAGCTTCTTCAATAGGATAACGGTATACGCCCGTGCTTATGCTTGGAAACGCCACCAAGCGTGCGTTTACCGATTCAGCCAGAGCCAAGCAGCGCTGATAGCAAGACGCCAATAATTCAGCTTCGCCGCGTGTTCCGCCGTGCCATACAGGGCCAACGGTATGGATAATAGTACGTGCTGGCAGTTTAAAGCCTTCGGTCAGTTTTGCATCGCCAGTGGCGCAGCCACCCAGCGTTCGGCAGGTATCAAGTAGTTCCGGTCCGGCCGCACGGTGAATGGCGCCATCTACGCCTCCGCCACCCAGTAATGAGGTGTTAGCCGCGTTAACAATGGCATCAACATGAAGCGTAGTGATATCGGCTTGTATCGCGGTAATGTTCATTTAAAACCTCCTTGTTGACTATTTAAATGCACCGAGCGGCTCCACTTCAGGTGTTAAGTGCGCCAGCTCCCAGGCCTGCACCATCTGCTTTTTAGCGACGCCCCAACGGTAGCCGCCTAACGCCCCGCTTTGCTGGATAACACGGTGGCAAGGGATCCATAACGCAATTGGGTTAGCACCCACCGCATTGCCTACGGCTCGCGACGATTTAGGCATGCCCAGCGCTTGAGCAATATGCGTATAGCTTGCCAACTGGCCTTCAGGAATGGTGAGTAGTGCTCGCCATACTGCGACTTGGAAATTGGTACCGGTCACGTGAAGCGATAACGTACCAGGTTTTGTTTTAGAAGTTGCCAATAGCGCATCCACCACATACGCCGTCGCCGCTGGGCGATGATTGAGCGAGCTTCGCGGCCACTCCTTGGCAAGCCGCGCCAGCAGTTCATCAGCGCTCGTAGCATCCACAAAGCCCATACGGCAAACGCCGCGCGGAGTCACCGCTACCAGCACGCTGCCCAAGGGCGTTGCATGCACGCCGTACTCGATACAGACGCCCTCCCCTTGACGTTTATGCTCTCCAGGCGTCACCGCTTCTAACTGCACAAAGTGATCATAAAGCCGAGAGCCACCGCTCAGCCCAAGCTCATGGGCAACATCCAGTAATGCCCGCGGCTCTTTTAATAACTGCTTACCCCTCTCCAGGGTGAGGGCCTGCAAAAAGCGCTTGGGCGAAATACCTGCATAGCGGCAGAACAGGCGCTGAAAATGGTAGGCACTTAAATGCACATGAGCCGCAACCTCTTCCAAACTGGGTTGCAATACCGCCCGCTCGACCATGTAGACCATCGCCTTTTCGATACGCGCATAATCATCCATTGCCGGTTCCTCTGTGTGATACCGAAGCTCTCCTAGCTTAAGCGCTCCCTAGCGGCCTGCCGACCCGAATCTTGCGCATATCAATTTTATACAATACGCCGTCGCCACGTCATCGCATACTCCCCTCACTGTTTAGGAGGATCACAATGTGCATTTCGCTATTACTCCCCATGTCAGCCTTTGCCCTTGCCGCATCCATTTCCCCAGGCCCCGTCAATTTGATATGCCTCAGTAGCGGCACCCACTACCCTATTGTTAAAGGGTTAATCTTTGTGACAGGAGCCACACTAGGGTTTATAGCGCTGTTTCTAGGAATTGGTGCAGGGCTTTACGCTTTACTCACCACCGTGCCTCTACTTGAAGTGTTACTTCGTTGGGCCGGAGTAGCGTTTCTGCTTTATCTAAGTATCAGGTTAGCAATGGATGACGGCAAGTTGCCTGTGCAAGCAACCACCAAACCGCCTGGTTTTATAACAGGTGCGCTCATGCAATGGCTAAACCCCAAAGCATGGATTGCATCGGCGTCTGGCATTGGCGCTTATACAATGGGTAACGACCCGGCTCAAATAGCCATGTTCGCGGCGCTTTACCTGCCTATTTGCTGGTTATCGTTAGCCAGCTGGGTTTACGCGGGGGCTTTCTTAAAGCGCTACATTCAAACGCCTCGATTGTTAGTCGCTATTAATCGACTGCTTGCAGCGTTATTGGCTGCTAGCTGCCTATTTTGCGAAGCTCTATATACGGCATTTTGGGTCACGCCAAAAAACAGGAGCTGCGAAAGGAGAAGAGTGTGGGGGCATCTGTTATATCTCAGCCAATAAGAGAAGTGATGAAGAGTAAAATGACCCTACCGCCTGCGTGTCGCCACCTCACCGCTCACGCTAGACAATACCATGGGACTGACCCAGTATGTACCGCCGTATTAGTCCGCCGATGTAGACCCCATCCATGGCCATTATCTCAAAAAGTCCTAAAGTGTGGTTCGAGCGCATTAACGGCTCAAAGAATATGCTATGGCTACTGGGCGTGTTCTCATTTCTTGAAACCATTATTTTACCCATTCCCATTGAGCTAATACTCATCCCGCTAATGGCAGCCAACAAGCAGCGGATCTGGCTTTTGGCTACCATCACTACATTGGGCTGTCTGATCGCCTCCCTGGTGGGCTACAGCGTAGGCTTGCTGTTATTTACGTCGGTAGGCACATGGTTTATCAACGTCACCGGTATGCAGGAGAGCTTTCAGGCGTTTCAACTGTTTTTTAATCAATACGGTTTCGCTGCCATTATAGCCATGGGCATCCTGCCTATCCCCTTTCCGATAGCCATGATAACGGCGGGCATTTCGGGCTACCCTGTCTTGCTATTCTTGCTGGCGGCATTAATTGCTCGTGGCCTGCGCTACTATGGCTTAGCCTGGCTGGTTTATCGCTTCGGTAATCGAGTGCTGTTGCTATGGAAGCGCCATGCGTTGTTTACCAGCTTGATAGGCGGCGTAATAGTGCTGTTGATTGCTCTGGGGCTACAAGCACTCACGCGCTTGATGATGTAACCGACATAAAGCAGAAGACTAGGGAAGTAGCATCCGCTAGATGCCGTAATCCCGCTCAACCTTGGCAATCCGAGTTTTAAAGTGCTGATACCACTGCTGATGCCCAAGCCGCTGTGCTTCTTTATGTTCGGCATGCGCCTTCCACGCTTTAATCGAGGCCAAGTCAGCCCAGTAGGAAACCGTAACCCCCACCTCATTTCGAGCCGATTCAACGCCTAAAAAACCTGGCTGCTGCATGGCTAACTCAACCATACGCTCCGCCATGTCATCATAGCCATCTTCAATATCCGTGCGCACGGAAGTGAAGATAACGGCGTAGTAAGGGGGTTCTGGAGTCGTTGAGATAAGGGCCATGAAGTTCTCTTGAGCTGAAAGCAGTTCAAAAAAGCATACCGTAGGCGAAGCAGTAGACTCCATAGCTAATTATTGGTGTTTACTCATCAAATCAATATCGTTGCGCGTGAGATGGTGCTTTACCTACGGCACAGCGGGCAAGAGCCCCAGCTTGACGCTTGTTTTGAAGGGCTCAACCACGTGGATTGATGATTAAACAGTTCATTGCGAAGTGAGAACTTCACTGTCCAAGCATAGCCACTTTCCCAGCCCCTGTGTTTAGGCTTTAATACAGCTTATGCGATGAAGTCCATTCATCAACAAAGCAGGTTGTCGCCATGGCCCACTTTATTCTGCCCGGTAACGCCGTTCATTTGAATTTCCAGCAGCGCCTGCCCAACACCAACCTTCGCACATGGGTGCAATGCCTTTGGTCGATGGGCGGGCAAAGCACCCTTGCGCACCCCATCGTAGAAAAGCTTTACCCCGATGCAGGCGCCAGCCTCACCATTCACCTTGGAAGCTCTCGTCCCATCGTCACGCTCTGCTTTAACAGACACATGTTGCTTGAGACGTTTGATACGTCCACCCCCCGGATGGGCATTCGGTTTAAACCGACCAGTATGTATAGCCTCCTGGGCTTAGCCCCGGAACAGTGTATAGACGCGCATCTTTGCTTGGGCGATGACATAAACCCCTCCTGGATGGACAGTTTAATGCCGGTGGTGGAGCGCCTTTATCAGCTTGATGCACCCAAAGGATTAGCCCTGCTTGAAACATGGCTTCTGGGTTTACTCAAAAGTCGACTAACGAGTAAAAGCCCTGTGCCAGGAATCATCCAGGCGATTAACCAGTTACAGCTCCCACCTGAGCAGTTAGCTGCCAATGTTGGGTTAACCCGACGCACCCTGGAACGTCGATTAAAACGTGAAGTCGGTGTCTCGCCAGGCGCGTTGGTGACGTATGCTCGCCTCAACCGAGCGCGACGGTGCTTACTTGAAGCTGACCGGCCGCTATCAGAAATAGCGCTCCACTGTGGCTACTATGATCAGCCACACTTTACCCACGCCTTCCAATCTTTTACCAACGAAACACCCGCCTCTTACCGCCAGCGCAAGTTGTCGCAAATTTACAAGGCGTAGTACGCACACCTTTATAAGCTGAGACCTCACCAATCAACGAGGTCACTGCCATGTCTCAGCGTATTTCTCGACAAGCCGTTTACAAGCTAACCCCTCGCCTTGCTAAACATTTGGTGCCTCTGGGCGAAGTAGCGGCTAATAGCGCGGTAACGCCTGCCATCATCCACCTCGTTAAGCTACGCGTTTCCCAAATCAACCAGTGCTGCTTCTGCCAGCATATGCATACTCAGGAAGCCCGAGACGACGGCGAGCATCAGGTAAGACTGGATGTACTGCCTGCCTGGCGGGAAGCCCCCTGCTTCAATAAACAGGAACGTGCAGCCCTTGAGTGGGCCGAAGCGCTTACCTTAATCAGCCAACAGTCTGTTAGCGACAGCGTCTACCAGAATGCTCTGGCTGCCTTTGGCGAACAGGACCTTCTTGAGCTAACCACGGTGATTCTAGCCATTAATAGTTGGAACCGGGTGGCGGTAAGTATGCAGTTTGCGCCTGACATCTCGCTATAAACCGAAAAAGACATCGCAAGCCTGTGCGACGGCCTGCGATGTCTTGATCAAAATTCCCTTCCGCACGGCTGGCTTCTAAAAGCCACTCCACTCGTTTACTATGCGCCACCCTCACTCCCAAGCTACCCAGGCCGCCATGTCCTTTAACGCACTCTATACCGACCTTTCTGGCTATTACGATGTGATGTGCGAAGACATCGACTACCGGGCGCAAAGCAACGCCGTGCAAAGGCTTCACCAAATTTTTGGTAACGGTGGCAACCTTCACCTCGATGTCGCGTGTGGTACCGGGCCTCATGTTCGCCATTTTATTGATAATGGCTATGTGAGCAGCGGGCTGGATATTAACCAGCCCATGCTGGATATTGCTGCCACACGTTGCCCTGAGGCCCAGTTTACGTGTCAGGACATGGGCAACTTCCAGGTAAGCGACCCGCAGGATTTGATTACCTGTTTTTTATATTCGATTCACTACAGCGACGGAATTGAAAAGCTCAAAGCGTGTATTGAAAGTGCGCACAGCGCCTTAATGAGTGGCGGGGTTTTCTGCTTCAACGCAGTCGATAAAGATAAAATCGATAACAATCTGTTTGTGAGCCACACCGTTAAAAAAGCCGACGATGCCTTCACGTTTCGTTCCGGGTGGCATTACAGCGGTAGCGGTGAAAAACAGGCCCTCAAACTTAGTATTGCAAAAACCAACGCGTGCGATACCCAAGTATGGAACGATGAGCACCCCATGGTCGCGGTTAGTTTTGCTGAGCTAATTACGCTGCTTGAGCCCTACTTTGAAGTGCATGTATTCGAGCACAACTTTGAAGCTATCACGCCGTGGAACACCACTTCGGGGAACGCCATTTTTGCCTGCGTGAAGATTCACCCCCCCACGGTTGTAGCAACGGGGCAATCCACTTGTTGCTGATCAGTTCACATAGTACCCACTTACTTTCCAAACGCCGTCTTCAAAGTGCGGCGTAATGGTTTCGGTAATATCAGACTTGTTGGCAAAACGCGTTTGGTAGATGAACTTTTTGTAATCATTTTTGGGAGCGCCGGGCATAGAGGTTTGCGTGATGACGCGTGTGCGGCGTCTTGCCTCCACCGACCCGAAGTCACGGCGCGCTGCGCTAATGATCCGCTCTAGCATACTGGGCGAAAGCGGACTCTTAAGAAGCGGTGATGACTCCTCCCAAGCCAGCTCATACTCGCCACTATCGATTGCATCAAGCCATGCCAGCGCCGCGGCCTCAGCCGCATCGGTGTTCGCTTGAGCATACGGTGCCAGCAGTAGCAGGGCTGTAATGAAACAGATCACGATTTTTGGCATGGATAACTCTAGGCAGCGATCAGTAAATAGGTGTGCTTAATTTAATATCGGTACCAGCCGCCATTACTTTAGTATTAATCACAATAATCGAACAAGCTAACCGCAGTTTTTTCTATCCCTTGGCTTTATTAAGTAAGAGAAAGCCCCCTGCGCTAACCGCGACACAGGGGGCTATTTCATGCGCTAACTAGCAAAAAAATGCCCTTAACGCACCTTACAGGCCAGCAAACTCAAAGGGCTCGGCGTCCTCAAACGCGTTGACCGTATTGCCTGCATAAACACTGTTATTCTTGAGGCTCAGTTTGCGAACAGGCACGCCCTCAGTAAAGTCGGCATCCTTCATATCCACCCAAAACGTGTTAGGCGTAAGTGCCGTCTCGAAATAATAAACAAGGTGTTTCTGATCAGATACCGCTCTCCACCTGGTGGAAGAAATATTCGGCTCCTCTTCTGATGAGATGCCGAAAGGAACAGACGCATTGCGAATCACGCTAAATGCACTGCCAACAGCGACTCTTGTATCGCTCGTTTTAGGGATGGCATCCATGTAGAACGACGCTCTGACAAATCGATCTGCGGCACGGTTTGTGCCAGGCAGCATGACCAAACCACCGATCTGTCTCCAGTAGTCATCCAGCGTCAGTTGCTGCTCGAAGGTGGGCGAGTTTGTCACCACATTGTATGACGTATCGTGATGAATAGTGAGTTTACCGCCGATATACTCAAATATTGCGCTATCACCCTTGGCATCTGAAATTGACAAGTGAAGCGTAGCAAATCGAGTGGTGCCCGGTATTTCAGCAGAGACGACCACAAAGGGCTCATCGCGCAGCGCCTCCACCGCCTCATCAACGGTCGCAAAATTATCCAAAACATACTGGACCCAGGCAGCCACGGAAAGCCCCTCGTCATCCGGCCCAAATTCAGGATACTCTGCCTCAGCAAGCCATAGCAGGTTAGCCACCAAGCCTTTTTCGTTCATGCCATCAGTGCTTGAGATATCAAACGCGCTGGTAACGACACTTCCATACTGGGATGTCCAAGTAACGGAGTTGGGTCCAGCCGCACCATCGCGCTCCATTCCCTTTGGAAACAGCCATAGGTTCGGATGTATTTCGTCCCTCCAATCCATGGAGCGCGCCGTGATAATCATGTCATCAGGGCCCTGATATACCGCGCGCGTGCATGCATCCGCTGTGATGGCCACGAACAAGGCACACATGCTTGCCGCTAGCGTTAATTTTTTTTTGATTCCCATGGTGGTTTCCTTTTATTTACAAACGTTATAGAGCCTGCCAGAGATAATTGGCGGCTAACCAGAAAAGCGCCAACCCCTTTTTTATAAAAAGAATAGCGGCATGGAATCCCCAGCCCATGCCCATATTTAAATTATCAAACCCACTTCACCTTAGGCATAAATTTAGCTTTGGTCACGCACCTTATTGCACAAAATCCGAACTAGTATTTAAACTCAGATGATTGTTCTATTTTTCATCATGTTTTGTCACTACTCACAATCAGGAGTCAGTAATGTTCCGATGTGTAAGGTTATGGACAGGCAGTAACCATCAATCGTGTTTTGAAGAAGGATGGATTGATCTTCCCAAAGGTGAGCGCCATGACTTGCTCAGTGATGTCATCGAAACGACCAGCATCTCCTTTCGCGAAACAAGCGAAGGCGGCAGCTTTAGCTGGCATGACGCTCCTAACCGTCAATTCGTCTTAACGCTTAGCGGCACACTCACTTTCGAGACGCGCACGGGCGACTCATTCACGCTGCACCCCGGCGACATTTTATTGGCGGAAGACACCACAGGTGGCGGCCACCGCTGGCATCTAATCGATAACCAGCCCTGGCGACGCGTGTATGCCATAGTGCCGCAGGATATTGACCTTCCCTTTATCAGCGCATCAAGCAAGTGCTGAGTTCCTAAGCGGAGAACGTTCATGCCTACATCAGCACAGATTCCCGAGCGGGCAGATATTGTAATGGTCGGCGCGGGCATCATGAGCGCCACGCTCGCAACTCTTCTCAAAGAGCTAGAACCTTCACTCAAGATTGTGGTGCTGGAAACACTGAAAGATTGCGCCCAGGAAAGCTCCAATGGTTGGAATAACGCAGGTACCGGGCATGCCGCCAACTGCGAAATGAACTACACCCCTGCTCGCTCAGACGGCACGGTTGATATCAGCAAGGCGCTGGAGGTCAACACAGAGTTCGATATTTCACGCCAACTCTGGACCTATCTGGTCAAGAAAGGGGCCATTCCCAACCCACAGGCATTTATTAATCCCTGCCCGCACATGAGCTTTGTCTGGGGCGAGGATAACGTCAACTATCTACGCCAGCGCTTTAAACAGATGTCATCGCACCACTGCTATCACGGCATGGAATATAGCGAAGACCCCGCGCAGATTGAGCAGTGGACCCCGCTCATCATGGAAGGACGCAGCGATGGCGAGCCCGTCGCGGCGACGCGTATCGTATCAGGGTCTGATGTCGACTATGGCGCGCTTACCCACCTGCTGTTCGACCATTTGTCGCAGCAATCCGGGTTTGAAATTCACTACTTAAAGCACGTACAGGATATTACTCGACAAAACGACAACCGCTGGTGCGTGAAAATGCACGACACGCACAGCAAGCACCATGAAAGCATTCAGGCTGGGTTTGTTTTCATCGGCGCGGGTGGCGGCGCTATCGAACTGCTGCAAAAGTCTGGCATTCCTGAAGGGCACGGCTACGGCGGCTTCCCCGTCAGTGGTATTTGGCTACGCTGCGATATAGACAGCATTAGTGAACGTCACCACGCCAAGGTGTACGGCAAGGCGGCCCATGGCTCGCCTCCGATGTCAGTTCCCCACCTGGATACGCGCATTATTGGTGATAAAAAATCGCTGCTGTTCGGCCCTTACGCCGGTTTTTCATCGCGCTTTCTCAAGCAAGGTTCTCTAACGGACATGTTCCGTTCGGTACACCTGGATAATGTGATGCCCATGCTTGATGTTGCAAAGGATAACTGGCAACTAACGGAGTATCTGGTCTCCCAGGTACTGCAAAGCAAGAGCCACCAATTTGAGATGCTGCGCCAATACTACCCAATGGCACGCCATCACGACTGGACCCACGCCGTGGCGGGTCAGCGCGTGCAAATCATTAAACCCAGCCATGAAAAAGCCGGTGTGTTGGAGTTTGGCACCGAGCTAATCGCCTCATCCAATCACTCCCTCGCCGCGTTACTAGGCGCTTCTCCTGGCGCATCAACGGCGGCCTTTATCGCGCTAGAGGTATTGGAGAAATGCTTTGCCGACAAGCTAACTGCTGATGGCTGGCTCCCCCAACTCAAGACGATCATTCCCACCTACGGCATCGACCTTAAAACGGATAAAGAGGCCTGCTACGACACGCGCAAGCAAACAGCCGCAACGTTAAACCTGGACTTTGTTTGAGGTCTCTCATGTCTATCAAAAACGTATCTGATTTAGTGATCGAAACGCTGGTGGAAAGTGGTGTTGAGCGGATCTACGGCGTTGTCGGCGACAGCCTGAATGGACTAACCGAGGCCATACGCGAGCGGCCCGGCATCGAATGGGTGGGCCTACGCCATGAGGAAGTTGCCGCATTCGCCGCCAGCGGCGAATCACAACTAACCGGTAGCCTAGCCGTTTGTGCCGGCTCTTGCGGTCCCGGCAACCTGCATCTTATCAACGGCCTGTTCGATGCCCACCGCACGCGCACGCCGGTGCTGGCCATTGCCGCGCATATTCCCTCTTCAGAGATCGGCGGCGGCTATTTCCAGGAAACCCACCCCCAAGAACTATTTCGTGAATGCAGCCACTACTGTGAGCTGGTCTCCGACGCCAGCCAATTACCTTATGTGCTGGACAATGCCATCCGCGCCGCCGTTGGGCAGCGTGGCGTTGCGGTCGTGGTGTTGCCTGGTGATGTTGCACTGCGCGCCTCACCGGTTAAAACGGTAACGCAGCGCCATGGCTTATTACCCCCCACGCCACGTGTGGTGCCCGCCAAAACCGAAGTGGAAGCACTCGCCAAACTACTCAACGATGCAGAGCGCATTACGCTTTTCGCTGGCCGAGGCTGCGCCGGTTCACACGCCCAGCTAATGCAATTGGCCGATGCGCTTAAGAGCCCCATCGTGCACGCACTCGGCGGCAAAGAGCACGTCGAATACGACAACCCCTATGATGTCGGCATGACCGGCTTTATCGGGTTCTCATCAGGTTACGCGGCCATGCAGGAGTGCGACCTGCTGCTGATGCTGGGCACGGATTTTCCGTATAAACAGTTTTTACCGCAAAAGACCAACGTCGTGCAGGTCGATATTCGCCCTGAAAACCTGGGCAGGCGCGCCAAGCTGGCATTGGGCGTGGTCGGCGATATCGGGTTAACCATTGAGGCCATTCTGCCGGCGCTTCATACGCGCACTGACCGGCACTTTCTGGATGCAGCGCTGGCCCACTACGTTAAAGCGCGCGAAGGCCTGGACAAACAGGCGCAAAATCACTCGGCCCACTCACCTATCCACCCACAGTACCTTGCGCGCTTGTTGAGCGAAAAGGCCAATGAGGATGCGATTTTTACTGCCGATGTAGGAACGTGCACAGTCTGGTCGGCACGTTACCTTAAAATGAACGGCCAACGTCGTCTTATCGGCTCGTTCTCGCATGGCTCGATGGCTAACGCCATGCCTCAGGCGATTGGCATTCAGTACGCGCAGCCGGGTCGGCAAGTTATTACGTTCTCCGGCGACGGTGGCCTTTCCATGCTGATGGGCGATTTACTGTCACTTAAACAGCACAACATTCCGATCAAAATCGTCATCTTTAATAATGGAGTACTCGGCTTCGTTGCACTTGAAATGAAAGCAGCCGGTTTCATTAATACGGGCGTAGACCTGGACAATCCCGACTTTGCTGCCGTTGCAAGCGCAATGGGCATTTATGCCCGTCGTGTTGAAAACCCTGGCGAGCTGGCCGATGCCATCGACAATGTATTAGCCCACGATGGCCCCGCCGTACTTGATGTAGTAACAGCCAAACAAGAGCTGGTACTGCCGCCCACCATCGGCATGGAGCAGGTCAAAGGGTTTAGCCTCTGGGGGCTACGTGCCGTCATGGATGGCGGCATGCACGAAGTCATTGATCTGGCCAAAACCAACCTGCTAAAGCGTTAGGTTCTGTTTAAAAAACGCTTAACAGCAAATGGCCATTCGCATTGAATGGCCATTTTTACTTCTGAAACCCTGTAAATCGCAGCGGCGTGACAACCTCAGACTTCTTCTGAACCCCTGGATTCAGGGCGTTGCTGGAACTGAAGACCCATTAAAAAATTACGCAACACCTGGTCTTTACACTCACGATAATTTTTATGCGTAGGCTTGCGGAAGAAAGCACTTAACTCGTGGTTGCTCAACCGAAACTCGGCCTGCTCAAAAATAGCTAGAATATCATCGGCTTTTAAATTCAGCGCAATGCGCAGCTTCTGGAACACCATATTGTTGTTCAAGTTACTTTCTGGCGCGGGCTGCTCGCCGTCGCGCTTCCCACGCTTATAGCTAATAAATCCGTTAAGAAACGCGGCCAACTCGCGGTCTCTCATTTTGAGGAATTTTTCGTCTTCCTCCTTTTTCAGCCACCCGGACACCTGCTCCTCAGATACTGTGAACTCTGCCAGCGCGAAAACTTTCAATACGGCAGTATCTTTTAAATCAAAGCAGTACCGGATACGGCGAAAAATATCATTATTGGTCAAACGATAGCTCCTGGTCTTAGGAAAACCCAGCACAATCCCGTTGGATGTGCATTTATCAAGATCATCATGGTAACAACAAAGCCAGCTATTTCGCTGTCAGTTTTTCAAGCAGCTCATCAATTTCTGCTTTCAAATCTTTATCTTCAATCTTGTTGGCACTGATTTTGGCATTTTTCAGATGTTGAATAGCAGCCTCTTCCTGGCCCAACTCAACCTGCAGGGTCGCCATTGAAAAACCGATAGACGACAGGTGGTCTTTAGCATTGGCGACCTCGGCTTTGTGAAGCGCCTTTTCATACATCACCAGCGCGTCATCCAGCTCTTCGGTAAAATCCGCCAACGTTTCCCACTGCTCCGGATGATCCTTATCGGTATCTTCATGCTCGATACAAATAGCGTTCAGCTCTGCATAAAGCGAATCAAACGTCTCTCGATCGTCCTTCTCTGCCGCCTTCATCAGCTTTTCAGCCAACTCATAAACGGCCTTGTAAATTTTGGTATTGATCATGTCAGCTACCTTCTACAGTAAAATGAGAATCGACTGGTAAACTCGCCGATACGACCCGATATGCGCGCCCACACTACGGCAATGGGCGATGGGCCGCATTATACCCATGAAGCGCTCTCTTGAAGGTTTTTCCGACAGTAACGTCGAGTTGGCGATTGAAAAAGCCTCTACTCGCTTAAGACAAACTACCGACCACCCGCAATATCAATAAACGAGCCGGTCACATAAGAAGCCTCATCCGATAGAAGCCAAGTGATAGCCTGAGCAACCTCTTCAGGGGTGCCGCCACGTTTTAAAGGGATTTGGGGCGCCAAGCGCTCAACCCGCCCCGGTTCACCGCCATCGGCATGCATATCCGTATGGATAAAGCCTGGCCGCACTCCGTTAACGCGAATACTCCTGTCAGCAAGCTCAAGAGCCAAGCCTTTGGTCATCGAATCCATCGCACCTTTTGATGTGGCATAGTCAATATACTCAAACGGCGCACCGGTGCGTGCCGCAGCGGAAGAGACATTGACAATCGCGCCCGCTCCCTCTGCCTGATTGATAAATGCCTTCGAACATAGAAAAGCACTCATCACGTTGGCGCTCAACACCTTCTGAAAGCGCTCAGCACTAATATCGGTAAACACAGATTGGGTATATAGAATGCCCGCGTTATTAACCAAGTGCGTTACTTTTCCCAACCGCTTTCGGGTTGCCTCAAACAGTGAATGCACTTCACTTTCCACTGAAACATCCGCTTGGAAGACCATCGCTCTACCGCCCGCTTCAATAATATGCGCCGCCACTGCGTCTGCTGCTGCTTTATTTTTAAGGTAATTAACGCAAACGGCATACCCTTGGCCCGATAACCTAATTGAAGTAGCGGCGCCAATACCGCGCCCTCCGCCGGTTACGATGGCGACTTTTTTCACAAGAATTCCTCGAAAAATGGTGATATTAAGGGGTTACCTTGCAGCGAGGGCGCATCTCAGGCAAGTTTTACTGCGTCGCAAAACCGCCTATCGAAGTCTCTCTTGATTAGTAAAACGATACGATAACCTACTCAAACACATCGTAATGGCGTTTCACGTTACGGGTTAGCTTGCCCCAGTCAGAGCTTGCCACCCGCTGTTGATGTTCCTCAAAGGCTTTGCGGTCAATAAATTCCTCATAAACATCAAAACGGCACGGGTCAGTTTTATCTTGAGTAACCTTAAACGTTATGCAGCCAGGCTCCTCAAGAGTAAGTTGGCGGTGAGTGTTAAGTTCGGCTTGCACGCCATCAAGATCGCTACCGGGAACCTCGATAAACCCTTTTAAGGTTACTTTTGCCACTGAACTCACCTTTTTATAGCGTTACGTACAACCGCAGCGCGTCTTGATGCTGTATGCCATCTTCAAGAATCGGCTCAGGGTAATTATTCAGAAAATAGTTTTTAACCACATGATCAACTCTAAACCCATGGCGTTGGTAATAGGTCAGTTGATATCCAAAAGTGCCGGTACTTAATTCCACACGCTGTATTTTTTTGCTTTTCAGCTCAGACAAGGCAAAGCTCAACAGTCCAGAACCAAGGCCCTGCTGCTGAAATTCCGGGTAAACCGAGATATTAAATATTTCAGCGATGTCGGTGTTAATAGATTTTGTGACACAGGCACCAACGACGTTTCCGTTTAGCTTTGCCGCGAAGCACCAAGCGCCATCCAGATAAGATGCGATGCTCTGTTCAGAAGGATCGGCTTCCAGTAAAAGCTGGGTGGGAATGTCACTGGCATTGACTTCTAGATAGTCCATTCTTATCTCAAGCCCATAACGATGGAGATTAGTACCGCTGAGTTACAGCATTCATGGAGGCCTTTATTAGCTACCCATGTACTCCAAAATTTCATACGAGTAGGCATATTTAAATGCCCCTGTGATGTCGATTCCTATTTCAGAATAAAGGCAGTATGATAATTATGCCTGTAACCCCGTGCGCCCTTGCATGTTCCACCCCACTTTAAGTGCCACTTCATAGAAAGCTTTAACTTTATCTTATGTTTTGGCGCGAGATGCTTACGAAGCTCATCATTCATTAAACACTTGTCATATTCAATGTGCTGTCATTCAATGCACCGCTCTGTTTCATACTATCCCGTTTCACAAATTTGCACGTTCTCTCCTTCAAGCCGCGAGCTTTTTAGCGGTTTGTACTACCCGCTGACCTAAATAACGCGCAGTAAGTAAGTCCGTTTCATTGAGATCAGTATCCACGGAATGGGCAATAAGCCCGGACTGTGCACCAAGCCTGTTACGCATTGCAGGATCATAGTTGCCCGGTGTATCCAGACCCACCCAAAACATACCGTGTTGACTAGCGAACACTTGCAGGTACTGAATCGTACTCAGTTGATCACCACTTAAGTTAGCACCAATGGTAAAACCCGCGGCAATTTTGTTTGCCCATGCTTGCCTTGCCCACCACTCACTTGTGGCATCCGTAAACGCTTTAAACTGTGCTGATACGCAGCCCATATAAGTAGGTGAGCCAAAGATAATCGCATCAGCATTATCGAGTTGCCGCAGCAGCTCGATGTTACGGAAACGCCCTTCAACAATATCGGCGCCAACAATTTCTACTGTGACCACTTCAACACCAGGCTCCATTGCAGCACCTGATGCAATCGAGTGGGCCAGCTTTTTGGTAGTGCCTGTTACAGAATGAAAAATGACGACGACTTTCACTACAGTATCTCCCTTCCGTTGCTCTGATTCTTTCTACACTGCTGGTTACTGCGCATCGCGATTTAAATTACGTTCTGCCGGGATGTCGCTCAGATACTCAACAAACTCCACCTCAAACCCCGCTGGATCAACGAAGTAAACGTTTTTACGAAACGGCTCGGTGGCACCCGGTTTGGCAACGGAAAAGCCCGCGTTATTTAATCGAGCCACTACGGCATCCAGGTTATCGGTCACGTAGGCAAAGTGCGCCAGACCAACACTATGGCCTTCCAGCGCTCGGTTCTGTCCTTCGCCATGATCGCTTAACGCCAGGTAATGCCTTTCATCACCAAAGTGCACCCACTTGCGCGGTTTGCCGTACCACTCACCCTGCCCCTCATCGCGTATATGCCAATGTGGGAAGGCAGCGCGGTAAAACTCCAGCATGGCATTCATATCAGCAACGACCAGATTCACGTGTTCCAAGTACATATTGCTCTCCTTGCGTGGGTTCGGATAAAAGGTTAAAACCTCAACCCAAGTTGAGGTAAAGCTTTTTTTGAACCAGAAGAAAAACGGGAGCGAGAATGGCGGAGGCAAACTGGAGTGTCGGCAAAGTCGCCAAGCGCTGCGGCATTAATATCAGCGCCCTGCACTTTTACGAACAGCAGGGGCTAATTCAAAGCTCGCGCAATGCGGGCAACCAACGCCGCTATAAACCGGAGGTGCTAAGGCGCATTTCAGTGATTAAAGCCGCGCAAAAAGTGGGCGTCAGCCTGGACGAGGTCAAGCAAGCTTTCGAGTCTCTGCCCAATAACCGCACGCCCACGGTGGAAGATTGGCAGCAGCTATCCCGGAACTGGCAGCGCATGCTGGATGGCCGCATTGCCTACCTGCAAACGCTGCGCAATAACCTCAGCGGCTGTATCGGCTGCGGCTGTTTAAGCATGACCCGCTGCCCGCTGTATAACCCGGATGATGAGTTGGCGGAGGCAGGTAGTGGCCCAGTACTGTTGGATCAGGCGGAGGAGCGGGCTGCCGGTGATAAACATGATCAAGCGTCATGAACAATAACGGTGGCATTAACAGAGCAGATTTCGACAACGTACTTTCAACAACGTACTCCCGGTGGCCTTTCGGGTAGCACGCCCCGGTACGCTTAATGAACGGGCAGCCACTAGCGGTTTCCATGGATATCAGGCGTGGGCGAGTTTAAGCCCGACAAGCCCCGCAACGATCAGCGTTAAACTCATTAATTTGAGTACGCCCAAAGATTCGCCAAACAGCACGATGCCTAAAATGGCCGTCCCCACTGCGCCAATCCCTACCCATATCGCGTAAGCGGTACCCACGGGCAGGGTTTTCAGCGCCAAGCCCAGCAGTAGAAAACTCGCCACTAGCGAAAGTAGCGTCCAGGCAGTCGGCCAGAGTTTTGTAAAGCCCACCGAATATTTCAGCCCGATGGCCCAGCCAATCTCCAGAAGGCCCGCTACAAACAATATAAACCAGCTCATGTATTCCTCTTCGTCGATTGCTTAATCAATTCTCTGACTCGATTATCTCATAATGGCGTACGGCGTTGCGGGTCAGCCTGCCCTATTCGGAATTTGGATGCGGAGCAGCAAGGCATGTGCAAAGTTCACGCAACACGGTAAATCAGCGCTACTACAAGCACTACGTTATACTGCGACATATTTTCATTTCGACACCCCTTACGACATCCCGTCAGAGCCCCCTATGTCATTTGCAAAACTAGGCTTATCCAGCCCACTAGTTCAAGCGATTACCGAACTAGGTTACAAAACCCCGACTCCCATCCAGGAACAAGCGATTCCTGCCATTCTTTCGGGTAACGATTTAATCGCCACCGCACAAACCGGAACAGGCAAAACCGCAGCCTTTGTTCTGCCTCTGCTAGAACGGTTCAGTACAGCGGGAACGCTACGTGGCAAACGCATCCGTGCGCTGATTCTCGTACCGACCCGCGAGCTAGCGGTTCAGGTTGAAGCCAGCGTGGCTCAATACGCTAAACATCTGCACTTAACCTCCATGGCGGTGTATGGCGGTGTTGATAGCGAACCTCAAAAACAGCGCTTGATAGAAGGGATTGATATCCTCGTCGCCACACCGGGCAGGTTGCTGGATTTGGCGCATCAGCGTGCGCTGCACTTTGATGAACTCAAAGCCATGGTGTTGGACGAAGCGGACAGAATGGTCGACATGGGTTTTGTCGACGATATCAACAAAATCATTGAACGCCTGCCTGAAAACCGTCAGAACCTGCTGTTTTCGGCCACCATGAATGGCGACGTTCGGGCGCTGGCCTACGGTTTTTCAGACAGCAAGATGACCGACCTGGCGTCTGAAATATCCATTTCTCCCAACGAGCGCGCCGCCGCCAGCATCAAGCAATGGCTAATCGCGGTAGACAAAGACACCAAGTCCGCCCTGCTGAGCCACCTGATTAACGAGCAAGCGTGGGATCAGGCGCTTATTTTTATCGAGAAAAAACACGGCGCGGCCAAGCTGGTTGACCAACTCGCAAAGCGTGGTATCAAAGCGGATTCCATTCATGGCGACAGAAGCCAGGCCATGCGCGAAAAGATTTTGGCGCAGTTCAAATCTGGTGAGCTAAAGTACCTGGTCGCCACAGGGGTTGCCGCACGGGGTTTGGATATTGGCGAGCTAAGCCGTGTGGTGAATTACGATTTACCCTTTCAGCCAGAAGAGTACATTCACTGTATTGGCCGAACCGGCCGTGCGGGTGCCTCTGGTGAAGCTATCTCGTTTGTCGCCTTGGCTGACTTTAAAAATCTTTGTGCCATTGAAAGGCGATTAAACAGCATCATTGAGCGCAGAGAAATTGAAGGCTTTCCAGTTCGAAAAGTAGTGCCCGCTTCAAACCTGAACTTTAAGAAAAAGTAACCGTTAAACCATAACAAAGAAGCTCACCTCTTAACGAATAAAAGGTGAGCTTCTCTGCTAAAGGCGTTTGCAATTAAGGCCTGTTTTACCAAGCCATGGGTAAACATGTGTGGCCATTAAAGGTCTTTCTAACGACTAGGCGGAGCCTGGTGAAAACGCGTCCAATAGCTCGGCATTGGTTGGATATTTCCCTAATAACTCAAATAACTTCTGCGCGCCTTCGACTGGCTTGAGCTGGGTCAACGCTCTACGCAGTGTGCGTACTTTTTCAATATCCTTTGTATCAATCAAAAGCTCTTCTCGGCGGGTACTACTCTTGGAGATATCTATGGCCGGGAAAATCCTCTGATTGGCCACCTCGCGTGACAGCACAATCTCCATATTGCCCGTGCCCTTAAACTCCTCGAAAATCACCTGATCCATACGGCTTCCCGTATCTACCAGCACGGTAGCCAGAATCGTGAGCGACCCACCGTTTTCGATCTTTCTCGCGGCGCCGAACAACTTGCGGGGTATTTCCATCGCTCGGGCATCCAGCCCACCCGTCATCGTGCGGCCATTGCCCCGCTGCTCGGCGTTATGAACGCGTGAAAGCCTAGTCAGCGAATCGATCACGATCATCACATCGTGCCCCTCACCCGCTTGCTTACGCGCCGCCTCAAGGAGCTTATCGGCCATACGCACATGGTGGGTGTAGGTTTCATCTGAAGACGACGCATGTACCTCTGCCGACACGCTGCGCTTGAAGTCCGTCACCTCTTCCGGGCGCTCATCGATCAGCAAGGCATACAGCTTGATATCCGGGTGCGCCTCGGCCACGGCCTGGCAGATATGTTTGAGTAGCGTCGTTTTGCCCGAGCCTGGCGGTGCTACGATCAAGCCGCGTTGGCCCATCCCTATGGGCGTGATCAAGTCCATCGCTCGTACGCTGCGCTGACTGGAACCCGCTTCTAAATCAATGCGTGGGGACGGATGGATGGCGACGCCATTTAGAAAGCGTTTTTCGGGGTCATCGGAGAATTGATCTTCAACTTCGTTGGCGGGCTTGGCTTCTTGCTGCCGTTTGACTTTCAAGCCTAGTATTTTTCTCGTCATAAGATTGGTGGATCGCCTTGGGTAAGCTGGGTGCATAGAGTAATGGCTGGGCTTTGAAAATGATATTAAGCCTGAGCAACACTGCCTCAGCCGTTCTCGGTGAACTGGGGCAAGTCATCGGCAATCTCGTACCACGGCGCCTTGTTGCCCACGAACACATGGCGGCCTGGGCGCGCACCGGGGTCGGTGTCGAGGGTGCCAAGAGGAAGCGCGTAAACCTCCGGCTTTTCAGTGAACCGGGTATGAATGCTGGACCCACAGGTCGAGCAGAACACCTTGAACTCCCCGGGCGATGACTCGTAGGTTTTAAGCAGCTCTTCGCCTTTGACGGTTCGCCAATGCTCGGACTGCACCTTGGCACAGGTTCGAAACGCGGCCGCGTGGAGCTTGCGGCACATTGTGCAATGGCAGTAGTAGACGTCGGTAAGAGGGCCTGTTATTTCGTATTGGACGCCGCCGCATAGGCAGCTACCTGATAGGGTCATTTTTTCAAACTCTCTATTTGATAACACCGCGCTAAGTAATGAGCGACGTCTACCACCTAATCAAAACCATTGCTTCGTAAACAAAAACTCAGCCTGAGCTAAAAATGGCGGGCGTTGCGAAATCTGCCTTAAACGCTTTTTTATACTGTTGAGCTACGCTGCTGTTCTTTAAATTTCCTTATTGACAGTCGAATCGTTTTTCTTGACTCAAACTCTGAAATGCAAGAATAGTGCAACCACTCATGGATATGTTTTGGCTTACCTTTGAAGGCAACAAATGAGCGAAATTTTGCGTACCATTGAAGTTGTCGAGAATCAGTATAGATACGGGTCATAATAAATGCTCTTTCGTACGCCAAAAAAAAATAAAACACATACACATATAGCAGTAAAGATACAGATAACAATATTGGCACCAAGAAATCCCTGAATATATCAATACTGATAAACCTACCTGGCTCATCATATATATTTAAGATCGAGCTGATGAAAATCAAGGTTCCCATTATGACTAAAATATTGTCACATACTTTTCGTACTTGCTGATACTCAGGTTTGTTTTTAACAAATGCACTACAACACGCCAACAATGTAGCTGTCGTTACTAAAATAAATTCAGTTATAAAGCCGTAAGTATGAAACGCTACGAGGAACTCAACTAGTATAATGAGCTTAACCTGAGAGCTTAAAGATATTTTCAAATACTTTTGGGGATCGGTTATTTTGGTCGTATTCATAAGCTGAACAAAACCGATAAAGAAAAACCACAGTATCGTATTTTTAAGCTACCCTATATTCCAAATATTAATACTATAGAGCAGATATACAACTGCTGAAATATATAAAAGAAAAGTCAAAGTGGTTATCAGTATGGCTTTTTTGAAAAAAGGATTTGACGACTAACTTTATAGCAGTCAGAACCTCCTTACTTTTTATAGACGCCCAAATAAAGACGACTATAATAAGAGCAGCTGTAGCTAACTCTCGATTATTAAAAATATCCAATCACACTTCTGAGCGTAAAAACGTTATAACGCTGTCACTGTGCTTGGCCTTGTTAGCCTTACAGCTTTCTAACCATTCTTTTGAAATTTTCTCGGTGAGCTTTTCGTGTTGCCAACTCACTAACCAGGAAGGCCAAACATACGCTGATTTCATTTGCTCTTGTGAGACATTCTTCATCAGACAAACTGTGCACACCTTGGCTTAGCGCTTGGTATAGGCGCCCTAATGGATTTAGACCATCCGGCTTGAGGTGTTCGGGTAATGCTCGGTTTGCCACTTTAATCTTTTCGCTCATTGGTGATTCTTTTCGAAGCTCATCTATGGCTTCTAGGTCTTCACTTTCGGTCTCAGAAGATTGCGCATCTTCCTGCACAAGGTCCAGCAACCTATAAATGTTGTTCTCTACTATTCGGCGGAATAAGCGAAGGCAGCGATCCCGTATTCGTGCGAAAGGCAAACAATGGCTTTTTCATAATTATCGCGATCGCCTTTCAAGAACCTCTGAAGGTTACGATCCCTGTTTAGCTTGGCTCTAGGTAGCTCTCCAAATTTCTGTATCCGAATAAAACCCTCACCAAGCAGTTGCTCCACCAGATACAGACGATGCGATTTCCTGCAAGAAACACATGAGAACTCAAAACATGAAGTGCCAGACTCAAGAGCTTTTATCGCCATGCCAGCGCCACTGCCTCGGGGACGCATGTCTTGAAAAGGGCGAATCTGCTTGCAGACGTCACAATATGCGTCCACTTCATTGATCCAAAGACTGGATCGATTAGTTCGCGGCTTTTTGAATTCTCGCCAAGAATA
>NZ_JBQSYY010000015.1:0-90429 GCF_052379785.1 Halomonas sp. 72 | reverse complement strand
AGCGGGGATCATGAAGCACGGCGGCCAAGCGGCGTGTTAGGCGATGCTGTTTATCGACTTCACGAAGCAGGAGTAATCCGGCGTCCGACGTAATGTGGCCCCCGGAGAAGTCGGCTTCAATTTGGCGGCGAGAGAGTGGCGAGAAGGTCAGCTTTTCAGGTACCATTTTGGAAGCGGCTGTTGGTGTTGGTTTTTGGTGTAAGGCCCTGAAACGTTAACACTTTCAGCCGCTTTCTTTTATACCCTGTGAGAAATCCGGGCTAGCAAAGGTGATGGCATTGTCAGTTCCTTAGTCAATGTGTTTATATACGAGTAAAATGGCACGTTGAAAATAATGCTTTAATGAGCCTAATTAATATTAGATTAATTCGTTATATAACTCCATACCTGTCCGAGAAAATAACTATAAAATTCTCAGCTGCTTAGCTAACATCAATATTCATAAGACGTTTTGATCGTTACGGTGAAAACCGTCAAGGCGTTCCATTGTTATGAAGAGAGCGGATTTATCGAGAGGGGATGCTTGGTTCAAATGTTCTTTGACAGTGATCCATGTCAGGCTATAAAGCGCATGAATATTTTTAAGGAAACCTAGTCGAAAGCGTTGAGGCATAGCCCGGCCTAGGTTTGCCTTTATTTAAACAAATAACGCCTCATAGTGAGGCGTTGATTCAAGCATATCATTGTAAAGCGCTTACAGCTTGAGCATGTAGGCAGCCAGCGCATCAAACGCTGCGCGCTGCTTTAGGGCATGTTGTGCCCATACTTCCATAATGTAGGCGCTGGTTGCCGAATATTGAGTTGCTGAGTGTTGCATGGCATGCACTCCTGTTGTGAAGGTTATCTAATATCCTTGTTATGAAACTTTCTATTGTGCGACGCAGCATTGGCTTGCGAAGCTAGATAGTAGGCGCTTTTTAAGCACAGAGCTAGCCAAAAAGGTGTAGGTAAATGACCATCGCTTGTAAGCAATTGCTTACATCGTTGAATGGAAAAGCTTTTCATAAATAATTCACGGAGCCAAAAAAAGCTCTGGTCCCGGTGATTATTCTTATCACACTACATTTAAAACCAAATGCTTAGCCTAGGTGTGCTTTCAGTGCTCCATGGAGGTGCGTTGCCATAATGCTTGGAGCCTCCAGAAGGGTAGAACATCACCATCGTAAGAAGTAGGAATTAGCGGGAAGGCCATCGTGGGATTCTCCAGATAGGGTACTTCGTAAAGTGTAGCGGTTTTTTGCTGCGATGCAGCAGGGGTGTGAAAGCTCCGTTCGATAGATTATGCACGTAGGTGGAAAAGTGGATGCGAGGAGAGGAAATGGCAAAAAATGGGTTCTGAGCCGCTAGGTTCTGTGGGCTTGAAAACTCACGATAGTAGAATTAACTGATGGGTCGGGGGGAGAGCGCGTGTGATATCTGTAAAGCGCTTTGTCAAGTGTCGCAAGGAACGACCGTTCTCACTGGCTCTTAAAATGCCGCGCAAGGTAAATGACTGACACATAGCGTCTGCCGCACTTTATCCGGCCAAGGACGGCTTAAACAGACGCATAGATGAAGTCGTCTACTTGCTGCAGAATTGCTTCTTAAAATGCTAAGTGGTTATGCAGTGTTGTGATGGATAGGTTTTGATAGATAGATTTTGATAGACAATTTTTGATAGATAGTCTTTGAAAAATTGTTTTGGCAGATTGTTTTGGCAGATTGTTTTTGCGGAATATCTCGACGTGCTATGTTGGTTTAGGCACATAGCTTATGTCTTCAACATATGTTTTAAAAAGGCTTAATAACAATAGAGCTACGCCATGACCTCATCAATCGCTTATCACGACCACTGGGTGTCATTGTCTCACGGACACCTGTTTGCACGCAGCTGGGAACCCTCGGCGCTGAGTTCTGATACACCGATTATTTTATTACACGACTCTCTCGGCTGTACCGCCTTATGGCGTAGCTTTCCAGCAGCGCTATGCGAAAAGACCCGACACCGCGTTATTGCCTATGACCGGCTGGGGTTTGGTCAATCGAGCGCCTGTCTTGAGCCGCCACCGTTGAGCTTTATTGACGATGAACCCGGCACTGATTTTGCCGCTTTATGTGCAGCGCTTGCGATAGACCGCTTTATTGTATTAGGCCATAGCGTGGGCGGCTGCATGGCCATTCACTGTGCTGGCGCTTATGCGTCACGGTGTCTGGGGCTGATTACGATTGCTGCTCAATCGGCTAACGAGGCGCGTACACGTTCTGGTATCGAACAGGCAAAAGCCGCTTTTAAAGCGCCAGAACAGTTTTCAAAGCTGGAAAAATATCACGGTCATAAAGCCCGCTGGGTGTTAGATGCCTGGGTTAATACGTGGCTGCATCCTGACTTCATCAACTGGTCATTGGTACCCGCGCTTGAACGCGTGCATTGCCCCACATTGGTATTGCACGGCGAGAAAGATGAATATGGCTCGCACCGCCAGCCGGAACGTATTGCCCGGTATATCCAAGGCCCGGCGCACTGCGAAATACTTAAAAACCTTCACCACACCCCTCACCGCGAAGATGAAGCGCAGGTGATCAGGCTTATCGACTCGTTTATCGAAGAGCTTTCCCGTTAAGGAGATTGGATGCGTCTGCGTATTTTATCCGACCTGCACTTGGAGCACTTTGCGGACAGCCGCCCGTTATCCGATGTAAAGGCCGATGTTGTGATGTTAGCGGGGGATATTCATCATAAAGCTGAAGGCTTAATCTGGGCACGGGCGCAGTTTCCCACGCTGCCAATTCTGTTTGTGCCGGGGAACCATGAGTTCTATGGCACCTGTATGCCGCTGATGCGCGAAGAGCTTAAGAAAGAGGCCAAGCGGCTTGATATCGAACTGCTGGATAACCGCGCCGTCACGCTCAACGGCGTACGCTTTTATGGCACGACCCTCTGGACCGATTTTGCGCTTTACGCCAGTGATCCGACGAAAAATCCAGCCCATACCGAGTCCAAAGCGCTGCGCTACATGCCCGATTTCAGAATCATCCAAACGTCACCGGGCACGACGTTGACACCCCAAGCGAGTCAGCAGCTGCACACTGAAGCCCTCGCTTGGCTTGAAGGCGAACTGTCCAAGCCGTTTGATGGTCCCAGGGTAGTGATCAGCCATCATGCGCCGCTTCACCACTGCATTCCTGATCAATATTTAGGTGATGCGCTATCCCCAGCCTTTGCCTCTCATCTGCCGCAGTTGATGGGCAAAATGGATCTATGGATACACGGTCACGTTCATGAACCGGTGGATCTTATATATGCCGGTACGCGCGTACTGGCTAACCCTGGCGGATATCCGGATGAGTTTAATTCACCGCTTTTTAAGCCGGATTTAATCATCAATATTTGATGCCTACCGATATTAAGTTGGTTCCGGCAAAATTGCTTAGGGGCTATTGTTCTCCATGAAGGTGCACCCTCTAGGGCAAAATCTTGTTTTTATTGCTTAAAAAAATTACTGGGTTTTTAAAAGATATTTTAGACGCTAGCACTTTGGTCGAAGCTTAAAGCTTTTTACTTGCAGGTGTTGCGCGTGTTGATTATTTTCTAGTTTGTATGATGTATGACAAATAACTAGTTTACTACGATTTTACCTATTGCCATGTAATTAAACATGGATGAGAAAGCATGAGGACGTTTCTGTGAAATTTTCCAAACAAGAAGTAATACAAGCAGTTGGAGATGGACTACTGTCATTTCCCATTACCGATTTTGATCAGAACGGAAAATTTGACGAAAAAAGCTACCGCGAGCGCTTAGCGTGGTTTATCAGCCACGACATTTCTGCCGTGTTTGTAGCTGGTGGTACGGGCGAATTTTTCAATTTGACGCTTGAAGAGTATCGCCAGATTGTTCGTGTAGCGGTGGAAGTAGTCGATGGTAAGCTGCCGGTAATCGCAAGCGCTGGGTTAAGTGTTGAAGCGGGCAAGGCCTTTGCTGATGCCGCCTCTGAAGCCGGTGCCGATGGTATTTTGTTGATGCCCCCGTACCTGACAGAGTGTCCGCAGGATGGATTAGTCGAGTATGCGCGGCAAATTTGTGATGCCACTGATATCAACGTCATTTACTACAACCGAGGGAACGGGGTTCTGAATGCCGAGTCGGTGCAAGCACTCGCGGATGCCTGCTCGAACCTTATCGGTTTGAAAGATGGTAAAGGCGATATTCAGGCACTCAACAAAATCATTAAAACGGTCGGTGATCGCTTAGTGTATGTGGGCGGTGTGCCTACGGCAGAGATTTTCGCAGAAGCGTACCTGTCAATTGGCGTTAATACCTATTCATCTGCGGTATTCAACTTTGTACCCGATATGGCGGTTACGTTTTATAAAGCGCTCCGCAACGGTGATAAAGACGTCGTTAAACGAATCACGAACGATTTCTTTATTCCATTTATTGATCTGCGTGATCAAAAAGCCGGTTACGCGGTTAGCTTGATTAAAGAAGGCGCGGATATTATCGGCCGCCCGGCTGGAAGCGTTCGTGCGCCTTTAACCATGCCCACCCAAGAGCAACGCCAGCAGTTAGAGCGCCTGGTTGGTGTAGCGCGTTCTTTCTAAAAGCTGAAAAAAACCACAAGTAATAATAAGAGGTTTTAAGTGATGAAAACAAAAACTATCCGTCGCCAAGCGCTGTTTGCCCTAACGGGTGTCTCGCTATTAGCCGCTGCTGTTTCTGCCCAAGCCGATAACTGGCGGGGCTGGAATATTCACCCTGACGGTTACCCCAATACGGTAGCGCTTGAAGCCTTTGCCGAGGCAGTTAAAGAGCAAACAGAAGGGCGCGTTACCCCCCGTGTTTACAACAATGCCGTGCTGGGTGATCAGTCTGATGCGATTGAGCAAACCCGCAATGGTGCGTTGGATTTCGCTAATTTCAATATGGGGCCCATGGGACCCATTGTTAAGGAAACGAATGTTTTCTCGCTACCTTTCCTATTTACCGATGTAGACCATATGCACACGGTAATGGATGGCGAGATTGGTCAGCGCTTTGCTGATGCATTGGAAGATAAAGGTCTGGTAGTGCTCTCCTGGTTCGATTCAGGCGCCAGAAGCATTTACAACACCAAGCATCCGATCAACACCCCAGAAGATGTTCAGGGCTTAAAGATCCGGGTCATGAATAACGATCTTTACGTCGAGATGATGGAGGCGCTTGGCGGCAATGCGACGCCAATGGCGTATGGCGAGGTTTACCAGAGTTTAACCACCGGTGTTCTGGATGGTGCTGAAAACAACTACCCCTCCTTTGAATCCAGCAACCACTACGAAGCGGCGGAATACTACTCCTTAACCGAGCATTTGATTATTCCCGAGTGCCTGTGTGTTGCCAAAGCCAGTTGGGACAAGTTATCCGAAGAAGACCAGGAAATCGTTCGTGAAGAAGCGATGAATGCTTCCACCATGCAACGTGAGCTGTGGGTCGAAAGCTCTGAAGAGAGCCGTCAGATTATCTTGGATAACGGCGTGGAAATTAATGAAGTAGAAGATAAAGCGGCTTTCCAAACATTGATGGAGCCGATGTATGACAACTTTATCGCTAATAACCCGGGCACGGGTGAGCTGATCGAGGAAATCAGAGCCGCTCAATAATTTTCTTATGACTTCCTTTCGGCGGCTTGATGCCGCCGAAAGATTAAAAGGAAATGTGTCGTGAGTATAGAACTTGAAACACCCAGCAGTAGAAAAAGCACGACAAAAGAAGGCTCTGTAGACCGCGTGTTGGATGGCATGGCTGAGCTATGCGTGCTTGTGGCGGGCATCATGCTGGTCGTTCTTATTGCTACTTTCGGTTGGCTAGTCTTTGGACGTTATGTGCTTAACAACACGCCAACCTGGGTAGAGCAAACCTCCCTGATATTAGTGGTATATATCACCTGTTTGGGCGCCGCTGCCGGCGTCAGATACCACAGCCATCTGAATATCGACTTTGTTCGAGAGAGCTTTCCTCCTTTTCTGCGCGGATTAATGCACCACATCTCGGATCTTTTCATTCTTGTATTTGGTGGTTTTATGGTGGCTCAGGGCTGGAAGCTGGTCATGACAAACATGGAAAGGGCTATTCCAATGATTGGTCTCTCTGAAAGCTGGCGTGCAGCCCCACTGGTAATTTGTGGCGTGCTGATCATGCTGTTTGCAGGGGCGGATATAGTGCAACGATTACTGTCTCGAAACGCTGGGAGGGCATAAGTCATGGGGCTGATGATACTGTTTGGAATTTTTTTTCTCGGCCTTGTCGCAGGTGCACCGGTCGCTTTTGCCGTTGGGCTGGCCGCTGTCGCTGCGTTTATGTATGAAGGGCTACCGCTGTTTGTCGCCTTTCAACGTATCTTATCCGGCATTTCCGTTTTTTCGCTACTGGCGATTCCGTTTTTCATTTTCGCCGGTGAGCTGATGCTTCACGGCGGCATTTCAACCCGGCTTGTTCGCCTGGCCTCCGCTATGGTGGGGAGGATGCGCGGCGGTCTGGGGATGGTCAATATAAGCTCTTCGATGCTGTTTGGCGGCATCTCGGGTTCAGCGGTAGCCGATACGTCTGCCTTGGGCTCGATTCTTATCCCGGTGATGAAAGAGAAGGGCTACGACGCTGACTATGCCGTCAACGTTACGGTGACCTCGTCGGTCGCCGGCGTGGTCATTCCGCCCAGCCATAACATGATTCTCTATGCCGTAGCGGCGGGCGGCGGTATTTCCGTTACCCAGCTTTTTATTGCCGGTATCGTGCCTGGCATCCTGATGTGCTTAAGCCTGGCCGTGGCCGCTTATATCGTGGCCGTTAAGCGTGGCTATAAAGGTGAGGCATTTCCCGGCTGGCAAGCCCTGTTTCTTAGCCTGATCGCCTCGCTGCCTGGCTTGATGACCGCTGTCATTATTGTCGGCGGCGTTCTTTCGGGCATCTTGACGGTAACGGAGTCCGGGGCTTTTGGCGCCATCTACGCCATTATCGTGACCGGGCTTGTCTACCGTGAACTTAAGTGGTCGTCCTTCAAGGCTGCCGTTATTCAGTCGGTTAAAACCACATCGCTGGTCATGATTCTGGTGGGCTGCGCATCGGCTTTCTCTTATATGCTGGCGCTCTATAACGTGCCTGAAATGCTGACCACCGGGTTAATGACGATTTCAGACAAGCCTGTGGTTATCTTTTTGATGCTTAACCTGATTCTACTGGTATTGGGCATGATCATGGATATGGCGGCGTTAATCCTGATCTGCACGCCCATCTTCCTGCCGGTAGCCATGCAGTTTGGCATGGATCCTATCCAATTCGGCATCATTTTAATGATGAACCTGGGGCTGGGTTTATGTACCCCGCCGGTAGGCGCGTGCCTGTTTGTGGGCTGCGTGATCGGGAAAATTAAAATTGAGCATGCAGTTCGCACCATCTGGCCCTTCTTCCTGGCGCTGTTTGTAGCGCTAATGCTGGTGACTTACATCCCGGCAGTTTCATTAACGCTACCTGGCCTTTTTAGATAACGCCATGACAGGAAAATCAGCCATGAGAATAGAAGCGGTCAAGACTTATATTCTGGATCATAAGCTTGAAACAGCGTTTGAAAGTGCTTCGATGTCATTCACGCGCCGCCAGCACTGCTTAGTCGAAATCATTTGTGAAGACGGCACCATTGGGTGGGGCGAGTGCTTGGGGCCTGCCAAGCCCAATGCGGCCATTGTCCAGGTATACGCCCAGGCGCTGATTGGCGAAGACCCGCTGCAAACAGAGAAAGTATGGCTTAACCTTTATAATCGGCTGCGTGATCAGGGCCAGCGTGGCTTAACCATGACTGCTCTGAGCGGTATCGATATTGCGCTTTGGGACATCAAGGGCAAGCACTTCGGCGTACCTGTTTCCACGCTGCTTGGTGGGAGGTTCCGTGAATCTGTGCGCGCCTATGCCACCGGCTCGTTTTGCCGCGAGGGTGTTGAGCGTGTCAGCGACGTAGCGGCGGAAGTAGCGCGCTATCGTCACGAAGGCTTTCATGCCGTAAAGATCAAGATCGGCTTTGATGTTGAAGAAGATCTGAAAGTGATTGAGGCCGTGCGTGAAGCAATCGGGCCGGATGTGCGCCTTATGATTGATGCCAATCACGGCTACGATTATCTGGAAGCCATCGAGGTAGGCCAGCGTGCGGCGGCGTTTGGTATCGACTGGTTTGAAGAGCCGGTACTCCCTGAGCAGATTGAGACTTACCAAGCGGTAAGAGCGAGCCAGCCCATTCCCGTGGCAAGTGGCGAGAACTGGCACGGCCGCTACGCCATGCAGGAGCCGCTTGCACGCAGGGCTATCGATATCATCCAGCCGGATATCTGTGGCGTCGGCGGCTTTAGCGAAATGCGCCGAATTGCAGATATGGCCGCCATGCACGGCGTGCGCTTAGTGCCTCACGTATGGGGAACCGCAGTATGCCTGGCGGCGAGCCTTCAGTTTATGGCTGCACTGCCGCCCAATCCGCCACGGCGCTCGCCACTTGAACCCATCATGGAGTTTGACCGCACTGAAAATCCATTTCGTCAGGCCGTGGTTAAAACGCCCCTAGAGCATCACCAGGGGGTTATGAACATTCCCGATGGCCCTGGCTTGGGGATTGAAATCAACCGCGATGCGCTGATTACCTATGCTTTGAAGGAGTTTTGAGTATGTCCATCCCAGCCAACACGCGTCCACTGGAAGGGGGCGCGCCGCGTTTGAAAGTGCCGGCTGGCGCGACCGACTGCCATATGCATTTGTATCTGCCGGGCTACACCGCACAGCCTGGCGGCCCCGATGTTAAAGAACTGGCGACGGTTGAAAATTATCAAGTAGTACAGCGCAGGCTCTCGCTTGAGCGCGTGGTTGTTACCCAGTCCAATGCTTATCAATTTGATAACAGGGCCGTGCTTGAAGGCGTTACCCAAATCGGGCAGGCAAATGCACGTGCGATTGTTGCCGTCAGGCCTGATGCTACGGAGGCAGATATTGATGCCTTTCATTCTCAAGGTGCCCGGGGCGCCCGTATCATGCAGCTTCCCGGTGGTGCCGTGGGGATGGATCAATTGAGCGACGTTGAAGCGCGCATTCGGCCACTTGGTTGGCACTTGATGGTGCAGTTCAACGGCCGAATGATCAACGACTATATGGCCACTCTCAAGGCCATCCAAACCGACTATATCATTGACCACATTGGCAAATTCATGGATCCCGTAGCGGCTGATGATGAACGCGTAGACCGTATTGTCGAGTTGCTCGACCGGGGCAACGCGTGGATAAAAATATGCGGGGCGTATGAGACCAGTCTAACCGGCGGTCCGGGGTATAACGATGTAGGGCCTGTTGCCAAACGGCTTATTGAGCATGCGCCCGAGCGCGTGCTATGGGGCTCAAATTGGCCGCATGTGGGGGTGCCCCGGGAACGCTATCCTGATGACGCCGAGCAGCTTGATGTACTTTTGGATTGGGCCTCTGACAGCGTCCAGCAAAAAATTCTGGTTGATAACCCGGCCAAGCTTTACGGCTTTTAGATTTCAATTTTGATGGATATCACCTTCGCTCAATGCCAACAAGGCAAACAACAGACTAAGCAGGAGATAGCATGTTTAATCGTATTCTAGTGACTGGGGCGGCTGGCGGATTGGGGAAAAGTTTGCGTCCGCATCTTGCCGGGTTTGCCAAGCATGTCCGCCTTTCGGATATTGCACCTCTGGACAATGCTCAGCCAGGTGAGGAACTGATCCAGGCGGATCTCAGCGATCAACAGGCTGTAGCCGAGCTGGTACGAGGATGCGATGGCATCATTCATCTGGGCGGGATGTCGGTTGAAAGTCCCTGGAATGATATATTGAATGCCAATATTATTGGTACTTACAATCTTTTTGAAGCCGCACGGCTTAATGGTAAACCGCGTATCGTGTTTGCTAGTTCCAACCATGCGATAGGCTTTTATAAGCGCCATCAGCGAATAGATAATCAGGTTCCTCAGCGGCCGGATTCGCTTTACGGCGTCTCAAAATGCTTTGGCGAAAATCTGGCCAGTCTCTATCACGATAAGTTTGGTGTCGAGACACTTAGCGTGCGCATTGGCTCCTGTTTTGACAAGCCCGTTGATACTCGCATGATGGCCACTTGGCTGAGCCTGAATGACTTCATTAGCCTGTTAAAACGTGCCTTTACAACCCCTCGGCTGGAGCATACCGTGGTTTATGGGGCATCTGACAATGCTGAACAGTGGTGGGATAATACTCATGCCGGTTTCCTTGGCTGGGTTCCAAAAGATAGCTCTGAACCCTGGCGGGAAGAGACGGAACAGCGCGATCGTAATCTTGACTGCGATGATGTTGCCGTGCGTTATCACGGTGGCAAATTTGCTGCTATTGGTCATCCAGACGATAGCCAATAGCACATAGAGCGCTGGTTGTACGTTATGGTGCAACTGGATATATACATGGAAAGGATAACAGGCATGGCCAAGCAAACGCCTACTATGGCGTCGTTTCAGGTTAACCGGATCGCTCAGCAGGGCAGTTTATCTGTTCACGTAGCGAACCAGTTGGAGACGCTGATTACCCAGGGGAAAGTGGCGGTTGGCGATAAGCTGCCTACCGAAAATAGCCTGTGTGAATCTTTTGGCGTTAGCCGCACGGTCATTCGCGAAGCTATCACTCATCTCAAGTCTCTGGGATTGGTTGAAACACGCCGTGGTGTCGGCACGTCGGTCTTGCGTTCCTCTAAAGTGGAGGCGCTTCCAGCCGAGCGTATCAATCCCACTACGGTGGAAGACATTCTCTATCTTCTGGAGCTTCGCTTAACGCTTGAGCCCGCCGCGGCGGAACTTGCTGCCTTACGCTACGATGCTGAAGACCAGAAGCGGCTGGAAGCGCAACACCAAGCGTTTGCCAACGCGTACGCCACTCAGTCGCAAGCTCGAGAAGAGGATTACCTGTTCCATTTTGCTATTGCTACGGCGACTAAAAATCCTTTCTTCAAATCGTTCTACGAACAGTGGAGCCAAAGCGTTATCCCTCGCGCCAAACTGCTGAGTAACGATATCAATCCGCTCTCATCCCAACGCTACCTGGAGCGGGTACAGGAAGAGCATGCGCATATCCTTAACGCTATCCTTGCTCGTGACGGCAGCGCCGCACGAGAAATGATGCACCAGCATCTTAGCCGTGCGCGTGATACCTACGCGCAGTACCGCGATCAGGCGTAGCGAGCTATGGGCATCTTCGGGTGTTTACTGCAGCAGAGCGTCGTCATGGGATGGGATGCGCAACATTGATTCAATGATGAACAGACTCCTAAGCAGGTAAGCAATTACCTGCTTTTTTAACGCCTCTATCTAATAAAAATGAAGAGAGTTGATGATGAGCGAAGAGATTACCCTATCGCTTAAGGATGCTGAATCCTTGAGCCTGAACGTACTTCAGCATAATGGTTATAACCAGGCCCATGCAGAAGCCATTACGCGCAATGTGCTGACGGTTCAGCGCGATGAATGCCATTCCCATGGTTTATATCGCCTGATCGGCTGTGTTCAAACGGCGCTCAATGGCGGCGTTGATACGCATGCCGTACCGGAAGTAATTGATCAAGCGCCCAGCGTGGTTAAGGTCAATGCCCGCCAGGGTAACTCCTTGTTAGCGTTTGAAATGGGTAAAGAACAGCTTGTAGAAAAAGCCAGGCAAACAGGGCTAGCCGCGCTGGCGATCAATAACGCCTTTCACTTTTCAGCCCTATGGCCTGAGGTCGAGGCCCTTTCAAGTGAAGGGCTCATTGGCATTGCCATGACCCCCAGCCACGCTTTTGTAGCGCCAGCGGGTGGCACGAAGCCTTTGTTGGGCACCAACCCTATCGCGTTTTCCTGGCCACGTCCGGGTAGCGCGCCGTATACGTTTGATTTTGCGACCAGTGTGGTGGCGCGCGGTGAGATTGAACTGTATAAGCGCGCAGGCAAACAGATTCCCACAGGCTGGGCAATTGATGCTCAAGGTGAAGCGACGACCAGCCCTGTAGATGCGCTGGCGGGGGCGATGCTCACGTTTGGCGGGTATAAGGGCTCGGCGCTGTCTACCATGATTGAGCTATTGGCCGGGCCGCTAATTGGTGATGTGTTGGGCCATGAAACCCAGCCCGCCAACGAACAGAAAACCGGTAAGCCGTTTCATGGTGAGCTGATTATCGCCATATCGCCGGACGTTTTCTTGGGCCAGGATGCTGCTCGTCATCTTCAGCATGCTGAAGTGCTGTTTGAAAACATTTTAGGCCAGGGCGCTCGGCTACCCTCACAGCGCCGTTTTGAGGCCCGAGAAAATAGCCTGCGTGATGGTATCACCCTACCCAAAGCGCTTTATAATGAGCTTATCGCACTGACCCATTGATTCATCGAGAGTAAATAGCACTGTCGTTATACGATAGCGCTTTTATGATCTGCTTTATATTGTCAGAAACAGACACTTCATGAGGATCAACGCTCGTATGGATACACCGCATGTTTGAAGTTGCCGCCATCATCATGCCTATCTTTTTATTGATTGCTGTTGGCTATTTTTCCATGCGGATCCGTATTCTCAACCGCGAGCAAATGCAGGGAGTGGGCCGATTTGTGCTGTATATCGCCCTCCCTGCACTGTTAATCCGCGCCATTACCCAGAACCCTCTGGAAGAAGTTTTCAATATCAACTACCTGCTGGCCTACGGGCTAGGCTCGCTGGGTGTTTTCGGATTGGCGCTTGGGTACACCGTCATGCTGAAAAAACAGCCGCTGACCACCGGAAGTATCAGCGCGCTGGGGATGTCGATGTCCAATAGCGCGTTTAGTGGCTACCCGGTCGCGGTGATGATTATCGGCCCGCCTGCGGCTAATTTTTTAGCTTTGAATATGATCATCGAGAACCTGCTGATCATTCCGCTAGCGCTTATCCTAGCCGAAACGGGTCAGCAGGCCGGTCGCGGCGTTATGAAATCACTCCAGAAAACGCTCAAGCAACTGGTTAAAAATCCCATCCTCATTGGCCTGTTTATCGGAGTTCTGATCGCCGTTACCGATACACATCTGCCTACTTCGGTTATCCAGGCGGTTGATATGTTGGCAAAAGCGGCGGGCCCTGCCGCGCTATTTGCGATTGGCGGCGCGCTCTATGGCCTGCAAATTCGCGGCGTAGTGGGGGAGGTGAGCCAGATCGTTACGGGTAAGCTCATCATTCATCCACTGGGTGTCTTGATCTGCATGTGGCTGATTGCGGGCAATGACGCTTTACTGATTGCCGGTGGCTTACTGTTTGCAGGCGCTCCCATGGCAAGTGTCTATCCGTTGCTAGGCCAACGTTATGGTATGGGCAACGTAGCGGCAGGCGCCTTGATGGCGGGCACGCTCATGTTCTTTATCACCATTAGCATTATCGTTGGCTTGATGACCTATTTCGGCGTGTTGGCTTAACGGCTATTAGCTTCAATAAACGCTTTGGCTCTAGGGTCCTGCATATAGGAAACGTTGAGACGCAACCAGGGGGTTGTCGCATTGTCGGGTAGGAATAGATGGCTCGGCGAAAGCATGATTTCGTAGCGCTGTGCAGCTGCCTTAAGCGTTTCATCATCCGTGGGTGGCTTGGCCCAGACAAACATACCGCCCGCCGGTTCGGTAAACACTTCCCACCCTGATTTTCTTAGTAGCGTTAATGCTAGTGCCATCTGATTGGAAAGCCGGGTTCTTAATCGTTCAGTGAGTTTTCGATAACTGCCGTTTTGCAGCAGCATAACCAGTACCTGTTCTGAAAACAGTGATGCAGAAATGCTGGTCAGCATTTTGATATCTACCAGGCGTTGTACTAGATCCGGGGGAGTAGCGATAAAACCCACGCGAAGTGACGAGGAAAGAGTTTTTGAAAAGCTGGCTAAATAGATAACACGTTTAAGCCCGTCAAGGGCTGCTAACCGTGTGGTTGGAGTATGCTGAAAATCAGCATAAATATCGTCTTCAATGATCCTGAAATCATACTGCTCGGCAAGCTGTAAAACGCGGTGCGCTACGGCGGGAGTCAATGTGCTGCCGGTAGGATTGTGGAAAACGCTATTAATGTAGAAAAGTTTGGGTTGGTGGTGGGCTAACAAACCTTCCAGGCGCTCGATATCGGGCCCATCGGCTAAGCGGGGGACCCCAATCACGCGAATGCGCTGCAAATGCAGTAGCCCAAACAGGTTGTAATAACCGGGTGATTCCACAAATACAACATCGCCGGGCTCAAGCAGCAAACGTACTAACAGATCTAGAGAATGGCTACCGCTGTTGGTTGTCACGATCTGTTGGGCATCTGCGGTAATCGCAAGCGGGCGCAGGCGCTCTTGTAGCAGACGGCGTAAGGTTAAAAGCCCGTGCGGCGTACTGTATTCAAAAATTCCTGAGCGGCTGTGACGGGTAACTTGGCGGATAGCGTAGGTAAGATCGTCGCTCTCGCGCCAAGTGTTGGGCAACCACCCACAGCCGAGCTTGAGGGTGTTCTCTTCTGCGCCGAAAAGCCCCCATAGTCCATTGGTGACTTCCTGTAGCGGGCTAGAAGCGCGCTGTTGGTTGGTCTGTACGGCGACGCTATCCGCAACATAGAAGCCTGAGCCGGGTTTTGAGCGAATTAAACCTGACGACACTAGTCGTTCGTAGGCATCGATGACCGCATTACGGCTGATGTTATGTGTCGCTGCCAAGCGGCGTATTGAAGGTAAACGAAGACCGCCGCCTGCGCCGTTGTGTTGAATCCACTGGCGAAGGCTTTCTTCCAGCTGTTGAGCCATGGGGGTGGCAGCGTGTCGGTCAACCTGTAGTTTCATAAGCGCCCTTGTTGCCCTCAACTGTTCTTCAAAATGGCAGAACAGTGCCTGGGTAATAATGGCTGAGTGTACCTTATCCCGGTTCTTTAAGAGTGCGAACGTAACGGCTCACATGAAAACTGAGGCAGGTACAAAGTGACGAGACGATCGAACGCCCTCAAGCTGGCTTTTGCGCTGTGCATGATTACCACGGCGGTCAATTTACAAGCACCGCTTTATGAAGCATTAGCGGCTCGTGATGGCTTGGGCGTTGGCGCAACAACACTCGCTTTTGCCTGTTATGTAGCGGGTATTATGCCGGTATTGTTGGGGCTTAATGGTTTGTCTGAGCGGGTAGGCTGCAAGCCGTTGATTATTGCTGCACTGCTCTTATGCCTTGTGGCTACTTCCCTAACATTGATCGTGCCAGGTTTAGTGACCCTGGGAGCGGCTCGGTTTTTACTCGGAATAGGCACCGCCCTGACGTCAGCGGTTGCGCCAACCTACATGCACCGGCTGCTCACTGGCGGGGATAGCAGCATGGCAACCAAGTACGTGACAACCAGTACTGCGATGGGATTTGGCCTGGGGGCGGCGGTTACCAGCTTGTTTATCTTCCATACACCCAGCATAACGCCACCCAGCTTATGGTTGTATTTGGGTGCTGGCGTCGTCGCATTAGTGGCCGTTAGTACACTGAAAAACACGGCCCCAAACCCTAACAAGTGCGCGATGCTGCGACTACCCAGCTACCCACCCGGTACGCTCGGCTATGGGTTGGCCATTTTGCTTGCCTGGGCAACGGTGGGGCTGGTGATTGCTATTTTGCCTTCTGCATTACATGCGCACGGTTTAACGGCCTGGAGCGGCTTTGCTACGTTCGGTATTTGTAGCTGTGGGGTGTTATTTCAACCTTGGGCAAGAGCGCTGCGGCCAGCTCATTCCACAGTGCTGGGTCTTGTCATCTTACCGATCGCCTACACAGTGATCGCCTGGGGAGCGGTTCAGGGAATGCTTGTGGCTGTGTTGGTCGGAACGGTTGCCGCTAGTAGCGCCTGTTACGGGTTTATCTATCTAGGTGGCTTGAAGGGAGTGCTGGAAATAGCCAAAGCGGCGTCCACCCAGGTAAGCGCAGGCTATTTTTTGATGGCCTACATAGGATTTAGTCTGCCGGTAATTACCACCGGCGCTTTAATTGATGCCGTAGGCCATGTGGCCGCTTTAACCATCTTTGGGCTAGCGCTATCAATGGGCGCCATCACTACCATTGGCCTGCTGCTAATCAGTCAGGCTAGGTATTCGCAGCATCCGTCAGGCATTAGCTTTTAAGGCGTCCTATCAATCAGCAATCCACAGGAAGGCGCGGCCCAGTGTGTATTGGCGGTAAACACCACATCGCACACCACCGGCGAATAGCAGCGGCGTATCTCATCATCAATACGTTCACGTAGAGCGTCTTGTGCCTTTAACGAGGCGCCGGTGCCTTCTTCGGGCAGAACAATGTGTACCATGACATAAAGCAAGCGGCCGGGCCGCACCATGCGAACACGAACCTCCTGGGTATGCGCGCCTGCCAGCGCCGTGGAGATGGCTTGTCGCACGGGAGCGGCAATGGTTTCATCAGGTGTTTTATTGAGCAGCTCTTTGAGCGCCTGGGACGCCATACGCACGGGTACGCCCAAGCAAAGCAACACCACTGCCATGACCAGAACGGAATCGACATACGCCACCACGTTGTTCCAGTTCAGCCACTCAAACACCATAACCATACAAAACGCTGCGAGTACTGCGGCGGAAATGATGCTATTGACTACCCAATTGAGTTTGTCAGCCGCAATTAGCGGACTATGGGTATAGCGCTGGCTACGATGCATAACCCACGCGGTCACCGAGCAGGCAAGCGTCGCAAACAGCGCGTAGATAACGGCAAGGCCTGCAGCAATTTCCCGACCACCTGTCAGTAAAGCGGCAATGGCGTCCACCAAGGCAAAGACGGATACCCCTAGAATCAGTAGCCCTTTGCATAGGTTAACCAGCGACTCGAAGTAACTGTAACCAAACGGGTAGGATTCGCTATCAGGGCGGCTGGCTAGTTTACTTACCTTGATCGTCACCAACGCTACGCTAAAGTAGATAAGGTTAAATAACCCATCGAGCAAAATAGCCTGGGAATTAGAGGCTAGCGTGGCGGTAATGCCGGCACAGCCGATTAAGAGTGCCATAAAGGCGGAAAATGCCAGCGTGCGTGCTTCTGTCTTCATGAATGTATTGGCTCCAACGCCATTCGTAGAACCCGCAAGCATAGCAATATTGATAGCTTATTCACTAACGATAGCGGCGCCCACAAGGACGAACGGCGATGACTCCACAAAGAGATGTACGTATTCGCCATACCAAGGATTTAACCTTCAGCCTGTTAACCCCGGAAGATGCCTTTGAACTGTTGGCGTTTGAGACCGCAGAGCGGGCGTGGTTTGAGCAGCATATCGAAGCGCGCAGGAAGCAGTTTTATACCCCGCATGGTGTGTCACAGCATATTGTTGAGTGTCTGGCACTCAATGCTCATGGGCGTATGAGCCCTCAGCTTATTCGCCATAAAGGCGTCATTATCGGGCTCGCCAATCTGCGTGATATTGATCAGGGCAGTGCTCAGGTCGGCTATCGCCTTGCTGAAAACGCCTGCGGGCAGGGAATCGCCCAAAAAGCGCTTCATCACCTGATGAAAGAGGCCCGCTGTATTTATGGTCTGGACACGCTGACAGCGACCGTTTCGGTTGAAAACAAGGCATCTCAGCGCGTGCTCGAAAAAGCCAAGTTCACATTAGTTGAAAAACTGTCGGCTTATTCTCACGTAGCCGATCAGCACCTGGAGTGCTTGGTGTATCAATGTGCGCTAAGGGAAAAGATTGAATGCCCGTAAGTTCAAGCTGTTCCCATACGGGCTGATCGTCTTTTGGTAAGTGGTAATAACGTGTACTAACCTTTAAACGCATTAATGGACAAACATTACGCCAACGGGAGGGTTTAACAATGCCTATGCTGAGCGTCGGCACGGAGCAGGGTACGCCGGTAGAGCTTTATTACGAAGTATACGGAGCAGGTAAGCCCGTGGTACTTATCCACGGCTGGCCATTGAGCGGCCGTTCCTGGGAAAAGCAGGTGCCCGCCCTGGTAGAAGCAGGCTACAAGGTTATTACTTACGACCGCCGTGGGTTTGGCTGGTCCACCCAGGCAGATGGCGGGTACGACTACGATACGCTGGCCGCCGACCTGAAAAAGCTGATTGATACGCTTGATCTTAACGATGCCACACTGGTGGGCTTTTCCATGGGCGGTGGAGAAGTGGCCCGCTATATTGGAAGCTACGGCACTGGCCGCGTGACGAAAGGCGTATTTGCCGCTGCCGTTCCGCCTTACCTGTATAAGGCAGATGATAACCCGGATGGTGGGTTGGATGACGCGACCATTAACGGGTTTTTGGACGGTGTTCGCGGTGACCGGATCGCATTTCTGGAAGACTTCACCAAGGATTTTTTCTCAACCTCTGATAACAGTGACTTAATCAGCGAGCCAAATCGACTCTATCATCGCGATATCGCCGCCTTTGCCTCGCCACTAGCCACCTATGAATGCGTCAAAGCGTTTAGCTATACCGACTTTCGCAAAGACCTGCCCAAAATCGACGTGCCTACGCTGATACTCCATGGCGACGGCGATCAAATTGTACCGTTTGAGGTCAGCGGCAAACGCGCCGCCGAGCTTTTACCTGAGGCGAAAACGCATATTATTAAGGGTGGCCCACATGCGATTAACGCAACTCATGCTGATGAGTTTAATAAAGTGCTGATCGATTTTATCAAGAGCTGATTAAACGATTATCTTGCCGTTAGCGCCGCCCCCGGGGCGGCGTTTTTAATGGCGGAGCATTAAAGCGCTAACACCAGGAGTTAACGATGAGTGACGCATCAGCGTTAAGAAAAGTAATGGCACCTACTGGCGTACTGCGCGCCACCATCAATGTCGGTAATCCTGTTCTGGCAGGGCTTGATGTCGAGCACCAGCCGTTTGGTGTGTCGGTTGATCTGGCAACATTGATTGCACATAGACTGGAGGTCGAGCTTGAACTTCAGGTGGTTGCCTCTGCGGGTGAGGCCGTTGACGTTGTCAGCCGAGAGGAAGCCGATATGGGCTTTTTTGCGCTCGACCCCAGGCGCGGCGAGAGCATCGAATTTACCGCACCCTATGTATTCATTGAGGGGTGTTACCTGGTCCGTGAAGACTCTCCGATCACGGCGCAGGAAGAGGTAGATCGCCTCGGGCAGCGTATCGTGGTGGGTAAAGGCAGCGCTTATGATCTGTACCTAAGCCGCACCATTGAACAGGCCGAGCTGGTCAGAGCCCCCACGTCGCCCAAGGTGGTGGCGTTCTTTAGAGAGCATCAGTTGGATATCGCCGCAGGCGTTAAGCAGCAGCTGGAAGCCGGTATCGAAGAGTTTGGTGGCATGCGGTTACTGCCCGGCCACTTCATGACCATTCAGCAGGCCATGGGCGTTCCTAAAGGCCGCTCGCCCGAAGCGGCTGCATTTCTTTCCGCGTTTATTGAAGAAGTCAAAGCGCAAGGTGAGGTAGCCCGTTTGCTGGAGAAGCACGGTGTTCAAGGAGTCTCGGTCGCGCCCAGCGCTTAATGGACTGACGCCAGGCCGCTTGAGTAAGCGGCTTGGCGGATTGATGTTCTTCATCGTTGTTTCTTGGTATCAACCCTCAATCCACACATCAGCTTCTTTAAAGCTCACCTTCCAGGTAGCTAGCGTGACGCTGTCGTCTTCCACGCACTGGCCATCTTCCAAACGAAAGTGCTGCTTGTAAATGGGGGAAGCCACCACGGCGGCGCCCTTTATATCGCCCACAATGCCGTGGGCAATCACATTGGCGTTGGAAAACGGGTCGTGGTGATCAATCGCGTAAAGCTCACGCTCAAAGCCCGGCAAGTAAAATAGCGCGACTTGCGTCGGCCCCTGTGGTGTTTCAAGCCACGCAGCAACCCCGGAAAACGCGACTAGGTCGGTTTTGCTGCACAGTTTATGGCCGGTCGGTGCCTGTCTGCTTTGTGTAACCGTTGCTTGCTTCACTGCGGTAGCGGTCATGGAGTAGCCCTTTAAAGTGATGTTGGTTAGGCAGGCCGTAGCTGGCCGCGCTCACTGGTCATGATGATCGATGGGTCGGGGCGGCTATCGTTGACGTAGCTTCTAAAGCGCTTGAGCTTATCCGGGTCACTGATGGCGCCTGCCCATTCGCACTGATAGTTATCCACCACGGTTTGCATCTGGCGCTCCAGTTCATCACCCATGCCCAAGCTGTCGTTGAGAATCACCTCTTTCAGATACTCCAGCCCGCCTTCCAGGTTTTCCCGCCATACCGAGGTACGCTGCAAGCGATCCGCCGTGCGCACGTAGAACATCAGAAAACGGTCGATGGTGCGGTAGAGGGCTTCGTCGTCAAGATCGGTGGCAAACAGCTCGGCATGGCGTGGGCGCATGCCGCCGTTGCCGCACACGTAGAGGTTCCAGCCGTTTTCGGTGGCGATAATGCCGATATCCTTGCTTTGCGCTTCGGCGCATTCGCGGGTACAGCCTGATACGCCAAATTTGATCTTGTGCGGTGCACGAAGGCCCTTGTAGCGGTTCTCAAGTTTGATCGCCATGCCCACGCTGTCCTGCACGCCGTAGCGACACCAAGTGCTGCCCACGCAGGATTTCACCGTACGCAGCGACTTGCCGTAGGCGTGGCCGGTTTCAAAGCCAGCTTCGATCAGCTCGCCCCAGATATCAGGCAGGTCTTCCAGGCGTGCGCCGAACAGATCAATCCGCTGGCCGCCGGTGATCTTGCTATAAAGGCCGTACTTTTGCGCTACCTGACCCAGCACCACCAGTTTATCCGGTGTAATTTCCCCGCCTGCAATGCGCGGCACGACCGAATAGGTGCCGTTTTTCTGCATATTGGCCATGAAAGTGTCGTTGGTATCCTGAAGCGGGATATGCGCAGCGTCGGTAATCGGCTCGTTAAAGCAGGAGGCGAGAATGGAACCGACCGCAGGCTTGCAGATATCGCAGCCCAAGTGGTGGGTGCTAGGCGCGCCGTGCTTTTCGATCAACTCGCTGAAGGTCTTGATGCCCTCCACGCGCACGATGTCGTAAAGCTCTTGGCGGGTGTGCTGAAAGTGCTCGCAAATCGACTTGTCCACCTCAACGCCGCGTGCGGCCAGCTCATGATCCACCACGCTTTTCAAAAGCGACGCGCAGCCACCGCAGCCGGTGCTGGCGCGGGTGTCACCTTTCACGGATGCCAAGTCGCTGGCGCCTGCGTCAATGGCCGCGCAAATGCTGGCCTTGGTGACGTTATGGCACGAGCAGATCATTGCCGTTTCCGGCAGCGCGTCCGGGCCAAGTGCCGGGGCGGCGCCGCTTTGCGGCAAAATCAATGAGGCGGGCTCTTTGGGCAGCTCGATACCGTTGGCGTAATACTGAAGCAAGGTGTCGTAGACGCTGTTATCGCCCACCAGCATGGCGCCCAAGAGCTTCTTGCCGTCGCTTGAGACCACCATCTTGCGGTAAATCTGGGTAAGTGGGTCAAGGTAGCGAAACATCCGTGCGCCGGGGTTTTGAGTGCCGTGGGCATCGCCAATCGAGCCGACGTCCACACCCAGAAGTTTAAGCTTGGTGCTCATATCGGCACCGGTAAAAGAAGCATCGCCACCGGTGAGCGTCGAAAGCGCTGTCTTTGCCATCTGATAGCCAGGCGCCACCAGGCCAAAAATGCTCTGATTCCACAGCGCCACTTCGCCAATGGCTAAAATCGCCGGGTCGCTGGTTTGGCACTGATCGTTGATCACTACGCCGCCGCGCTCGCCGATCTCCAGGCCGCACTCCCGGGCCAGTTGATCACGCGGGCGAATACCCGCCGAGAACACGATCAGGTCGGTTTCCAGTATTTTGTCATCCTGAAACACCATGCGATGGCGGCTGGCTGCACCATCTTCAATGCGCTGAGTGGCCCGCTCGGTGAGTACCTGAACACCCAAGGCTTCGATTTTTTCGCGCAGCAGCTCGCCGCCCTCGCTATCCACCTGCATGGGCATCAGGCGTGGGGCGAACTCAATCACCGCGGTTTCCAGATTCAATCCGCGCAGTGCGTTGGCCGCTTCCAGACCCAACAGACCGCCGCCCACTACAACGCCGGTGGCCGCACTTTGCGCCGCCTCGCGGATGGCGTCCAGGTCGTCCAGCGTGCGATACACCAGGCAGCCTTCGCGATCGTTACCGGGAATGGGCGGCACGAAAGGGTAAGAGCCGGTGGCCAGTACCAGATGATCATAGGCGTAATGGCCGTGCTCGGTGGCTAGCGTTTTTGCCGCGCGATCGATGGAGATCACCGCTTCGCTGCTGTTGAATGTCACGCCATGGCTTGCGTAGTAGTCGGCATCACACAGGGCCAGCGCTTCGGCGTCGCGGCCCTTGAAGTATTCAGAAAGGTGCACGCGATCATAAGCACGATGGCGCTCTTCGCCAAACACGGTGACGTTCATCTGTGACAGGGCACCGTTTTCAACCAGCTGCTCGACCAGGTGGTGGCCGACCATACCGTTACCAATAATAATCACGTTGCGTTTAGAGGTGATGGACATGGCTAAGCTGCCTCCAGCGTCGATGAGGGAGTGGGTGGGGTATCAAGAAGCAGGGCGTTGGCATCGGCTTCACCAAACAACAACGCCTGGCGGCAGGCGCCCAGATCGGTTTTGGCTAGCGCCTGGGCGAAATACCAGGGGCCGGAATGGGTATCGCCATACAGCACGGCGCCTTCAAGCCTTCCGTTGCGCAGTAACAGGCGGCGGTAGTCGCCGTTTTCCGGGTCGCTGTAATGCAGTACTTCATGTTCTGGCGCGGCCTCCGTGGGGCCAAACGCGTAGAGGGCCAGGCCGCTGATTTTAAGCTTGGTAGCGGTTGGCGCCTCACGATAGCGGACGCTGCCATCGCCACACAGCGTGTTGGCTAACACATCTACCTGGCGCCAGATCGGCTCGACCAGGCCGTAGGTGTGCTGCTCGAACTGGCAACACTCGCCCAATGCATGAATATGCGGGTCGGAGGTAGTGAGCGTGTCATCAACCATGATGGCGCGCTGTGTAGCCAAGCCTGCCTGATGGCCAAGTTCTGCGTTAGGTGTAACGCCGGTTGCCACGATGACGCTTTGGGCAGGCAGGCGCTGGCCATCCTCCAGTACAACGGCGGCCAGGCTTCCCGCGCCGTCGTCTTCAAAATGGCTGATGCGTGCATTGGTTAAGATGGTCAAGCCACGTTGGGTAAGCGTCGTTTCTAGAAGCCCAGCGGCCATGCTATCCAGCTGACGATTCATTAACCGCTTACTTCGCTGTAGAACGCTGACGCTGGCACCCCGCTTGCGAAGCCCTTCAGCGGCCTCGAGCCCCAACAGCCCGCCGCCGACCACGACGCATTCCCCGCCCTGCAAGGCAAACTTTGCGAGCGTGTCGGCATCTTGCAGGGTACGAAACCCATGCACGCCGTTAAGGCCAATGCCGGGTACCTCGGGCAGCGTCGGGCGTGAGCCGGTGGCAATCACCAGGCGGTCATAAGTTAGCGTGCGGCAGGGAGTGACAACGCGCTGTTCTGCACGGTTGATCTCCAGCACGCATTCATTTAAGTGCAGGGTGATACCTTGCTTGGCGTACCACTGCGCATCCCGCAAGGTGAGGGCGCTAGGCGGCATTTCATCGGCGAGCAGTGGCGATAGCAGTATCCGGTTATAAGCGGGAGATGCTTCTGCACCAATCACCGTTATTTGCTGGGGTCGGTGAGGCAATTTAACGACCGCCTCTAGCAGACGCTGGCTCGCCATGCCGTTGCCGATAATGACCAAGTGATCATCAGACGAGCACCGAGAGATAGCGATCATGGGTTGCTCCTTACTGTTTCGCGCTTGGCTGCCAATACCTGTCTACAAAGACCTGGCTACAAATATCTGGCAGCGATAAATGCTGTCGTGGCGCAGCGCTGAAGAAAAAACAATAAAAAAGCCCCTGAGTTAGCGTCCCGGGCAAGTGGATTGCCAGGAAAACCGTATCAGGGGCTTCGTTGCCCGGTAGCTGAGGCCAAACCCGTTCGTGGGTTAAGCACAGAGCAGCCACCGTTGGCTGCCAGCTAGACTTGAATTTATCTAATCAGTACAGGGCAATTAATCAGCCAAACATCGCTCGTTATTTATTTTTATATTACTTATCAATAGGTTGATTTAAATAAATAGGTTGAAGAAAGCGCCTTTTCAGCCGCTTAAGCTCAGCCTGCGCACGCTCTTGGTGCGCTAAGCGGTAAAGATGCACCGAGAGTAGTCAGCGTTTGAAAATAAACTGTCTACACGGTCGGTCGAAAGATATTCTATTGTTTATTAACCTGCTGTTTAAGCTGGTATTTTTATTTTAATAGGCTGGTTGGCGCAGGCCTTGCTATTACCTTGGTAACAAGCAACAAAGCACAGACGGGTTTATCGGCACAATAAAATGCAGCCATCGAGTTTGACGGGCAAATAACAACGCTAACGCCATCAGACGACAGGCCATTAATAAATGTGTCCAATCCCAGCAGTGCGACATTCGGCACCGGTGCAGGTGTCCCTGAGACAACGGCGTCCAGGCAGGCTTCTTATGAGGCTCGCTTGGGCGCTTTTTGCTTTTTAAGCGGGAGGAAATCAGTATGTCCCAGGCCACACGCTCGGCTTGTAAAGCAAACACGACGTGCCCTTATTGCGGTGTCGGCTGCGGCGTAACCGCCACTGTGGCAGGCGGCACAATCAGCGCGGTTGAAGGCGACCGCGACCATCCCGCCAATTTTGGCCGGCTGTGTGTGAAAGGCTCGGCACTGCACGAAACCCTTGGCCACCATGACCGGCTCACCACGCCCTGGGTCGATGGCCAGGCCGTTGACTGGAATGTGGCATTAACCACCTTGGCAGAGCGGTTGCAAACGACTCGCGCAACTTACGGCGCAGAGTCCGTGGGTGCTTACCTTTCAGGTCAGCTATTAACCGAAGATTACTATGTGGCCAATAAGCTGTTTAAAGGCTTTTTAGGCACGCCGCACCTGGATACCAACTCGCGACTCTGCATGGCTTCTGCCGTGGCGGCGTATAAACGCTCGTTGGGCGCAGACGCCGTTCCCTGCAACTATGAAGATACTGAAGAGGCCGAACTGGTGGTGCTGGTGGGCTCGAATCTGGCCTGGAACCACCCGGTGCTTTACCAGCGCTTGAAGGTCGCCAAAACGCGCAATCCGCTGATGCGGGTGGTGGTCATCGACCCGCGCGTGACCGACAGCTGCGAAATTGCCGACCTGTACCTGGGCATCGCACCCGGCAGCGATGCGGTGCTGTTCAATGGCCTGCTGGCCTGGATGGCTGAGAATAACAAGCTGGATCAGCTCTATCTGGATCGCCATACACAAGGTTTCGACGAAGCGCTGCTGGCCGCGAGCCAGCATGATATTAATGACGTGGCGGCGATATGTGATATCGACCCTGAGCGGTTGGAGACCTTTTACTACTGGTTTGCCAGCCAACTCCATGTCGTGACGCTCTACTCCCAGGGCGTCAATCAATCCACAAGCGGTACTGATAAGTGCAATGCGATCATTAACTGCCATCTGGCGGGCGGCAAAATCGGTTTGCCCGGGGCGGGGCCTTTCTCGATCACCGGCCAACCCAATGCCATGGGCGGACGCGAAGTGGGTGGGCTTGCCAACCAGCTGGCCGCGCATATGGATTATCACACCCCTGGCGCCCTTGGCCGAATCACCCGCTTTTGGGCGACGGAAACGTTAATGCCCGAACTGCCCCAGGCGCCTGGCTATAAGGCGATCGAGCTTTTTGACGCGGTTGAGCGGGGCGAAATAAAGGCGCTTTGGATAATGGCCACCAACCCAGCGGTCAGCTTGCCGGATGCCGCCCGCGTGCGGCGTGCGCTTGAAAAGTGCTCACTGGTAATTGTGTCTGAGTGCGCAAGCCATACCGACCTGCTGGCCTACGCCGATATCATTCTGCCCGCGACGGGGTGGTCTGAAAAAGACGGCACGGTGACCAATTCCGAGCGGCGTATTTCACGCCAGCGTGGCTTGCTACCCGCGCCTGGCCAAGCGCGTCACGACTGGTGGATTATGTGCGAAGCCGCCAAGCGGTTAGGCTTTCAGGAGGCGTTTGACTATAGCCATCCCCATGAAATTTTTGATGAGCACGCGCGCCTTTCCGGCTTTGAGAATGAGGGAGAGAGCAAACGGCTATTCGATATTTCCGGCCTTGTGGGACTTGGGCGCGAGGGCTACGACGCGCTGGCGCCTATTCAGTGGCCGGTGACGTCTTCAGCGCCTCACGGAACGGCGCGGTTATTTGAAGATGGCAAGTTTGCCACGCCTGATGGGCGCGCCAACTTCATCGCCATAACGCCGCGCTTGCCGGAGCAACGCCTGAGTGACGCCTACCCGCTGCGCCTGAACACCGGGCGTATTCGCGACCAGTGGCACACCATGACGCGCACGGCACGCGCGCCCCGGCTGATGAATCATCGCCACGAGCCGTTTATCGAATTCCACCCAGGCGATGCTGCGAACTATGGCATTGGCGACCAGCAACTGGCAGTATTGTCCGCCGCCAGCGGCGAGTACCGGGGGCGCGTGCGTATCTCGAATGCCCAGCGGCGTGGCGAGGTGTTTATTCCCATGCACTGGAGCGATGCGTTCAGTAAATCGGCGCGTAGCGGTGCCATGCTAAAAGCTTTGACCGACCCTGTGTCAGGCCAGCCAGAAGCCAAGCACGGCGCTGTGGCGCTGGCACCGCTTGAAGTAGCCTGGGAGGCAACGCTGTTGATTGCCCATCCATTAGGGGATAATAGTCAGGAAGTGCCCCCGTGGTGCAGAAGCGATTATTGGGCACGCGTACCCATGCAGGGCTGTCAGCGCTGGCAGCTGGCAGATGCAAAACCGGTACATGACAGGGTGGCGCTGCTCGCTACGTGGCTACCCGAAGGGGCTTCTTTGTGGTGTGAAGACAGCGGCAATGGCCGCCTGCGCGCTGCGGCTATTGTGCAGGGCAAACTGCGCTGGTGGCTGATGGTCGGCCCGCCGCGCGAATTGCCCGGGCTTGCCTGGCTTGAAGCGCGTTTTAATGAAACAGTCATAAGTGATAAGCACCGGCGCCGGCTGTTAGCGGGGTGTGACGATGGAGCCGCCGATACCGGCCCCGTGGTATGCAGCTGCCACCAGGTGGGCCAGGCGGCGATTGTTAATGCCATTCGTGCCGGTGATGCCAGCGTTGAAGCATTGGGCGCACGGCTTGCCTGTGGAACCCAATGCGGTAGTTGTTTGCCTGAATTGAAGTCCCTGATTGAAGAGGAGCGTTCACATGCGCGTGCTAAGCAAGCGTCTACTACAGAAGTGGCCTGAGGCCACGATGCGCTTTACGCAGCGTGTGCTGTCGCCATTCCAGCGCTCCCCGCGCAGCGCCTCAAGTGCGCCTTCGCTTAAGCTACGCGGCGAATGCACGGCTGGGCATGTGTATCTGGTTGGTGCGGGCAGTGGTGATATGGAGCTGTTAACGCTGAAAGCCGCGCGGCTGTTAATGCAGGCCGATGCTATCGTGTATGACCGTTTGGTAGGCGACGATGTGCTGGGGCTGATTCCGCTTTCCGCCGAGCGCTACTACGTTGGCAAAGCCAGTGGCCATCACAGTATGCCTCAAGCGGAAATTGGCGCTTTGATGGTCAAGCTGGCAAGCGCCGGAAAATCGGTGGTGCGCTTGAAAGGCGGTGACCCCGGTATCTTTGCGCGTATGGGCGAAGAGCTTGCCGCTCTGGCGGATGCCAATGTGCCCGCGCACATCGTGCCCGGCATTACTGCGGCGTCTGCCGCCGCCGCAAGCCTGGGGATCCCGCTAACCGACCGGGGCCACTCTCAGCAGCTGCGCTTTATTACCGCACAGCTATGCCGTGAGGGCGGCGCGCCCGACTGGAAAACTCTGGCCCGCCGCGATGAAACCCTGGTGTTTTATATGGGGCTTTCCAAGGTAGAGGCCATTTGCGCAGGGCTACGTCAGGCCGGCTTGCCCGATGAGTGGCCGATCATGTTGGTCGCCAATGCCAGCCTGCCTGAACAGCAGGCATTGGTGGGTACCCTTAACGATATGCCCCAACGCCTGGCGGATCATCCGCTGCCATCACCCTGCGTGATTCTGGTGGGCAGCGTGGTGAGTATGGTGGCGAGCAGCCCCGCTAATGCGCTTGCCTCAGCGGGCATCATCGAAGCGGTCGACCTGACGTAGCGTTGGGAACAGGCGCATCCACAGGCCGACCACCGCCAACGTGCCCACGCCGCCAATCACCGCGGCGGGCACTACGCCAAACCCGGCAGCCATGCTGCCTGCGCGGAACTCGCCCAACTCATTGCTTGAGCCAATAAACAGCATATTGACGGCATTCACCCGGCCGCGCATTTCATCCGGCGTGGCCAGCTGAATCACAGTGGTGCGTACATAAACGCTGATCATATCGGCCGCACCCGCCACCAGCATGGCGATCATTGACACCCAGAACAGGGTTGAGAAGGCAAACACCAGATTCGCCAAGCCAAACACGGCCACGGCGGCAAACATCACATGCCCGGCGCGGCGCTTGATGCCGCGAACGCCAAGATAAAGCCCCATCAATAATGCACCCACCGCAATTGCGCTGCGCAATGCACCTAGCCCTTCAGGGCCAACATGCAGAACTTCCTGAGCGTAAATGGGCAGCAGCGCCACGACGCCACCCAGCAGCACGGCAAATAGATCCAACGAAATGGCGCCCAGAATAATCGGCTGATAGCGGATATAGCGAATGCCTGCGGAAAAGCGCTTCCAGGCGGTGCTTTCCAATACCTTGGCTTTCTCAACATAGAGCACTGGTACCAGCATCAGTAAGGCCAGCGCGACGATAAAGCAGCCCAAGCACACGGCATAAGCCAGGCTGCCGCCGCCCACACTGTAAAGTACGCCGCCCAGCAATGGCCCGCTAATCACTGCGACTTTCATGATCGAGCTATTCAGCGCAATGGCCTGGGCAAGCTGAGCGCGGGGCACAATATTGGGCAACATACTTTGCAGCGTGGGGCCGGTAAACGCCCGAGCACAGCCAAACAGAGCCAGCACAACATAAAATTCAATAACGCTACCGTGATTGGCCTGCGCCAATAAAAGCAGCAGTGCGCTACAAATGCCTTGTACTGCCCAGCTGAGTTGCAGAATGCGCTTGCGCGGAAAACGGTCGACCACATCGCCGGCGGGCAGCAGTAAAATCACCATAGGCAGAAACTGCGCAAGCCCCACATAGGCAAGCGACATGGCATCACGGGTAATGTCATATACCTGCCAGGCCACCACAATGGCCTGAATTTGCATGGCAAAAACGGCTGCAAGGCGGGAGAGAAGAAAGCTTAGAAAGCCCGGTTGGCGATGAATGGGAAGCAGCGGGGCATCGGTCGCTGCAAGCGTGTTGTTGTCTGGGGGCATGGGCGGTATCTTGGTTAGCAAGAGAATGTTAGCAAGCGAATTTTTATAATTCTATCGCTTATGGCGCCAAACGTGGATCAAAATGCCCGTAAATTCCGCCTGGTTAATGCCAAGCCTATTAAGGGGTTTTTCTAGTGAGTGGTTGAAGTCACGTGACGGCTGCCCCATGTTAATTAACACGCTATCAATAGAAAAGGATGTTAATGATGCAAAAGGTTATGCCTAACCCCGGTTTCGGTACTTTTCGCTTGGAAGGCGATACGCTAAAAGAGAGCATTCATGCGGCGCTTGAAGCAGGCTACCGCCATATCGACACCGCTCAGTTTTACGGTAATGAGAAGGGCGTTGGTGAAGCGATCCGTGACAGCAGCGTGCCACGTGGCGACATTTTTCTAACCACCAAGGTGTGGCACGACAACCTGGCGCCGCAGCGCTTGAAAGAGAGCGTTGATGAAAGCCTTGAAAAACTGGGCACCGATTACGTTGACCTACTACTGATCCATTGGCCATCGCCGGATAATGAAGTGGCGATGGAAGAGTATCTGGCTGCTCTCAAAGAAGTAAAGGCACTGGGCAAGGCGTGCCATATCGGCGTATCCAACTTCACCATCGAGCAGCTTGATAAAGCGGTGGAGATTTTGGGTAAAGGCGAAATCCTCACCAACCAGATCGAAGTGCATCCTTTTCTGCAAAACCGCAAGCTGGTTGAGCGCTGCGAGCATCACGGTATTCAGGTAACGGCCTTTATGCCGCTGGCGGTGGGCAAGGTAATGGACGATGCGACCCTCAAGCAGATTGCTGATGCACATAGCGTAACGCCTGCGCAAATTGCCTTGGCTTGGGTCAATCAGCGCAATATGGTCACCATTCCCTCTTCCACCAAGGCGCGTAACATCCAAAGCAATATTGCCGCGTTTGATCTTGTGCTAAGCGACAGCGAAATGACCGACATTGCCAAGCTGGACCGCAAGGAGCGCATCGCCAACCCTGACTTTGCGCCCGCCTGGGACGAGTGATCTTAAATGAGTGCTGAGGAACCTTAAGCTTCTTATAATGTCTTAGCGGTGCCTGTTTTAGCAGGCACCGCTTTTATATAGCTTTTAAATAATCGGCTGTACAGGAAGATTCCATGAAGCAAAAGATTCGCGACAACGCGCTCAAAGCGCAGCTACGAACCCCCATGTTCAAGATGCAACAACAAACGCCCAAAAAGGGCAAAGGCAGCTACTCCCGTAAAGGGCGCAAGGCCCTGCGGGGGTATCGCCAAGCCGCTTAATCAGGCGTTTTGGCAATGCTTCTGCTCTACCCAGGTATAGATCAATCCCTCTTAGCGATAGCCTTTCGCTTGCAGGTGAAATAAATGGGCGTAACGGCCGTTTATCGCGAGTAGTTCTTCATGCGTGCCGCGTTCAATAATTTCTCCCTGGTCGATAACGAGGATGAGATCCGCATTGCGAACGGTTGAGAAGCGGTGCGAAATAAGAATCGTCATTTTATTGTGGCTATGTTGCCGAAACCGGGTAAATACGTCGGCTTCAGCGGCAGCGTCCATCGCGGCGGTGGGTTCATCCAGTACTACAATATCGGCCTCTTCGCGCATGTAAGCACGTGAGAGCGCTATTTTTTGCCACTGCCCGCCGGAGAGTTCCTGTCCGTCCTTAAACCAGCGGCCCAACTGAGTGTTATAGCCTTGAGGCATGCGTTTGATAAAACTGTCAGCCATGCCATTGCGAGCGGCCTGCTGCCAGCGCTCTTGATTATTAAACGCCTGGATGTCGCCCACGCCCAGATTTTCGCCAACCGGCAATTGATAGCGGACAAAGTCCTGAAAAATAACCCCGACGCGTTTGCGTAGCGCACTGCTTTCCCAATCACGAAGATCACTGCCATCCAGCAGAATTCGCCCCTTTGTAGGGTGATAAAGCCGCGTTAAAAGCTTAATGAGGGTGGTTTTTCCTGAGCCGTTTTCGCCGACCAAGGCAAGGCTTTGACCGGGAGACAGGTGCAGTGAGATATGCTGCAATACCTGCTTGCCGCCTGGGTAAGCAAAGCTTACATCTTCAAAGCGCAGCCCATCGCCGGGAAGCGCGCCTTGCAAGCGCGTGCCGCCTTCCTGCTGGGTAGGTTGTTCCAGGTACTCGTAGAGGTTGGAAAGATAGAGGTTGTCTTCGTACATGCCGCTGATAGCTGTCAGGCTTGCAGAAAGCGCAGACTGGCCCTGTTTAAACACCATCAAGTACATGGTCATCTGCCCCAGCGTGATAGCACCTGCAATCGTCTCAACCACTACCCATCCATACGCCGCGTAGAATGTTAGCGTGCCCAGCAAACCAAGCAAGAAGCCCCAGCCCTCACGGCGGAGTGTTAATCGCCGGTCTTCGCTAAATAGCCGGTTGAAAATGTCGCGATAACGTTGCAAAAAAAGCGTCTCAAGGCCAAACAGTTTGACTTCTTTAATGCTGTCTTCGCGGGCCAGCACGGTTTCCAAATAGCCCTGCATACGCGTTTCGGGTGAGCGCCTGCGAAACAAGCGAAACGCATCACCTGAAAACTTGGCTTCTGAAACGAACACCGGCAGGGCGCCTGCCGCTAGAATCAGCAGCGCCCAAGGGGAAAACTGCACAAGCAGTACACTAAAACTGACCAGTGAGATGGCATTTTGCAGCAGCCCGAAGGTTTTATTAACCAGCGCTAAAGGTCGCGTGGAGGCTTCACGGCGAGCACGTGTTAATTGGTCATAAAGCTCTGAATCCTCGAACTGGCTTAATGATAGCGTGCCCGCTTTTTCTAAAATCATGACATTGACTTTCTGGCCCAGCAGGGCGCGAAGCAGCGACTGCTGAGCAGAAAGACCGCGTTGGGCCAGTGCGATCAAGGCGATGATGAGAGCCTCTAAAGCCACAAGCTCAAGCACCGGCATAATAATAACCGTCAGGTTAGCGGAAGGATTGTCGTGATAGGTGTCCATCGCGTTGACGACGCCATCAACGATCAGTTGGCCCACCCAGGCACCCGCCGCAGGCAACACGCCAGCCACCAGAGTACAAAGCGCCAGCCCGAACATCATCCAGCGGGAGGTTTCCCAAACAAGGCCCAAGGCTCGCTTGCTGTAGCGAAACACGTTGAAAAAACCGTTAACCGACGGGGCGTTACCAGAGGTGGAAAACAGTGGGGGCATAGGGAGTTAACATGAACCGAGAACGAAAGAAGCTATTATGATGCGTGGGTTGCGTCGCAATAGCCACTTCAACCGCCAGAGCCTTATAGCGCGCGACGGTTGCAGCAGGAGAAGAAGATGAGCACAGGCTCTTTTCGTACAAATCTTAGGGAAGGATAAAGGCACCGTATACAAGCGCACCCATTACCACAAACGCGGGATGAACGCTGAACCGTACCAGCGCAATCGCGGCAATGGCGCCGATAATCAGCGTATGTACCCACCCCGCGCCATTAACGCCTTCAAGGAAAAAGCCAAACGTTAACCACACCATCATAATGGCGATCACTGGGCGTACCCATTGGCTCATACGCTTGACTTGGGGCGACTCGCGATGACGGTACAAAAGTCCTAGTGCGGCAATCATCAGCAGTAACGAAGGTACAACCGTTGCCGCTATCGCGACGGCGGCACCGCCGATGCCGGCCACTTCATAACCCACGTAGCCGGCCATTTTAGTAGCAATCGGGCTAGGCAGCGCGTTTCCAAGTGCAAGCGTTTCCGCGAAACCCTGAGACGTCATCCAGCCATAGCGGCCGACTACTTCGGCTTCAAGCAGAGGGATAATGGCTGGACCACCGCCGTAGCCAACAATGTTCGGTACAAAAAACGCCAGGAAGAGCTCCCAATAAATCATGCTGAGCGCTCCGCTTTTTTAGCCGTGGAAGGGCGTAACAGCGCCACCAGCAAAATCGCACCAATAATAAAACCGGGGTGAATGCCCAGCCAATAAATCAATATGCCAGCGGTAATCGCCATTAGGCTACTGACAAGCCAACCTAGCGCCTTTTGCGATTTATCAAAGAAGTCCCAGGCCAGTTGCCCCATCATCACCATCACGACGGGAACCACGGCTTGCCCCATCCCACGAATCCAGGCCACATCCCGATACCGGCTAAAAACGCCCAGCATGACCACCATGGCAACTATCATGGGAAAACAAACTGCAAGTACCGACGCTATACAGCCACTAATGCCGCCTACACGGTAGCCGATATAACCAGGCATTTTAGTTGCGATAGGACCAGGTAAGGTGTTGCCAATGGCTAATACATCGGCAAACTCTTCGTCCGTCAGCCATTGGTGGCGTGTAACGACTTCTGCATGTACCAGCGGTATCATTGAAGGGCCGCCACCGAAACCAAAAATACCGACTCGAAAAAAGGCCCAGAACAGGGCTGTCTGTTTCATCAGCGTGTCACGCTATGGTAAGCAGGCCGAAAACGGTAGTAGATGCGTTGAAAAACCATATTCTCTCTTTATATCGTTTATAAGTGATAAAATCGATTATTTTTCAGGGTAGAATAATATAATCAAGAGCGTTAGCAGGCGTCAAACGGAATAAATGATATGCGCTCACCGGTGGATGAAAGGACCCTACCATGAACCAGTACATTCAGCCCTCCACAACGACAGCATCTAGCCGTATTTACGATATTTTACGCAAAGACCTGGTTAATGGGCGTTTTGCTGCTGGCGAAAAGTTGGCAATCAATGCGCTTAAAGAGCTGTATCAAGTGGGCTTAAGCCCCTTGCGTGAAGCGTTAAACAAGTTGGCCGCCTATGGTCTGCTGATACAGGAAAATCAGCGCGGTTTTCGGGTGCCGACTCTTTCACGCAGTGAACTGGATGATATTGTAAAAACGCGCTTGGCCTTGGAAAGTATGGCATTTGAACAGGCAATTTCGCTGGGGGATGCGGCGTGGGAGGCAAACCTTCTCGCGGCAGAGCATCGCCTGAAATGTGCCGACATGACGCTGGATAATGACGATGAGTGGGAGCGATTGCATACCCAGTTTCATCGCACGCTGGTCGCATCGTGCGGCTCTATATGGTCGCTGCGGTTTATTGAACAGCTGCACGATCAATTTGATCGGTACCGGCGCTTGGGCCCCAAAATGCCGGTCATTCGCCAGGAGTTGGATCAGCAGCACCATGAGCTAGTGGCGCTCGCTTTAAAGCGCGACGTGAAAGCAGCGCGAAAGCTTCTTGATGAGCATATCCTTAAATCCTATGAGGCTGCACTAACGTGCTTTGCGCAGCACGGCTAAAAGCACCAGCTAAGCCGTCAGCGATCAGTGTACACTGGCGCGTACTAAACACGATAAAGTGGATGTAAAAGAGCGATGCAATATTCAGATAGTGATGTCATTGAGCAAACGTTGAGCTGGGTGCGCAACTTTATTGTGGCTGAAAACGTATGTCCCTTTGCTCAGCGAGAAGTAGAACGTGACACTATTCGTGTGGGCGTCGTACGCTCAAAAAAGCTTGAGGTGGCATTGGAAGAGCTGATGGTCGAAGTGCAGTGGTTGGATGAGCATCCGGAAACAGAAACCACGTTGCTGGTCTTTCCCACGCTTTTTAAGCACTTTGACCACTATCTGGACTATGTAGAACTGGCAGAAAGCATGCTGGCCGAACAGGGCTATGAAGGTGTTTATCAGCTGGCGACTTTTCATCCGGACTACTGCTTTGAGGACGCCACGCCAGAGGACGCCTCGAACTACACCAACCGCTCACCCTACGCAATGGTGCACCTATTGCGCGAAGCGAGCGTTGAAAAAGCCATTGAGTTTTATGGTGATACCTCGGTCATCCCGGAACGCAATGTGGCCCACTTGACCGCGATGGGGAGCAGTAGGGCAGAGCGCTATCTTCAGGATGCGTTAGCGCAACGGGCATTTCCGGGTAAAACGCCATAACGCCTTATTCGTGCTGTTTATGTAAAGCTCAAACGCCCTTGCTTTGGATCGATTGTTGCGCTTTTCTCTGCTTGTATGCCAAGCGCCGCCACTACAATCAACATGACAACGAGTAAACCTAATGCACCTGCAAGAGCATAGTTCACAGGTAGATCTTTCTTTACGTTAATCTCTCACTTAAGGGCAGTGGAGCAGGAAAGGGACAACCGCTTCTTAATGAATCAGGAAGGCTCATCGGGGTGGTTGTAATATCGATTAAAAATCATAAAAATTAATATGTTAGTCGATTAATTTATAAAAATTTATGCATCACGTAGCTGTCTACGAGTCCTTGTGCCGCGTGACAATAAGCCTTCGGCACCGTGCCCACAATACTAAATCCTAAACGCTGCCAAAGCGCTACCGCTGCGTCGTTCGTAGCTACGACAGCGTTAAACTGCATGGCTTTAAAATCATGGGTGCGGGCGAGTTGCTGAGAGTGTTCACACATCGCGCGCGCAACGCCTTTACCGCGGGCGGCAGCGGTGACCATATAGCCGCAGTTACACACATGGCTACCCGGGCCTGCCGCATTGGCTTTTAGGTAGTAGCTTCCCACCAGTTCGCCTGCTGAGTCTCTTACGGCATACGTGGCTTTGGGTACTTGGCACCATAGTGAGTAGGCCGCCTCGTAGCTAATGTCGGGGTCAATGGCATAGGTGTGTTGTTCCGCCACAATCGCCTTAAAAGTGGGCCAGAAAATAGCGAAGTCGTCTTGCGTCATCAAGGTGAAGGTAAGTGTAGACATGGTTAATACCTGGTAGAGATAAGCCGCGTAGCATGTGATGGGCGTTAATGGTACCAGGCCGCAGCGATACATGCGGCTGTCAACATGGAAGGGGCATCTGCTGAAGCCCCTTAAGCGGCTGCACGTTGCACTTATTTTGCTACTTGAGCAACGATTTCGTAGCTACGCACGCGGTCGGCATGATCAAAAAAGTCACTATTAATCATTAATTCATCGGCGCCTGTACGTTCCTGAAAGTCTTCAAGTCCCGCTTTAACTGTTTCTGGACCACCAATAATCGCGGCACCCAGGAACTGGTTGACTTGCGACTGCTCCATGGGTGACCAGTCCAGCTGCTCTACCGGGGGCTGCGACTGAGTCGGCTTGCCACGAATAAGGTTCAGAAACTTCTGCTGGGCGGAGGTAGCAAGGTAATGCGCCATGGCATCATTTTCAGCGGCCATCACCGGCAGTCCGACCATGGCATAAGGCTTATCCAGATGCTCAGACGGGCGGAAGTTATCGCGGTAGAGGCGTAACGCTTCAAATAGATAGCCGGGTGCAAACTGCGCCGCAAACGCAAAGGGCAGGCCCAGCCTGGCGGCCAGTTGGGCGCTGTAGCCGCTTGAACCCAACAGCCAGATAGGCACGTTAGTTCCTTGGCCAGGTACCGCTTTCACCTGCTGGCCGGGCTCTGCATCACCCAGGTAACGACGCAGCTCGCTTAGTTGCTCGGGGAAATCATCTACGCCAGAATGCATGCTGCGCCGCATGGCACGCATAGTGGCACCGTCAGAACCAGGCGCCCGCCCAAGCCCCAGGTCAATGCGCCCAGGGTAGAGCGTTTCCAGCGTGCCAAACTGCTCGGCAATCACAAGCGGAGGATGATTAGGCAGCATTACCCCGCCCGAGCCTAGCCGTATAGTGGAAGTGTGGCCTGCCAAATGGCCAATCAGAACGGACGTGGCGGCACTGGCGATTCCAGGAATGTTGTGATGTTCGGCAAGCCAGTAACGGGTATAGCCCAACTGCTCGGCTCGCTGTGCCAGTGAAACGCTATCACGGAACGTTTCAGCAGCGCTGCCGCCTTGGCGTATAGGGGCAAGGTCGAGAACAGAGAGCGCGGTCGAAGAGAGTTGGCTCATATTTCACCTACTAATAAAGACGTGGAGCATGCTTAAGAATTTGGGCGCGTATGCAATGAGACGGTACGCGGTTAAATCATTAGCACGCTTGTTAGTAGAGTGTATGCGGGCTACGAAGGCCAAATGCAAGGAGCAGCCCTTTTGGGCTGCGTAACCTGTTTGATCGGTTAGTCACTCGGCGGGGTGGGGCGAACCAGGATCTCGTTAACGTCGACATGAGCCGGTTGAGAGAGCGCATAAATAACCGCGTTGGCAATATCGCGAGCTTCCAGCGCCGTTTCAGGCGGTCCATCAAAAAAGGGCGTATCGACATGCCTGGCTCAATCAAACGAGGTGACATCAGTGGATGGCCCGTTTAGCGTGAGTATGCTGGAGCCTCTTTGAGCATGGAGGAGAGGTCGAGAATGGCTTGCGCCATGTCTGCCATGCTTTTGCTTTGATCCATTGATGTCTTGCGAAGGAAGCGGTAAGCCTCCTCTTCACTCATTGATTGGTGCGCCATAATAAGCCCTTTAGCGCGTTCAATAAGCTTGCGCTCGCGCAGTGCCTTACGGGTATTTTCCAGCTCATCGCTTAATCCTTGTAGGCGGCTGGACTGGGTCTGGGTTAACGCTATCAGGGAGCGGCCAAGCGGTGAGGTCAGCGCGCTGGCCGTTAAATCACCCGACGGCTGAGGATGGTTAAGGGCCAGTAACGGTTCGCAAGGCGCGGGTTTATGCGCGTAAGGCTTGGCTTTGGTCTGCTCAAGCGTTGCTTCTGCCTGGTGTATTTTGCGATAGCAAAGCGCGGCTAGCTGTGCGTTTAACGTATCTTCGACGCTTTTGATTGCATCAATGCGCAGCGTGGTTAGCTCGTACCAGGTTTCACCCAGCGGGTTAGACGCTATGTGCGGCGACGCTGGCTGGCAGGCGGCCTCGCGCAGTTGTTGAATGCCGGTTAGCGCGCTGGTTGAAACGGCTTGCTGCCAGGCAAGCGCGGCGTCTGGAGTAGCAAATTCGATAAAAGTGTCAAAACAGCGCTGCTGGTCGTTAACCAGTTGGCCGAGAAGTTGGCGGTGACTGTCATCAAAATGGCCAAGGGTATAGCCAAAGGCGCCACAGGCACGCTCTTGTCCGGCCAGCTCCTTGCCTTGCATGAGATGGAAAATAGCCACCAGCGCGCGGGTAATATCTGGATCGTCTGAAGTGTCGGCAGCTTCGAAGACAATCGCTAACAAACCGCCAATAAGGTGATTAAAGGCTTGGGTGGCGGCATCGGGAGAAATAGCAACGTTATCAATGGCGCTGCGCAGTGCGCTTAAGTCGTCCAGGGCGTTCCACATGGCGGCTATTCGGCGCAGCAGGCGCGCCGCTGCCTGTGGGCGTGCTTCCTGGCTTAGCGCCTCTAAGCGCCTGCGCATCAGCGCTTCGGCCTCTTTGCTCTTGTTAATATACGTCTGGCGGCGTGTTTTAAAGCGCTGACCTTGAGAGGCGAGATAAATCGTTGAGGCACCGCGTTCGCGCTGAAGCACATGGATAAAACGGCTAATATCCGCAACGATTTCTGAGGTCGTTGCTAAATAGCGAAAATTGTCGATATCGCAACGAATGGCGGTTAAGAGTAGCTGCAGGGCAGATGACATAACGATTTCCTTTTACTCGCCGCGTTGCCCCCTTCTCCCATGGCTGGCTTGCGGCGGAGAGTAGGGGGCTGCTTGAGTGTAATGCCTGGTGTTAACGTAATGCCTAGCGCTAACGTAATGAAAGGGCCCCCGCACCGGTATCATCGCCCACGGCATCACGGTAAGCGTTTGCTTCTTGTGCTTCCGTTATGTCGTTAAACCGAACGACTAATACACACGAGGCCAGTACCAGAACGGTCACGCCCAGGTAAAATAGCCCTTGTTGATAGCTTAAGCTTTCACTGCGAAACAGAAAGGCTGCCGAGACGGCGCCGACATTTCCGCCTGCACCCACAATCCCGGCAACTGCGCCCAAGGCTTTTTTATTGATAAACGGCACGACACCGAACGTGGCGCCTTCGGCCATTTGTACGAAGAGGCTAAACACCAGCATGATGCCAATGGCCAAGCTTAGAATGTGCATTTGCGAAAAGGCGACCAGCGCAATGCCTTCACAAAGCAGCGCAATAAATAGCCAGCGCACGCGTCCTTTTAACCCGCCCTGTTTGGCGAATAGGTCCGAGAAAACACCACCCAGTGTGCGGGCAAAAATATTCATCAACCCAAAAAGCCCTGCAATCATGCCAGCCATTGCCAGCGTTAAGTCGAATTTGTCGAAGAAGTAGATAGCCGCAATATTGTTGATCGTAAGTTCAACACCAAAACAGAGCCCATAAACGACAAACAGTGCCCAAACGCGGATGTCTTTCGCCGCTGCTAAAAAGCATTGAGTGGCGCTGTTCTCGCCCGTTGCCTCGGGCAATTCACCCCGTGCGCGCAGGTCACTAAAGTTGCCGTCAGGCGCATCCTGCGTGAGGAACCAGTAACCGAGCCCGGTGATAAACATCACAATGCCGGGCACGACCATGGCAAGACGCCAGCCTAGCGCTTCGTTAACGCCCAGCATTAGCATGCCTGCAAAGATAAGCGGCATGAGAATTTGCGTGGTACCGCCTCCCAGATTACCCCAGCCCGCACTCGTTGCATTGGCGGTACCCACGACATTGGGCGCAAACATCATGGTGGTGTGGTACTGCGTAATCACGAATGAGGCACCGATAGCGCCAATGGCTAAGCGGGCTAGCAGGAACGTCTCAAAACTATTGGCAAAGCCGATGCCCATGACCGGTAGGGAGCCTAAAATGAGCAGGCCCGTGTAGGTTTTGCGCGGTCCTAATCGGTCACACAGCAATCCGATCAGGAGCCGTACGATAACGGTAATCGCGACAGACGCGATGATCGTGTTGCCAATTTGTGTCTGTGTCAGGGAAAGGTCATCGCGCACCACCGCCATGAGTGGCGCGATGCCGAACCAGCCAAAGAAACAGATATGAAAAGCAAACCACGACAGGTGGAAGGCACGCATCTGAGGCGTGGAGAACGTCAGCAGTCGAATACGATTGGCTTTATTGCGTATGTCCATGAGATGGCCTCGGGGATCTTGAACCAGTTGAGCATCACGCAACGCTAAATCGCTTTGCTGCGTTACGTGTTCACGAGAACATGCCTTCGTCATTGAAGGTCAGGCTCGACGCACTCGTACCCGGTTGGGCCTGGTCTACGCCTACCATCACAAGAGATAGTTAAGCAATTAATTCGCCATCGGGGTTTTTTGTAAGCCTTATCAGTTGGTTACTTTTTATAGGCCGGAGATTTACAGAAAGAGGAACAGCCCCACGCGCTGTTGATGGGCATGCCGTAGGCGGCATGCATCACAATAGTGCTGTTTAGTCGTGCAGGTAAACGGCGTCGATATCCAGCGTTGAGTGATTGCCGATTGCCTCGAAGTGCTCATCCAGCCAGCGCTGCGCGGCGTCTCGGCCTTGTTCAAAAAGATGTGAAAGAAACGCCCATTCCGAATTCATCTTGCTGGAAACGGAAAGGTTTTCCAGCGCCTGCTCGCCGCTAATACGATGAAAGAGTGCCTGCTGGTAACAGTTTTTAATCCCTTGCTCTTCCAGGGCGTGTTGCAGCAGTGCAATCATGCGTATCTCTTTAATCAGCGCGGCGTTAAAGGTAATTTCATTAAGTCTGTTCAGGATGGATGACGCACAGGTCGGCACTGAGTCGCGGCTGATAGGATTAATTTGTACCAGCAGGATATCGCGTGAACTGCACTCCTCCATTAAGGGAAACAGCGCGGGGTTACCCATGTAGCCGCCATCCCAGTAGGCCTCACCATCAATTTCAACGGCCTGGAACATCAAGGGTAAACAGGCAGAGGCCATCACGGCATCAAGGCTCATCTCTTCGCGACGAAAGACACGCTGTTTGCCCGTGCGCACATTGGTGGCTGCCACAAACAGCTTAAGCTGCTCGCATTGTCGCACCCGCTCGAAATCAATGTGTGCATCAACGATGTCACGCAGTGGGTTAACGTTCAACGGGTTGAATTGATAGGGCGAGATCAGGCGCGTCATAAGGTCCATCGCGATATAGCCAGGCGAATGATCAAGGCTCCAGTTGCCTGTCCAGACATCCATCGGCGAACGGCGTACCGGGCTTGCCATACCCGCGCGGCTGACCGCCTGCCAAAAATCTGTAAGTGCTTGCCTGGCTAACGGCTTGCCGCCCCTGGTAAGGGCATCTGCCATCACCACGCCATTCATGGCGCCGGCGCTGGTGCCGCTAATACCTTCTATTTCGATGCGCTCATCTTCAAGCAGGCGGTCAATGACGCCCCATGAATAAGCGCCGTGCGCCCCACCGCCTTGCAATGCGAGATCCAGCTTCTTGACTTGAGTCATAAGGCCTCATGCGTTAGTAAGCTTATTTATGCTGCACTGCTTCTCAGCATGGCATAAGAACCAACACATGCCACCACCAACGCGTATGAGACGAATTTAACGCTGCGCTAAATGGGGGGAGCCTGGCGTTTGGCAGCGTAAGAAATCTGAGCTGGCGAGCCACTCTTCATCGGGGTAATAGGCAAACACATACTGATCTTCTCTTAAGCTATCAATCAGCGGGTAAGTGATATCCTCGCGTACAGCGGGGCAGCCATGGCTGCGGCCGAGACGACCTGTTTGCGCAATAAAGTCGTCGCTAACGTAGTCGGCTCCATGAATCACAATGGCACGTTCGTAGGCGAGGTCGTTGACCTCGGGTTCCAGCCCGTTAAGTCTAAGGGAGTAGCCGTTGCGTCCGTAATAGCTATTCATGGTACGAAACAAGCCAAGACTTGATTGATAACTTTCAGGAATATTCGAGAAGGTTTCGGCTTGCGTATCACCAGAACCCTGACCATGGGAGACCAATTCCTCAAACAGTAGCGTGTGCTGGCGCAGGTCAAAAACCCACAAGCGCCGCTCGGTGGAAGGCAGTGAATAGTCGATAACTGCCAGCCGCTCGACATTGGGGTCCGCACAGCTGAGCGCTTGGGCGGCAAGGCGCAGCGCTTCTGGGGTAGCCGAAGGCGCTAATTGAAGCAACTGATGATTAAGCGATAACACACCGGGAGGGGGCGTTGAGGCGACATCAGAAAAGAAACTGCTCGCGTATAAAGGGAGGCTAATGAACGCGAAAGGTAAACAGCATGACAACGATAGTGGGCGCAAACGGGTTACCATACAGAACAATCCTGCTGACAAGAGCGACGACGAAAAACAGTAAACGGCTATGATGAAAGTAAGCATGCCGCGAATGGGAATTCATAGTAACGCAAGGAGAGGGTGATGAACGAGATGCAGTCACTAAGACAATGGGCGATAGGGGCCGCTCTAGGTCTAGCACTGTCCCATATCCCCTTCGGTGTAACACCGGCGTATGCGGCCTCTGAGCCGCTTAAACAGGCACTTATACAGCGCTTGGCGGCTGAAGATCAGGCGTCGCTGCCGATCCGTGAATTTTATGAATTGCGTAATGAGCAGCTAGCTTGGCGCGAGGCTTCATCGGTTGAGGCGTTAGCCAATGCGCTTAACCTGCTTGAAAGTGATGGTTTGACCCCTAGTGACTACCGTGCCGATAGATTGTTGAGCGCTTTCCAGAGTAGCCAAAACGCTGGAGAGTCCGCTCAGGTCGCGTTTGATATTCAGGCAACGTCGTCGCTGTTATTGGCGCTCGATCACTTGGAGCGTGGCAAGGTCAACCCGCGTGACGTTGAGCCAAATTGGGATGCCCCACGCCCTGAGCGTCGCTATTCGCTGGCTCGCGTTGCTCAGGCCGTTGATGACCAGGCGTTGGAGCGCGCCTTTGAGCTGGCTCGCCCAGCCTCAAGTGAGTATCAGCAGTTGCGAGAGGCGCTCAGTCGCTATCGCCAGGTGGCCACGCTAGGCAGCACCCCGTATTTGCCGTCGCGCGAAGACTCGCTGCGCCCGGGTGATAGGGATGATGCCGTAATCCTGCTGCGCCAACGCTTGGCGATGTGGGGAGAAGATGGCCTGGTCTCGGCAGACAGCAGCGCCTATCCCATGATTGGCGTTCAGGCGCCAGGCGGCGATAGACGCACCTTTGATACTGAACTCGAAATGGCCGTAAAACGCTTTCAGCGGCGCCATCAACTAACCGCCGATGGCGTCGTCGGTGATCGTACTCGCTTGGCGCTTAATGCACCTGCCGCCTCACGTGTTGATCAGTTGCGGGTTAATCTGGAGCGTGCTCGCTGGATAGGCCCCCAGCAGTCTAGTGAGCCGCGGGTCTGGGTAGATATCGCAGGCTACCAGTTGCACTATATTCGGCCAAACGGCCAGCAGTGGAATGCCCGGGTGGTCGTTGGGTCGCCGCGCCGTGAAACGCCTATTATTCACTCATCCATCAGCCACCTAACGATCAATCCCAGTTGGACGATTCCGCCTACCATCCTGCGTGAAGATGTTCTGCCCCGGATACGTCAGAACACCGACTATTTAGCCCAGCATAATATGCAGGTGATCAATATGTCCGGTGCGCAGCTAGACCCCGCCGAGGTCGATTGGCAACGCCCTGGGGGCGTTATGTTGCGCCAGGTAGCGGGGAGCAGTAACCCTTTGGGTCGGGTAGTGGTGCGCTTTCCCAATAATGACATGATCTATTTACACGACACACCAGCACAGGGGCTTTTCCAGCGTGATCAACGGGCATTGAGCTCGGGCTGCGTACGCGTGGAAGGGGTGCGCGAATTTGCCCAAATGCTCTTGCAAGATAGTGGCAGTCGTTACCAGCTCAGCACACTAATAAATAGTGGTGGCAGCGACCGTAATGTGAACTTGCCTCAGCGCATTCCTGTCGCGCTACATTACTTAACCGCATGGCCCAACGCCCAAGGGGAAGTGGAGTTTCGCACGGATATCTACCGGCGAGATGCGTCACTATTGGCAGCACTCCAGCGTTCTGTATGAACGTAGAGGAGCAGGCCCGCGAGTAGATAGCGCAAGGTGCGTGGCTACCGTTCAGAGGGTAAAAACGACAATGCCGCCCTTGGGGGCGGCATTGTTATAGGGTGTTAAAGCTTGGATTACAAAACTTGGATTACAAAAACCTGGATTACTCAGTATCGCTTTCTGACTGGTAGCCCGCCACGCTAATCGTGCCGGTTTCGCCACTTTCAAGCGCAGCAAGCATCGGCTCGGCCTGGCGTTGGAAGGCAATTAGTGTGTCGCCGTTTAAGCCCATGTTTTCAGGAAGGTCTATCGTCATTGCATTAACGGGCGAGTTATTAACGATGACCTCGTAATGCAGGTGAGGGCCTGTACTGCGGCCAGTGTTACCCGAAAGCGCGATGCGCTCGCCCATGGTGACGCGCTGCCCCTGGCTTACCAACTGCCGGGACAAGTGCAGGTAGCGCGTACGATAGCCATTGTCATGGCGGATAATAATATAGCGGCCTGCGGCTGGGTGGTTGGCAATTTTCTCAACACGGCCATTGGCGGGGGCAGTCACCGGCGTACCAATAGGCATTGCAAAGTCAGTACCGTTGTGCGGGCTGATCCGACCCGTTACCGGATGTTTACGGCGTGGATTGAAACCGGAGCTAAGGCGGTAACTACCGTCAAAGGGGTAGCGTGCAAAAGAGGGATCCAGGCTATTGCCTTCGGGCGTATAGAAGTTATTGTCGGTGGCATTACGTACGACAGTGAGGTCCATGCGCTCTCCGGCATACTTTACTGCTAGTACGCGGGAGCCCAGCGTTTCTCCATCAATCATGTCGGACTCAACCAGCACCTGGAATTGGTCGCCACGGCGACTGTCCCGGCGAAAATCAAGTTTCTTCTCTAGCAAGTGAGTAAGCTCGGTAACCGAGCTGCTGCTCAAACCTGTTGCCTGAGCTGAACGGGCGAAACTACCGCTAACACTACCCGCAAAAAGGCGTTGAACCGGCTCACCCTGTCGCTCAATAGACGTAATGGCGAAACTGTCAGTATCGCTTTCTATTAATACCCCGTCGCGCATGTTTTTCATCATGCGAAGCGCAAGCAGGCGGCCGTCCTCATCTAGCTGGTAGTCGAAGCTGTGGCCTGCACGCCAGTTTGTCAGCATTTGAGATTCTGGCATGTCATCTAACAGTGCCAGTACTTCGCTATAGCCTAGCCCCAGCTCATCTTGTGCCAGAACGGCAAAGGTTTCACCTGGCTCAACAAGGTGGGTCTTCCATTCAGGGGCATAGGGCTCTTCAGCAGCCAGTTCCAACTCAAGAAAAGAGACGTCATCGAACAGATCAATGCCGTAATCTTCATAAGAAGTAGCATCTGCGATTTCGACAGAGGACGACGGATCGATATCGAGCATGCCGCTTGAAAGTGTGCCTACGACAATCGACATATGCAGTGCGCCGTTATCGATTGCGCTGTCGTTGAGTACTGCACTGGGCGGCTGGTGTTCTGCTACCGCCGCATCCGCACTAGAGATAAGATCAAGATCAACGATTTCTGTTGCCGCTAAATCGCTAAGGGGAATATGTTCGCGGGTGGCATCAATGGCCCTTGAGGCGCGATTGATGGCATCAGCAACCGGCGCTCGTTCCTGACCAAGGGAAGGCAGACCTGGCGCTGAATCGCTGGGAAGCGGTACTAACACGCTTTCAAGCGGTGTATGGGGTTGGTTTAAATCGTGATACGTTGTAATTAATTTTTGTGCGCCCAGCACAGTGACCATTGTAGCCACAGGTAACAGTAACAACTTATGCGTGCGGGGCAGCGAATGAAGGATTCGCAACATGGGTAAATAGACCGCCGAGTTCGTGATCGAAAACGAATATGAAAGTAAACAAACCCCGGAACCATACCCCATGGAGCAAAAGGTGCATAGACTGTATGTCTATACATAAAAGATACTTTTGCTATATGAGCATAAGTAAATGGCAGATATCACTGTTTGTGAACACTGTTTGCTAACAAAGGTAAATAAAAGCTTGGATAAAGCGAGTCGGCTACCTCTGTGTATTGCATACTTCTGATCATGAAAAACATGAGAATTACTAACCTAACCATAGACAGGCAGAGAGTAGTGTAGAGGTTTTGTGGCGGTTAGGAGTGTCGGGTAAGTAAGGTCTAATAGGAATTATTATTGTTGTTGTTTGAAAACAAGAACTTAAGCTATTGTTAATATTAGTTAAGAATTTTTAGGTTGGGCGAAGATAATACCGTGAGCCGTGGATACTGTCTGTCAGACTTAAGGCGGGGTTAATCTTGACGTTTTTTTTGTAACAAAAGGTTAATTGCGGGTTTTTTAGCGTTTTAACGTGGTTAGGGCGTTGGCCAGACGAGCAATAGAGCGCGCTGCGTATTTGAGCGACGCAGATAAAACCAACATGCACTGGCAGGTCTTTGCTGATAGGCGCTTTCAAGCAAGCCCTTTCAAGCAAGCTCTTTCAGAAAGAGGCTGTATCGTGCCGGGTGGCATAAATAAGCGCTGAATAAGCGGTACTTTTTATTGATTACTGGCATTCTAGTGAGATTTTTTCGAAGATTAAGCGGATTGTATCGCTGTATAGCATCGAGGAAATCGAAATGTCCCGGGTAACACTTGCGCAATGGCAAATGCTGGCAGCCGTGGTAGACCATGGAGGATTTGCGCGTGCAGCGGAAGCGATCCATAAAAGCCCCTCTACGTTGAACCATGCCGTTCATAAGCTGGAAGAGCAGTTAGGTGTTCAGGTGCTTGAGCCGGTTGGGCGTCAGGTGCGCTTGACGGAGGCCGGTGAATTACTGCTGCGTCGCGCACGTCAATTGGTAGAAAGCGCAGCCTCTTTAGAAGATGTGGCGTCAAGGCTGGCGGCAGGCCTGGAAGCTGAAATTATCGTGGCAATCGAGCAGATATTCCCTGCGGCGGTCCAGGCGAAGGCGCTAGAGCGCTTCTCGGAAGAGTACCCACAAGTACGCGTGCAGCTACATGAGAGCGTGCTCCACGGTGGAATTGAAATGCTCTATGACGGCCGTGCAGACCTCGTGGTTTCGGGTATATCGGCGCAGGGTTTTTTAGGCGAGCCTCTGGTGCTCGTTCGCTTTATTGCGGTTGCCCATCCGGATCATGCCCTACACCAGTTGGGGCGATCACTGGACCTCCGCGATCTGGCGCAGCATCGCCAGTTGGTGGTTCGTGACTCAGCCTTGCGTCAGCCTTTGGATGCAGGGTGGTTAAAGGCCGAGCAGCGTTGGACGGTAGGTCATTTGAACACCTCTCTGGATATGTTAAAGCGTGGCCTGGGGTTCGCTTGGATGCCTGAATCCCATATTACAGAAGAGCTAGCGCGTGGCGAGTTAAAGCCGCTACCGCTTCCGGCGGGTGGCATACGTGAAGTACCTGTTCAGATGATTTTTCGGGATCGTGATCGTGCGGGGCCTGCCGCTCATGCCATGGCTACTGCGTTAAAGCAGGCGGTCGACGAACTCTATTCTCATGGTTCGATTATCTCGAATGAAACACCGTAAAACATCCGCTTGAGCATCTGTGCACCGGGGGTATGCTGAAGGTAGCGTCGTCAGATACTTATTACCCCCTTTAGGAGATGCCTTATGGGCTTGCTTGTTAATGGTGAATGGCACGACCAGTGGTACGACACGAAAAAGAGCGGCGGTGAATTTGTGCGTGAGTCTGCTCAGCTGCGTGATTGGGTCGGTGATCAACCGGGAACTGACGGGGCCTGCTATCCCGCTGAAAAGGACCGCTACCATCTATACGTTTCGTTAGCCTGCCCTTGGGCGCATCGCATCCTCATAATGCGTAAGCTAAAAGGGCTGGAGTCGTTGATAGGCGAGTCACATGTGAGCCCTTTGATGTTAAATAAGGGGTGGACCTATGAGCAGAATGAAGGCTCAAGCGGTGACGCCGTTAACGGCGTTGATTACCACTATCAGCTATACACCATGACTAACCCCACCTATACCGGTCGGGTAACGGTCCCGGTGCTCTGGGATAAAAAGCGAAGTGCCATCGTTAATAATGAGTCGGCCGACTTGTTACGTATATTGAATGTCGCGTTTGATGATCTTACTGGCAACCACTTGGATTTTTATCCGGAGGATTTGCGCGAACAGATCGATCAAGTGAATGCCGATGTCTATGACCATATTAACAATGGCGTCTACAAGACCGGTTTTGCCACCGAGCAGGCTGTGTATGAAAAGCATGTTCACGCGCTATTTGAAGCACTAGAGCGTGTGGAAAAACGCTTGGGTAACCAGCGTTACTTGGCGGGGGAGTGGCTAACAGAAGCGGATATCCGCCTGTTTACGACGCTGATTCGTTTTGATGCCGTGTATTACGGCCACTTCAAATGCAATTTTAAGCGTATTGAAGACTTTCCCAACTTGTCCAACTATGTGCGTGAGATCTACCAGTGGCCGGGGGTGGCTGAAACGGTTGATATGGATCATATAAAACGTCACTACTACTATAGCCACGATACGATTAACCCAACACGCATTGTACCCGCTGGGCCGCTGCTTGATTTTGAACGCCCCCATGATCGAGAGCGCTTGCCGGGACGTGGGGTACGTTCTAAGCAGAGCGCTTAGGCAGCCTGTTCAGCACAGCCGCCGTTGCAAACCAGAAGACCGCCGAAAAGGCGGTCTTCTGTTATTACGTTAGCTTGATGATTAACGGTGTTAATCGTGATCTGAAATGGCTTCACGTGTTGATTGCCAAGCGCTTTGTGCGCCATCGCGGGTAGTTTCCCACGCATCGCGCGCATTTACTTTGGTTTGTTCCCACCAGTCATGGTTGTAGGCAGGAAATTCTTCAACTTCTTCGGGGGTTGCATCAAGAATAATGCGGTGCTCGGTATCCCCGTCGCTCTCAGTGTGAGTTTCAAGCGAGAAGTAATCAGTGCCTACAACGATCTCACGACCACCAAGGCCTAATACGGCGCCACTCTCAATGACCAGCGCATTGATACGCATCTCTTCATCGAACAGAATATTATCGACTTCACCGATCTCATCGCCGGATCCATTGTTGAAGTAGACGTCAGCGTCAAGGATATCTTTAGCGGAGTACATGCCTTGGGGCTCTTCTGACGCTTGCACTCCGAAGGCCAGACTGCCTAGCAGGGCGGTACCGATAGCGGTGGTTAACATTGTCTTACGCATAGCTTCTCTCCATGTGGCTAAAATACAGAATGGTCAACAATTGGCTGCCCATTCATTACTCGTCACCAATAACTTGCAACGTTTGACTAAAATAGAAGCGAGTAGGCTTATGGCGCTGACGGGTTATAGCGTGTTGGCCCAATCATCAGCACGTCTTTCAGCTTCTTCACGCGTCAGACCATATTTTTGCTGAAGCTTGCCCACTAGCTGATCTTTCCTGCCACCAATCTGATCAAGCTCATCATCGGTAAAGTCGCCCCAGCTAGTGCGTGCTTTACCTTTCATTTCCGTCCACTTGCCTTCAATTTGATCCCAGTTCATACATCACTCCTTGAATGGCTGAACGTGTTGAGGCATCTAATTAAGTTAGACGATGTTTACACAAGTGCAAGTGAAGATGTTTGTTTTGGGTGAAGTAAAAGAAGGTGAAGTAAAAAGGCTGGTCATTCATTATTTGAGGTGTTAGGATGCGCGCTCCTCGCATGTGTTGACCCCTCCATCACGACGATAAGCGATGTCTACGTAGTTTTTATATTTGATGCGTAGCAAGGCTTGCTGGAACATCTCTATGATTGCAGATGTTCATTGCTGTGAAGATGGCGCGCCTCCAGCATTTCACCAAACGGGTGAAATCGGCGCAGAAGGTCGCCACAGCGGTTGGCCCTTTATATAGATTTGAAAATATATAGGTTTGCCAGCCGTATGCCAGGTGCGACCGGCGTCTCCGACTCCACTGATGACATTATCCGCTTATTGACGGAACCTGTTTTTCGATGCTGCCTTTTAGCGCACGTCGATGTCAGAGTCAGAGACGCTTACGATGCTCTTTTGCCGGTACTGCCGGCCTACCAAGGTGTGATTAATGACCTCGACTTCTGTCGCCTCGCCGAGCTTCGGCGATCTGGCTCTATTGCCTGCCGTTCTGTCTGCTGTTGAAGCACAGGGCTATGTAACCCCTTCACCTATCCAGGCGCAAACTATTCCTGCGTTGCTGGAAGGTCGCGATATGCTGGGCCAAGCACAAACGGGTACCGGTAAAACCGCAGCATTTGCTTTACCGTTATTGTCACGACTGGAACTTCAACGTCGTGTACCCCAAGTATTAGTCATGGCCCCAACCCGCGAGCTTGCTCAGCAGGTGGCAGCCTCATTTAGTAAGTATGGCCAAAACCTGCAGGGCCTTGAAGTGGCAATCCTGTGTGGTGGCCAAGAGTACCGTGAGCAGTTAGGCGCGCTGAAGCGCGGTGCCCAGGTTATCGTTGGCACCCCCGGCCGTATTATTGATCACCTGGATCGCGGCAGCTTGAAGTTGGACGGCCTGTCAGCACTCGTGTTAGACGAAGCTGATGAAATGCTGCGCATGGGCTTTATCGACGACGTTAAACGCGTGGTCGCCGATACCCCGAAAGATGCACAGCGTGTGTTTTTCTCGGCCACACTGCCAACTGAAATTGAGCGCATTGTTAACCGCTACCTGGTTGACCCGGTAAAAGTGGCGATTGAGTCGCGCACGACCACTGGCGAAAACATTGAGCAGCGCATTGTACGCGTTGACGGCGGTGCCAAGCTTGAAGCGCTGGCACGTATTCTTGAAGTCGAGCCGGTCGATGCCGCTATTGTCTTCGTACGTACTCGCGCCGCTTGTACTACCCTGGTTGAGCAACTGACGGCTCGTGGCGTCAACGCCGCTGGCCTGTCCGGTGACCTGGACCAAAGCCTGCGCGAGCGTACGATTACTCGCCTGAAGCGTAGCAAGGTCGACGTACTGATTGCGACTGACGTTGCTGCCCGTGGTCTTGACGTGCCGCGCATTACGCACGTTATCAACTACGATCTTCCGCAAGATGCAGAAGCGTATACGCACCGTATCGGCCGTACTGGTCGTGCTGGTCGTAGCGGCATCGCGATTACCTTTGCCGGTTTCCGTGAAGGTCGTAAAGTAGGCTGGATGGAGCAGGCAACCGGTCAGAAAATGACCGAAATGCCGCTGCCTGACGAAGCTGCTATTCGCGCTCACCGTGACGAAGTTTTCCACCACCGTGTGGTGGCAGCGCTTACCAAAGGTGCAGAAGAGCAGCAGGCACTGGTAGAGCGCCTGGTAGAAGAAGGTCACGACGCTATTCAGCTGGCCTGCGCCTTTGCTGCCATGGCACGTGCTGATGAAGCGCCGATTGGCCGCTTGCAAGCGCCGCGTAAAGAGCGTGCACCGCGTGAAGGTGGCAGCGCCAAGCCAGGTGCTCGCCGTGAGCGTGGCGAACGTGGTGAGCGTCCGCGCGCACCTAGCGAAGGCATGACTCGCTACCGTGTATCCGTTGGCCATAAAGATGGCGTTAAGCCTGGCCAGCTGGTTGGCGCGTTAGCGAATGAAGGCGGCATTGAAGGTGCGCGTATCGGTCGTATCGATATCCGTAACGCCTTCTCAGTGGTTGAGCTGCCTAGCGGTTTGCCTTCCACTATTCTGACCAAGATGGCCCGTGCTCGTGTCGCTGGTCGTCCGTTGGAAATCAGCGAAGACCGTGCGCCTGAGCGTGCTCCGCGCCGTCGTCGTGATGATGGCGATGCGCCGATCCGTCGCCGCGAAGCGTAATCGCTTAAGCATGCGATAGCGGTATTAACCGCGCCTAAAATGCCCTCGTACCGGTTTCCGGTGCGGGGGCATTTTTTTGCTACGCTAAAAGATGACACACCAAAAAAGCGACAGGGAGTCGACAGTGAAAGCAGCCTTGCATGAATGGAACCTGGCGCCTAAAGAGGCTATCGCGCTTCAGAAAGAGCTTGCTACACGGTTAGAGTCTGATGACCGTATTGCGCCGGTAACGCACATCGCCGGGATGGATATTGGCTTTGAAGACAACGGAGATACCACGCGGGCAGCCGTGGTGGTGCTCAAGTGGGACCCACAAACAGCACCTGACTTAACGCTTGTTGAGCACGTTGTTCATCGTGAGCCGACGCGAATGCCGTATATTCCAGGACTGCTCTCTTTTCGCGAAATACCGGCGGCTCTGGGCGCCTTTGAGCAGCTCAATATACTGCCCGAATTAATCATGGTGGATGGACAAGGGATCGCCCACCCCAGAAGGCTCGGGATCGCCGCGCACTTGGGGTTGTGGCTGGACCTGCCTACCATCGGCGTTGCCAAATCACGCCTTTACGGCAAGCACGATGAGGTAGGCGAGGTACGTGGGGATTGGGTGCCACTGCGAGCCGGTAACGAGACGATTGGCGCCGTACTGCGCTCGCGTGACAAGGTGAAGCCGGTATTTGTCTCGCCTGGCCACCGAATTAGTCTTGAAACATCGCTTGATTGGGTAATGCGTTGCCTGGGGCGTACCAAGTTGCCAGAGCCTACCCGCTTGGCCGACAGGTTGGCTTCAAGGCGCGACCAGCATGTCAAAAAGCCACAGAATTTGCTGTTTTAAGATGTCTGGCCCACGTGACCATGTGATGAGCGTTTTATAAAAGCGTGATAAAGCGCTTGAGTAAGCTTGTAGCCTCCTGTGTTTCAACCACCTGAGCGGCAATTGCCTCTGCGTCTTGTTGCTGTTCAAGCAGCACTTCGCGCTGATGCGCTATATAAGCGCGCATGACAGGTACAGTGAACTCAGGGTGAAACTGCACGCTCCACTGGCGCGGTCCGTAACGCAGTGCCTGGTGCGCATCGTGGGAATTACAGGCCAGCACCTGGGTATTGGAAGGCAACCCTAACACAGACTGCGCATGGGTCAGGTGGGCCATGAAATGTGCGGGTAACTGGCTAAACAGGGGGTCTTGAAGGCCCGCATCCGTCAGCGTAACGCTATGCGTACCCAGCTCACGCCCCTTGGGATGGAAGTCGCTGACACCTCCAAAAGCCGCTGCCATTAACTGATGGCCGTAGCAAACGCCTAACATGGGAATGTCCGCTTGAAGCGCCTCCTGTAGCCAGGGTTTTAAGCGTTCGCTCCAGGGCTCTTGGTGGCTCACCATGCTGTGGGAGCCAGTAATGAGAATGCCTGCCAGCGCGTTTAGCGGTAGCGGCGAAGACTCCGTTCGGGCGTCCCATACGCGAAGTGTTAAATGCTCAGGCAGCGTATCGTTTAGCTGTTGCCCAAAGAGGGTTTCAAAGTCACCGTGCTGTTCGGCAACGTCAGAAAATGCATCGCCGGTTTTAATAATGACGACAGAGGCCATATTGATTCCTGTGAAAAAAGGCAGCCTGGTGCGCACACTGTTGATGCGAGCACCAGGGGGATAAAGCATGTCATTATGCGACAGGGCGAATAGGATGTAACCGCCATTCAGTGAGTAACGCCAATAATGAGCGATCCTGCTCATTAAGCTTTAATAAGGAGATGACAATGCAACACGTGACGCGTGCCGGTGAACCGATGGATGTCGCCGGGGTAATACCTTCCGTTGATCAAGCCGCGCCAGAGATGGTATTAACCGATGGCAATCTTCAAGACGTAACGCTGGATACCTACGCAGGCAAGCGGAAAGTCCTCAATATAATTCCCAGCGTCGACACGCCGACCTGCGCCATGTCGACACGGCGTTTTAATGAGCTTGCTTCTAATTTGGACGATACCGTGGTGTTGGTGGTGTCAGCTGATTTGCCCTTTGCCGCTCAGCGATTTTGCGGTGCGGAAGGGTTGGACAATGTTAAAACGCTTTCCACCTTCCGCCATCCCGAGTTTTTAGAAGCCTGGGGTGTCGCGCTGCGTAATAACCCTATGGAGGGCTTATGTGCACGTGCCGTGGTGGTGCTGGATAGCGATAATCGCGTACTGCATAGCGAGCTGGTCAGTGAAATTAAAAACGAACCGAACTACGATGCGGCGCTGGCCGTACTTACGGCGTAGCTGACTGCTGACAACGTTTAGCGGCCTCCAGCAGCGCACTAATCAGGCGTTGCTGGGGGCGATTAAATATCAGCCATTCGGGGTGCCATTGAACCCCGATTAAAAAATCATGTTCGCGCGATTCGATGCCTTGCACCAGGCCATCACGGTCACGCGCGACAATCTCTATCCCTTGGCCCGCTTGGTTAACGGCCTGATGATGAAGGCTATTTACCCGGCACCAGGTGACGCCGAGTAGTTGATACAGTTGGCTTGCCCCCACGATATCGACCGTCTTACGGGGAAGTACCGTGCGTCGACGTTTTAAGCCTTCGTGGGTGGTGTAAATATCGGGGTCCAGCGTGCCGCCTAAATGCACGTTGATTAATTGCGCACCTCGGCAAATACCCAAAACGGGTGTGTTTAAGGGAATGAATCGTTCGAGCAAGGCAAGTTCTAGGGCGTCGCGTGCTGGGTCAAGACGTACATCCAACTGGAGTTCACCGCCGTAAAGGGTCGCCTGAATATCATCGCCACCGCCAATAATTAACCCATCCAGATACGCTGGCAACGGGCGGGAAGGGGATAGCCGTAAGGGTTTTCCGCCATGCCGCCATACGGCAAACCAGTCAAACCACCAGGCAAGGTGGCTTTTATAATCCGAGGTGGTAATTCCAATAAGCGGCCGTTGCATTCAGATAGGTTCTCTTGAGTCGTCAAAAATAGCCGTGCTGCTGACATGGAACGCTGTCTTAACGGCGCATCCACGTTGTCAGTTTGTCTTTTAAGCGCATCATGAACGGTCGATTTTGCTTGGCGATATATTCATCACAGCGTGTTTGAAGACGCGGAGTGTCCGCCGCGAGTTGTTCCACTTCAACCCAGCGGTTCCATTCCACTACTGCCCCCCAGCCTGGCTGAGAGAGCTGTGTATTGGGTAATCGGTAATGAAACGCGGGACGCGGCTTTATAAGTTTGGTATGCAGCAGCGCGTGAGGATGCTCTGGACACAAATATGCAAATAATGGCAGTAGGTCAAACTCACGATTTCGCGTGGCGTTATAGTGCAGGTAATCGTTAATAAACGATGCAAGGTCTGGTTGGTAGCGCCTATCCAGCACCTTTAATGCGTACTCCTTGGGGAAAGGATTAGCATGGGGCAACACTTCACGGGTGATATCCACTTTGATCTCATCGCGCAGCCAATGGGCCAGCAAGAGATAAGCACGCAGCACCGCCAGCAGGTAGTCAACGTCCAGACGCGCTACCTCCAAATTAAGGTGCAAACCAAAACCATACAGCAGGCTAGCATCCGTGCCTTTTGCACCCTGGTCGCGTAATGCCTGAAAAATAGTATCCAGCTCTTCAAGTTCATTCCACGGCACCGGCGGACAAATAAGCTCGGTGGGCACCAGGCCTGTTACCATGTCGCCAATAAATTCGCGGGTCTTTTGGTGAAATTCCAGGCGGCGCTGGTGCCGATGCCGCTCCCATTCGCTATCCTGGTTGGCCTGCTCTTCAAGCAATGCCTGATCGGGGTGGGCATACTGGGTGTCAAGCTCAATGCCAAATACACCCCAGCGGGTTCCCTCAACCAGTAGCCGGTGGGGGCTTACCACGTTAAGCTCACCTTTAAACAGATCGCGGACCACTAATGCCGTGTCGTGGGGTGGCAAGCCGGCAAATTCGATCTCAATGCCCACACGGCGTACCTTACCGTCGCTATTTAACCGGTTTGGGGGAGCTTGCAGCGTCATCTCGGCATCCTGTGAGGTGAACGTTTAGACCATCAGCCTATCATAGTCGCGCAGGTAGGCTGAGCGGATTCCGGGAGGCGAGAGGGAGTAGGCGCGGTGTCATTTTTGAATCCATTTTAGGAGCATGGTGTGCGACAGCACTGGATAATTAACACTGCCATTTACATTGCGTTAACGGTACTGGTCAGCGTAATGGCGGCTCAGGTTCAGGCCCAGGTCGTCTCGCTTTCCGGTTTAAGTGGAAATGAGCCGAACCAGGAAGAAGAGGTCAGCAGTGATGAATTCCAACGCTCGCTGAATGATGTTATCGCCATGCTCGACAATGAAGAGCAGCGTACGGCGCTGCTTAACTCGCTGCGCGAGCTACAGGTAACAACGGATGCTACTCAAGAGGAAGGCATCGTACGCCAAGGGCTGCTGGGCGCGCTTGCCGACACGCTAACGGATCTCGGTGAGCAGGCCCAAGCAGGCAACTCACCGATTGATGAGTGGTCACGGCAACTGGTGCAAGGGGCCGCTGATCTGCGTGCCTTAAATGCTGGCACGGACCGTGGGCAGGCGATCCGCGAAGTTGTTGACGGCGCAGTGATGGGGATTATCTGGGTCACGCTGCTGGTACTGATGATTGCCTTTGGCCGCTTGGTTGCGACGCGCCGAGAGTGGCCCCTGGATTTGCCTCGTGACCCCAAGGCGTGGCTGCTGGCGGCGCATTTTCTACGCCGCATGCTGCCTTGGGCACTGGCCTTTGCGATTATCCTGGGCATTGCCCAACTGCTGCCCTACAGCCCTGGGCGCACGGTGGTGTTGGTTATTGCGTATGTCTGCCTGTTTGGGCGTGCGTTATCGGTAGTGTTCGAGACCGTCATTGCCTTCTTTAGTCGAGGGCACCGCTTTACCGCTGTGCAGCTGTTGCAGCAGCAGGCACTGCGTGGGCTGTTTGTGATCGGGGCGTTGATCGCTTTGGGCGATGCGGTAAATTCAGCGCGCCTGGTGGATCTACTGGGGACCGAACTCTCAAGCCTTGTCTCGATGCTGTCCAATATGCTGGCCGCGCTGCTGGCTGCGCGCTTTATTATCAAGTTCAAGCAGCCAGTACGCCATCTCATTTGTAATCGGCCCTATAAGCAGCGCCGGGAGGCCAGCACGGCCGTTGAGATGGTTCGTACCCTGGGCGGCTTATGGCATATCCCGGCACTGCTACTGGTGGGCGGCTCGTTATTGGCTATTTTTATCACCGTGGGCGATGTCGGGACCGCGCTGGCACGTTCGATAATTTCTGCGAGCTTGCTGGTACTTACCCTGGTGGTTACCGGGTTGATACGCCGTCAATCCGAGCGCTTGAGTAAGCGTCGCCGTCGGCGCTTTAGCCAGTACCGAAAACGCCTCGAGCGCTTTGGGTTTGTGTTGGCGCATATCTGTTCATGGATGGTATTTGCTGAACTCTCCATGCAAGTGTGGGGAGGATCGCTGTTTGGGCTAGGTCAAGAAGCGGTGGCCAGTACGCGTATCGGCCAAGCGCTGGTTAGCCTGGGGGCGACAATTTTGTTGGCATGGTTGGTGTGGATATTTGCCGACACGGCCATTCAGCGGGCGCTGACTTCCTCGGGCCGCGCTCGGGGTCGGCGGGTTAACCAGGCGCGGGCGCAAACCATTACGCCGATGATTCGCAACGTGATCTTTGTCGCCATTTTGATTATCGCGTTTATTGTCGGGCTGGCTAACCTGGGGGTGAACGTGACACCGCTGCTGGCGGGTGCCGGTGTGATCGGCTTGGCGATAGGTTTTGGCGCACAGACGTTGGTTCAGGATTTGATTACCGGCATCTTTATTCTGATTGAAGATTCGTTGGCGGTAGATGATTTTGTGCGCATCAACAACCATATGGGAACGGTAGAAGGGCTGACTCTGCGTACCGTGCGGTTACGCGACCTGGATGGCGTGGTACATATTATTACCTTCAGTCGTATTGAATCGATCCACAATATGTCGCGTCAGTTTGGTATTGCGCTAATGCGGATACGCATTCCCTATGATATGAAAATTGATGATGCCATTACGCTAATGCAGGAAACCGCCCAGGAGCTGCGCAATGACCCGATGATGCGTCATTACATCTGGTCGCCGCTTGAAATGCAGGGGGTCCAGGGATTTGAAGAGGGCTGCCCTATCTTGCGCATGCGCTTTCGGACCGCTCCTGAAATGCAATGGGATGTTTCGCGGGCCTTTAATCTACTGCTTAAACAACGGATGGAAGCGCAGTCCATCGATTTGGGTGTGCCGCGTCTAAGTGTCAGCATGGAAGCGCGCTCAGAAGACCATATGGAGCCGACCGGAGGCACCGACCTATCGCTTGATAATGGGGAAGCCACAACGGGTGAGCACGAGGCCAATAAAAAGCCTGCACCGCCCAAGCCCGCCCCGCAGCCTACTCAAGCAGAGATAGAGCGTGATGAGGGGAGGACGTATCGCGGCTCACCTTAAGCCGCAATCGTCTAGCTCAAGGTGAGTCCCAGCGCAATCCCCAGGCCTGTACCGATGGTGAAAATCGCAATGAGTAGCCAAGCGCCGCGCAAGCCACGCCAACGGTTGTAGAGTTTTACGACGTGGCTGACGCGGTCGACCAATTTATCGTGACGGGAAACTATCTCGTCAGGCGGTACTGAAAAATCGTTGGCAACATCATCCTGCCAATGGGCACCGTGGGTTAGCCCAAGCTGAGTACGCAGCTGCCCAATGTCGCTCAGCGTGGCGTGCAGCTTATCGTAGTCTGCACGCCGCTTGGCGACGGCGAATGCGGCTTCCGCATCCTGGCGCAAAGCGCTGTTGGGGCAGCGAGCAACGGCTTGCTGTAGCTCTTCATTGTTTGCTTGGGGTGGAACGTTAAGGCGTTGGTACAAATCCCGCATAGGTGCATTGTTCTTTTAAGGTTGGAGGTTAACACCAGAGAGTGTGCCTATTTTACCGATAGGTTTGCATCAAGTAATCATAGGCGCTTTTTATACGTTGAAAACGTGCTGAAGCAAGGGCAATTTGATGTTCACTTTGGGTATAGAAGCGATCCGGATGGTGTAGCTGTGCCATGCGCCGGTAGGCACGGCGCACTTCTGCTTGGGTAACGCCAGGTGATAATTCCAGTACCGCCAAAGCGCGGGTGGTGCGATCAGGTGGCGGCGGTGTGGACGAGCGCTGTTGATGGCTGTGCTGATAGCCTTGGCGTGAACCTTGGTATGAGCCCTGCTGTGAGCCTTTTTGCGAACCGCTTTTCGAGTTTTGTTGCTGGCGTTTTGCGCGCTCACGCTCCTCTTTTTTGCGCCGAGCATGTTCCTGCTGCTGTCGAGCCTTTTCGTTGCGCGCTTGGTCTTTACGCGCTTTGTCGTCACGAGACTTGTCGCTGCGGGCTCTCTCACGTTCGGCCTTTTCCTGGGCTTTCGAATGCGCGCGTTGGGCCTCTTCTTCCTGGCGCCTTTTTTCCTGCTGTTCGGCTTTTTCCTGCGCTTCGCGGGCCTGGCGGGCAGCCTCTTCAGCCTTGCGTGCTTGCTGCGCGTAATAGTCAGCGTCATGGACACGCCAATAGGCGTCGCGGCTGGGATCTTCCGGCAGAGCGAGCGCGCGTCCTGTAAGCTCTTTAAATAGCGTGCCAAGTGTTGTGGGCAGCACATTGAGCAAATCTGCCACGAACCGCAATATATAATGGTTCGACAGAGAAAGGTCGCCATTGTCGGTTGCCACTGTGATGGCTTGATGCATGACGCCAAGGCTATGCTCTTCAGAGCACTCCTTGCGAATGACTTCAGCGGCAAGCTGAATAGCCTTGAGGTCGCGCTGCCGCGCAATATGCATGACTGGCGCCAGTTCATGCCCATGACGAAAGTGCGCACACACCTGGGCCAAACGGCGTCGCCGTTGACCTTCTGAAACGTGTTGGCGGTGTACCAATATCCAGGCCAACAGCAGTAGCTTTGCCGTATCCACTTGGCTGCGGCTTTGCAGTAGCAGCAGCTCAAAGGGGGAGAAACGGGCAATGGGCATTCCCAGGCTCCAAAGGGTAAAAGTAAACCATTCCCGCATGAAGCGGACCACCATGACAATTGGTGTCATGGTATATCATCGCTCAAGGCAATGAAGTAGGAGATTGACCAGGTGATTAACGTCGAGCGTAAAAATAGCTACCAGCTACGCCTTACACGGCGGCTCAAGGAAGAGACATCGCATAGGCTTGACGTCTATCTTTTTGTACCTGGCGAGCTGGGTTTAAATGCTCACGTCATCTCGGAAGAGGCATTTTATCACTCATCCATTAGTGTCTCGCGGACGTACTATAGCGATGCCTACCACCTGCCGCTAGTGCATAGCCGGCTCGCCAGCCGTAATCAGTTGGGCAGCGAATCCTACCGATTAAGCTTAAGTCTTTATGCGTATCAGTATGTGACTGCCATGGAGCGGACGACTCAAAAAATGCTGGTCCGTGAGCGCAAACTGCGTAGCGAACGGCAAAAAGAGTCCAGCGATGTGCAGACGCTAAGAGAAGAGCTGTGTGAGCAACTGAATGAAATGCAGAAGCTCAGCGAAAGCATTTTAAGGAAGATGCGCCGCAATCAACCCACGGATGAGCGTTTATACAAATATTTTGCCAATATTGATAACTATCTCTCCTGGTTTACTGAGCAGCAGCTGCTGTCACTAGTGGCCTATATGCCAAGAGGTGGCGAGTTTAGTGATATCAAGCGCCAGTTTATCAATGTTTGCGAACGTGAAAGTGAGTATCGACGCGAACAGAAGTACAACTCAGAGCGTGTGATGGAAGACCCGACACGCATGTCGAATAAAATGCGCTTGCTACGACGCTTGATTGAATATCCGATTACCTTGAAGCAGGAGGCGCTGGAGTTAGGCGGCGGTGAGCAAAAAGCTGTAAAAGCGTTGGCAACCGCACTGGTAATGGCCTGTGTCACGCTGGGAGTATTGCGCGTACGCGAAGTCGTTGGCGATATTACGGCGCTGTTTGTGCTTGCCATGGCGCTGCTGTATGCCTTGCGTGAAGTGTTTAAGGACGACCTGCGCAATACGCTTTGGCGCCTGCTGCGTCGGGGGCGGCCAAAATGGCGTCGCCAATATGTTGACCCCACGCGTAATGCACTGGTGGGGCGTCAGCTTGAATGGTTTGATTACAAGCGCTACACCGCCCTGAATGAAGACATCAAACAGATGCGAAGACGGACCGTGGCTGAGCGGGAAGAGGATGTGCTGCATTACCGCTCCAGTTCGCGTATGTCGCCCACGCGGTTTTTGAGTGGTTACGAGCATACGCGAGAGACGCTGTATATTGATCTCTTGATGCTGACCCGCTTAATGAGCAAAGAGAAGCATCATATCTTTCGGTTAAAAGATGGCCAGGCCGTACGTGAAAGCGTTGAACGGCGCCATTTGTTCAACCTGGTGGTGCGCGAAACCGGCAGTGAAGATGCCCCTTACCTGGCGCGTTGGAAGGTGGTGGTTAGTCGTTCGGGCATTGTCGATGTCGAAAAAGTTGCTGAAAGTGGCGTCTCAGAAGGCACATCCAGTGAGCTCAGTCCTTAAGTGCAGCCTCTGCGCATACGAGTGCCAGCCAGCTGCAGGCGATTCACTCAGAGGCGCCCGAAAAGACGCCTCTGAGCGGATATAGTCAGCGTTAAGCACTGTGTAACGGCTGATTAATTGAATGAATCAAGGGCCTTTTCCAGGTTGTCCACGCTGCGTTTAGTGTGATGCAGTTTATCCAGCCCAAACAGGCCGATACGAAAGGTCTGGAAGTTATCACCTTCATCGCACATTAAGGGCACACCGCCCGCCACTTGAACGCCTGCTTGGGCAAACTTGCCGACAAGCCCGGCGTCCTCGGTGTAGCTGACCACGACACCCGGCGCTTCGAAGCCGTTGGCGGCGACACTGATAAACCCGTGGCGTGCGAGCATGTCCCGAACGCCCTGACCAATCGCCTGCTGCTCTTGCTTCACCTTGGCAAAGCCGTATTCACGAGTCTCCTGCATGATATCGCGCAGCTGGCGCAAGGCATCCGTTGGCATGGTGGCGTGGTAGGCATGTCCACCGTTTTCGTAGGCCTGCATGATCGCGTGCCATTTGGCTAAATCGCAGGCAAAGCTATTGCTTTGCGTTTCGCTTAAGCGCTGTGTGGCGCGCTCAGAAAGCATGACCATGGCGCAGCAGGGTGAGCCGCTCCAGCCTTTTTGCGGTGCGCTGACCACCACATCGATGCCCAAATCCTGCATATCCACCCACAGGGTGCCTGCGGCAATGGCGTCCAGCACAAACAGGCCACCCACCTCACGCGTCGCTTGTGCCACGGTGCGAATATAATCGTCGGGCAGCAGTAAACCCGCAGAGGTTTCTACCTGGGGGGCAAACACCACAGCGGGTTTTTCCTGGCGGATACGCTCGGCGGTTTCTTCCGCAGGTACAGGCATAAACGGCGACTGCGGGTCATCAGCCGTCATGCGGCGTGCTTTGAGCACTGTGTGTTGGTCGGTTAAACGGCCCATCTCGATAATTTGCGTCCAGCGGTAGCTAAACCAGCCGTTACGAATCACCAGGGTTTTCTGGTCCAGGGCGAACTGACGTGCGACCGCTTCCATGCCAAACGTCCCGCTACCGGGAACAATGGCCGTTGCATGGGCGTTATAGACCTCTTTCAGCGTGGTCGAAATATCGCGCATGACGCCTTGAAACTGCTGCGACATGTGATTGAGCGAACGGTCGGTATACACCACCGAGTATTCAAGCAGTCCGGTGGGATCAACGTTGGGCAGTAGGGCCGCCATGGCGTTCTCCTTAATGAGTAAGCGTACAGTTCACGCGAGATAAATTGCCTTACAGGGTTTGAGGAATTAGAGCCCGAGGAAATAGAGTACGAGGAATTGTTAGGCGAGGCCAGTGCTGGCAGTGTGGTTCGTAAGGCAATAAAAAACCGCCGTCATGAAGACGGCGGCAGAGTGACAACCAGCCTGATGCGGCTAACCGCAGTAATGAATGCGGCCTAGCGTTGAGGCAATTGCTCGGGGCCAAAGGCGTCCGGCAGTAATGTTTCCATGGTGTAGGTTTTGAGCACCTCACCCTGGCGGGAGATAACCATGATTTGCGTATCGGGGGTAGCGAACTCACGAATACGCTGACGGCAATCCCCGCAGGGCGTGCACAGGTGCTCGCCTGGCCCCATTACATACACCTTGGCAAGCTCGCGCTGGCCAGCGGTTACCATCGCACTAATGGCCGATGCTTCTGCACAAAGCCCCTTGTAGTGAGCAACTTCGACGTTAGCGCCTACAAACTGCTGGCCGTCCGGGCACTCCATGATGGATGCCACCGGGTGGTCGGAGTAAGGGACATAGGCATTGTTCAGTGCATCAAGCAGTGTGTTGACCAGCGCGGAGTCTGCTTGGCTCATGGATGATTCCTCGGTTTAACCCACTTAGGCATTGTGAACCACTTGGGCATTGTGACCCACTTAGGCGTTGGCGGCGTCATCACGCAGGACGGTATCCAGCGCGATGATCATCATATCGTTGAACGTCGTTTGACGATCGGCGCTGGAGAGCGCTTCACCTTTCAAGATATGATCCGATACGGTGCAGATGGTCAGTGCGCGGGCACCGAACTCGGCGGCAACGCCGTAAAGGCCAGCCGCTTCCATCTCAACGCCTACAATGCCGTAGCGCTTCATCAGCTCGGCCATATCGGTCTGCGGGTTGTAAAACAGATCGGCGGAGAAAATGTTGCCCACTTTCACCGGCACGTTTTGCGCTTTGGCGGCGGCTACGGCGTGGCTTGTCAGCTCAAAATCCGCAATCGCGGCAAAGTCGTGGTCGTTAAAGCGCATGCGGTTCACCTTGGAATCCGTGCACGCACCCATGCCGATCACCACATCACGAACGTTAACGTCGTCGCGTACTGCGCCGCAGGAGCCTACGCGAATAATCGACGTCACGCCGTAATCGGTAATCAGCTCTTTGGCGTAAATAGAGACCGATGGAATACCCATGCCGTGGCCCATCACGGAAATTTTGCGGCCTTTATAGGTGCCGGTATAGCCCAGCATGCCACGCACGTCGTTCACCTGACGCACGTCATCAAGGTAAGTTTCGGCAATGAACTTGGCGCGCAGCGGGTCGCCGGGCATCAACACCGTATCCGCGAAATCACCCTGTTCAGCATTAATATGCGGAGTAGCCATGTGGTTTCCTTATGTCTTGTTAAATAGCGTCATCAGGCAGCATACGATAGAAAGCTTTTGCCATCGTCCATTGCGGGAAGGGCGAAGTAATCCGCCAGTGTCTGGCCAATATCGGCAAACGTATCGCGCGCGCCCATCGGCCCAGGCACGAACCCAGCGCCGCTGACCATCACAGGAACGTATTCGCGCGTGTGCTCAGTACCTTCCCAGCTTGGGTCGCAGCCGTGATCCGCGGTAAGAATCAGCAGATCGTCACTGTTCAACGCAGCCAGCAGCTCCGGCAGGCGAGCGTCAAAGTGCTCAAGGGCGGCCGCGTAGCCCGGCACGTCACGGCGATGACCGTAGACCGAGTCGAAATCGACAAAGTTGGTCATGATCATGGTCGGGCGGTCGCTGGTTTCAGCAGCGGTGCGCGCCACTTCACCCAACGTCGCGTCCATCAGTGCATCGTGGCCGCTGGCTTTGACCTTGTGGGTAATGCCGCAGTGGGCGTAGATATCGGCAATCTTGCCAATCGATACCATTTCACCACCGGCATCGGCGAGCTTTTGCAGTACCGTGGGCGAAGGCGGCTCTATGCTGTAATCGCGACGGTTACCGGTACGCGCAAAGCTTGCGCTGTCTTCACCTATAAACGGGCGGGCAATTACCCGGCCGATATTGTAAGGCTCCAGCAGCTCACGCACGGTTTCGCACAGCGCGTAAAGGCGATCCAGGCCAAAGTGCTCCTCGTGGGCGGCAATCTGGAAGACCGAATCCGCTGAGGTATACACAATCGGTTTGCCGGTTTGCACATGCTCATCACCCAGCCGGGCGATGATCTCGGTGCCTGAAGCATGGCAGTTGCCGATCACGCCGGGCAGGTCGGCTGCCTGAACAATCTTGTCCAGTAGCTCTTGTGGAAAGCTTTCAGCCTTGTCGCTGAAGTAGCCCCAATCAAAACGCACCGGCACGCCAGCGATTTCCCAGTGGCCGGACGGGGTGTCCTTGCCGCTGGAAATTTCCTGGGCGTGGGCGTAGGCGCCTTCAAGCACCTCGGGGAGGGCAACGCCTTCGGCAACCGTGCCGGTGCTATCCCGGTGGGCATGAAACAGGCCAAGTTTGGCCATGTTGGGCAGCTTCAAAGGACCCGAGCGCTCAGCCGTATCGGCGTCGCCACGCGCGCAGGCGGCAGCGATGTGGCCCAAGGTGTCCGAGCCTTCATCGCCAAAGGCGGCAGCATCGGCAGCGCTGCCAATGCCGAAGGAGTCTAGTACCAGCACAATTGCACGTTTCATGGCGTTTTCCTCGTCAGGCGGTGCTCATTAAAGCGCTTCACCGCGATAGGTTTCTTGAAGCAGTGAATCAATCGTCGCTTCGCCCGTGCCAATGGTGATGGCAGCACGCAGCTGGGCAGCGGCGCGGTCAGCTGCTTCATCGCTACGCGCGTGAACGAAGGCTAGCGGCTGCTGGCTATCCACTTGGGTGCCCAGCTCGGCAATCGCACTAAAGCCCACGCTATGATCGATACTGGCGTCGTTACGCAGGCGGCCACCGCCCAGTTCCACAACGCTCATGCCCACTGCGCGGGTATCGATGCGCAGCACATTGCCCGACTGCTCGGCATATACGGGTTTGACCACGTTGGCTTTGGCAAGGTAGCTGTCAGAGCGCTCCATAAAGTCACCCGGGCCGCCCAGCTCACGTACCATGCGTGCGAATACTTCGGCTGCGGCACCTGAGGTCAGGGCTTTTTCAAGCTGGCTCAGGGCGTCTTCACGGCTTTTCGCCAGTTTGCCTGCCATAAGCATTTCAACCGCCAGCTCACGAGTGACTTGCATCACGCGGCTGTTGGGGCGCTCGCCGCGCAGCAGCTCTAGTGTCTCAACGATTTCAACCGCGTTGCCCGCGCACGGTGCCAGCGGCTGGCTCATGTCGGTCAATAGGGCTGTCGTCGGCGTACCGGCCTGGGTGGCGACCGAGGCGATGCTTTTGGCAAGCTCGTGGGATTTTTCGGTGGTGGGCATAAACGCGCCACTGCCGACTTTGACATCCATAACCAGTGCATCGAGGCCGGAAGCAAGCTTCTTACCCAGAATGGACGCGGTAATCAGCGGAATGGACTCAACCGTGGCGGTAACGTCACGCACGCCGTAAATGCGCTTATCCGCCGGTGCCAGGTTGCCGGTCTGGCCGATGATCGCCACACCAGTGGACTTCACCACATCACTGAAGCGCTCAGGAGCTGGGTAGGGGTCGTAGCCGGGGATCGACTCAAGCTTATCCAGCGTACCGCCGGTGTGGCCAAGGCCACGGCCTGAAATCATCGGTACAAAGGCGCCACACGCCGCGACCCACGGGCCGAGTACCAGAGACACCAGATCACCCACGCCGCCGGTGGAGTGCTTATCGACCACCGGGCCTGGCAGGTTTAAGGAGTCCCACTGCATGACGTGGCCGGAGTCACGCGTGGCGGTGGTTAGGGCTACGACTTCCTCACGGCTCATGCCGTTAAGAAATACCGCCATGGTGAAGGCGCCAATCTGAGCATCGCTGATACGGTCATCGGCAATGCCCTGGACAAACGTTTTGATGTCCGCTGCTGCCAGCGGGTTGCCATCACGTTTTTCGCGAATTAATTCCTGTGGGAGCATATTAGTAGCCTTCCTGTGGTGCTGCGCTTTCTACGCCGCCCAGTGTGTTTAATAAATTGGCTAAAAGACTCGATGCACCAAAGCGAAAATGTGCTGGTGTAATCCATGCACTGCCCATGATGTTGCTTGCCAGTGCCAGGTACTCAGCGGCTTCTTCTGTGGTGCGCACGCCGCCTGCGGCTTTAAAGCCAACGTCTTTGCCGCTTGCCTTAATCGCGTTCAGCATAATTTCGGCGGCTTCCAGCGTGGCGTTGGTGGCCACTTTGCCGGTAGAGGTTTTAATAAAGTCGGCGCCGCCTTCAATAGCAAGCTCGCTAGCACGTTTGATAAGCGCTGGGTCTTTGAGTTCGCCTGACTCGATAATGACTTTTAACAGGGCCTGGTCTGCGCAGGCGGCTTTACACATTTCAACCAGCTCAAGGCCGGTTTCTTCGTCACCTGCCATCAGCGTGCGGTAGGGGAACACCACATCGACTTCGTGGGCGCCAGAGGCAACGGCATCACGGGTTTCACGGGCAGCCGCCATAATGTCATCGCCGCCATTCGGGAAGTTGGTAACGGTCGCGATTTTTACCAGCTCGTTGAGTTTGTGGGCAGTCAGCGCACGTTGAGCGGTAACAATAAATTGCGGATAGACGCAGACGGCTGCCGGGTTGCCGTAAGGCGTTTTAAGCTGCTGGCAAAGCGCTTCAATCGTGCTGTCGGTGTCGCTGTCATTCAGGCTGGTCAAATCCATTAAGCTCAGCGCTTGGCGGGCGGCCTGGATGGCGTGGGGAGAGGCTGTCGCGGTCATTGGATTCTCACAAAATTGATAAAAGACAAAACGGGCACTGCGAGATCAAACAGCAGCGCCCGTTGCATGGTGTCGTACTCGCTGCGTTATGTCGTAATACTGCTCAGCGAGATGAAGAAGCCAGCAATAGTGGCTGACATTAAATTGGACAGTGTACCGGCCAGAACGGCTTTGCCCCCAAAGCGGGCAATTTCAGCGCGACGGCTCGGTGCAATACTGCCTAAACCGCCCAACAAAATAGCGATTGAGGACAGGTTGGCAAAGCCGCACAGGGCGAAAGACAAGAAGGCCGTGGTATGAGGCGTCATTAATTGACCCGTCGCGGCAACCACCTGCTCCCCATCAATGTAGGGGGCCAGGTTAATAAAGGCGACGAACTCATTAACCACTAGCTTCTGGCCAATAAAGGAGCCCGCAACGGTGGCTTCAGCCCACGGCACACCCAGCATGAAAGCCAGCGGAGCAAACAGCCAGCCCAGGATCATTTCAAGGCTCAGCGACTCAAATCCAAACCAGCCGCCAACGCCTCCTAAAATGCCGTTGATCAGTGCGATCAAGGCAATAAAGGCCAGCAGCATGGCGCCAACATTGGCCGCAAGCATCAGGCCAGAGGTAGCGCCTGAGGCAGCAGCATCCAGCACATTGGCGGGTTTGTTTTCCTGCTCTTGAAGCTCTTCCTCGACTTTAGAGATGCTGTCGCTGTCAGTTGCGTCCTGGGTTTCCGGCATGATCAGCTTGGCGAACAGCAGGCCCCCAGGAGCTGCCATAAACGACGCTGCGACCAGATACTCCATGGGAATGCCCAGCTGCGCGTAACCGGCAAGTACCGAACCCGCTACCGAAGCAAGGCCACCGCACATAACGGCAAACAGCTGCGAGGGCGTCATGCGAGCAATAAACGGGCGTACCACCAGCGGCGCTTCGGTTTGGCCTACGAAGATATTGGCGGTCGCAGAAAGCGACTCCGTACGCGACGTGCCGAGCGCTTTTTGCAGCCCGCCACCCAGAATACGAATCACCCACTGCATGATGCCCATGTAGTAAAGCACAGCGATCAGCGAGGAGAAGAAGATAATGACCGGCAGGACCTTGATCGCGAAGATAAAGCCAACGTTATCCACATCAGCCAGGCCACCAAACAGAAAGCCAATACCATCGTTGGCGTAAACCAGTACCTGGCTTACTCCCATGGAAATGGTTTGCAAAATGGTTTGCCCAAACGGCACATAGAGGACAAACGCCCCGATGGCTGCCTGGATGCCAAAAGCGCCCAGCACGGTGCGCAAGCGAATTGACTTACGGTCGTAAGAAAAAATCAGAGCGATAGCCACCAGAGTGACCATGCCAACCAAGCTCATAAGGAGGGTCATATGGGAATCCTTTGAGTCCGCTAAGGGGGCTCGTTTAAAGTAAGTTGAGCCTGCTTAAAGTATGTTGAGCTTGATAGAGTAAATCATCGCGTTTTGATAAGCATTCGGCGTGCCGAGCTTATTCTCCGAGTAGCGATACTGAACGCCCGTTGTGATCAAATCGCTGGGGTGCCACCACAGGCTCAGCGCACCGTTGGTGCCTATGCTTCCGGCTTTGCCACCTACATAGTTCTGTTCCAGGTAGTCACTGTCGCGGCCAAACGTTTGCTCGTGCCAGTTGGTGACGCTGAAGTTTTGATTAAGGGCGGCGAAGTCATAGCCCGCGACCCAGCCAGCCATGTAGCCGTTCATGCCAGTATAGCTTTCGCTCTGAACGCGTGCTGCGCCAATAAAGGGTTTAAACCATAAACCGTTGGCGAACGTGGTGCGGTAGCCCAAGCCCAGGATTTGGTCTTGTTCGCGGCTGTTATAGCCGTAGTCACGGAAGTCGTACACGTGGGCGTACAGCGACAGCGGGGTATCCCCCAGGTAAATGTGTGACGTTACCTTGCCTGCCGTGCGGAAGTTATCTTTACCGCTGCTTGATTCATCGAACTGGTCGTTGGTCGGGTTTTCGAAATCAAAGAAACCGTAGAACTCGCCCCAGCTAAAGCCCGCGCCGCCTTCTATCTCTACGTAGGTGAAGTCACTTTTTGCCGCGTTGGAGGCCGTGCGGCGCTCGGTACCGTTAGACCAGTCGAGGTAGTTAACCGAGACATTGGCAAAGGACCAAAGAGGTGTCGTCGGCTGGGGCGGCGCATCGGCAGCTATTGCCGGTGTTGCCAGTGCCAAGCCAGCGGCTAAAACGCCAACGCTGGTGGTGAATGAAAACGTACGCATTGAGATCGGAGCAGTCATGTAAGCCTCAAGAGGGGTTGCCACAGTTTGGCCGTCGTTAGAATTATGTGGGCTGGCGGAAATGTTATAATTATAACATTGCATGTTATTTTTTTAACGCCCATTTGCAATAAACTCACACCAATGCTTATTGGATGCTGCTATCGGGGTATCGCAGGAGGGCTTGCATGTTCCAGACGTTAAGTTTGCGGCTTTAATGTCACGGCCATAGGCTAAGCACGCCGTTGAGTAACAAGGGTCATGGCACCCGCCATGCACGACACATTATAAAGTGAATAATAACGGTAATGAGGAGACGCCTGGTATGAGCGACCGTAGCGCCCAGCGGTTGGCATTGCTTCAGGAAACGCTTGCCGGTGGTGGTACGTTGCATTTACGTGACGCCGCTAGTTTATGCGGTGTTTCAGAAATGACCATACGCCGCGACCTTTCAACGCAGCCTTCTGCGTTAACGCTGCTGGGCGGAAGGTTGGTAATGGCAAGTTACCCAAGTAACACTCCTGCGTACGATTTGGCGGAGCAGCAAGCCAACGACTATCCGTTAAAGCACTTGCTCTGCAAGCGGGCCGCAAGCTTTATTGAAGAGGGCGATACGCTGTTTATTGATTGCGGCTCAACGCTGGTGCCTCTTTTGGGACAGCTGGGGAATTTTCATGAGCTAACGGTGGTGACCTATGCGTTAAATGTCGCCACGGCGGTATCGACGCTACCCAATGTGCGTTTGGTGCTATTGGGCGGGCTATTTTATGCGTCATCACAATCATTTGGCAGCGATGACATGCGCGCCGCCATTGAGCGTATCGGTATCAATAAGGCATTTATTTCCGCTGCTGGGGTTGATTGCACGCGAGGCGTTAGTTGTTTTCACTTTCATGAAGTAGCCCCCAAGCAGGCGGCTATTGCCTGTGCTGCGCAGCGCTTATTAGTAATCGACGCGAGTAAAATCGGCATGATTCGCCCCGCCTATTTCGCATCATTGAACGATTTTGACATTGTTGTGACTAATGAGGGTGCTGCGCCCGCATTATTTACCCATTTTACGGGGCGTGTGCTTACCCACCTTTCTGTTTCATCTACTTATGAACAACCGCGTTAAGAGGGTGCGGCTAGGTGCGTCAAATCGTCGCTTTGATTCGTTGCCTGGATCAAAGGAAGATACGCCGGTTAGAGCGGGCCTCCTTCATGTTAGGATGTCGGTTCAATCCGCTACCTGCTTCTAATCCCGGTAGCGCATGTTTTTCCCGGAGCACAGGCAGTACCTTTGGCAGAGTGTTTTGGGAAGAGTATGGGGTGTTAGTTAGCTGACATATGGCATATCGTTTGGCTTGCTGTTTGACGGCTAGTTTTGTAACGCAACTCTGACGAGATCGCACCATGCAACAACCTTCCTACTGGCGCAGGTCAGGCACTCTGGTGCTCATTGCGCTGTGCTTGCTGCTTGCAGGCTGTAGCTCGGCCTTGATGGACCCAAAAGGTGTCGTTGGTGAAACCCAGCGTTCACTGATTCTGAGTTCATTTGGCTTGATGCTGATCGTGGTCATCCCCGTTATTGTTATGACGATAGTGTTTGGCTGGTACTATCGCCGTAGCAATACGATGGCTGAATACCTTCCTGACTGGGCGCACTCTAACTGGATCGAGGGCATTGTTTGGCTAGTTCCTGTCGTAATCGTCGCTATTTTGGGCGTAATTACCTGGAAAAGTTCACACGACCTTGACCCCCATCGCGCACTTGAAAGTGATACACCTGAGCTTGAAATCCAGGTCGTGGCACTTGATTGGAAATGGCTGTTCATTTATCCCGAGCAAGGTATTGCAACGGTAAATGAAGTGGCATTCCCGGTTGATACGCCCGTCCGCTTCCGAGTGAGCTCCGGTTCGGTGATGAACTCTTTCTTCATTCCTCGACTAGGCAGCCAGATTTATGCCATGGCAGGAATGGATAATGACGTTTATCTCGAAGCTAATGAGATCGGTACCTATAGCGGTCGTTCGACCAACTATAGCGGTGCAGGTTTCTCTGGAATGATCTTCGATGCTCACGCGACATCAGATGAAGACTTTGATGCGTGGGTAGAAGAGGTTCGGCAGTCACCACAAACGCTGACCTACCCAGAAGGCTACTCACAATTGGCTGAGCGCTCTTCGTTCAACCCCGTTGAGTACTTCGCAAGTGTTACACCTGAGTTCTATGAGCGTCTGGTCTCCAGCTTCCGTACTGGCAGCGATCCTGAAACCGACACTCAAGATGCGCCTCGCGCACCAGCTATCGATAGCAATGAAGCCTATCAAACGACCGACAACCAAGCGAGTGGCGAGGCTGAAGAAGGCCAACCTGTGAGCAATGAGGCGGGAGAGTAACCGTGTTCGGTAAATTAACCCTAGAAGCAATTCCCCTTCACGAACCCATTCTGGTTCTTGCGGGTCTCGTGGGGATTCTAGGCGGCGCGGCGTTGTTAGGCGCGCTGACCTATTTCCGTAAGTGGGGCTGGCTATGGAACGAGTGGTTCACCTCCGTTGACCATAAAAAGCTCGGTATCATGTATTTCATCGTGGCGCTTATCATGCTGCTGCGCGGTTTTGCTGATGCCTTGATGATGCGTGTGCAGCAGGCGGTCGCTGCAGGTGGTTCGATGGGCATTTTGCCGCCTGACCACTACGACCAGATCTTTACCGCCCACGGCGTTATCATGATCTTCTTCGTGGCCATGCCTATGGTTATCGGCCTGATGAACCTGGTTGTTCCGTTACAGATCGGTGCGCGCGATGTTGCGTTCCCGTTCCTGAACAACCTGAGTTTCTGGCTGTTCGCGGTTTCGGCGCTGCTGGTCAACATTTCTCTGTTCGTGGGTGAGTTCGCTACCACTGGTTGGTTGGCTTACGCGCCGTTATCGGGGATAGAGTACAGTCCTGGGGTAGGGGTCGATTACTGGATATGGGCGTTGCAGATATCCGGGATAGGTACCACGTTAACGGGTATTAACTTCTTCGTTACTATCCTGAAAATGCGTACCAAGGGCATGACTATGTTCCGCATGCCGATCTTTACCTGGACGTCGCTGTGCGCCAACGTACTGATCATTGCCTCTTTCCCGATTTTGACCGCTACTATTGCCATGCTGACGCTGGATCGTTACCTGGGGATGAATTTCTTCACGAACGATATGGGCGGCAACATGATGATGTACGTCAACCTTATCTGGGCGTGGGGTCACCCTGAGGTTTACATTCTGATTCTGCCGGCCTTCGGTGTGTTTTCAGAAGTTATCGCGACCTTTGCACGCAAGCGTCTGTTCGGTTACCACACCATGGTATGGGCAACGATCGCGATCACGATCCTGTCATTCATCGTTTGGTTGCACCACTTCTTTACCATGGGCGCAGGCGCCAACGTCAATGCCTTCTTCGGCATCATGACAATGATCATCGCCGTACCGACTGGGGTGAAAGTCTTTAACTGGCTGTTCACTATCTTCCGTGGACGCTTGGAAATGACCTCGCCGACACTCTGGACGCTGGGTTTTATTATCACCTTCGTTCTCGGTGGTATGACAGGCGTTATGCTGGCGCTGCCGGCGGCAAACTTCGTGCTGCACAACAGTCTGTTCGTTATTGCCCACTTCCATAACGTTATCGTTGGTGGCGTGGTCTTCGGCATGATGGCGGGTCTGACCTACTGGTTCCCGAAAGCCTTTGGCTTCACGCTTGACGAGAAGTGGGGCAAGCGCTCGTTCTGGTTCTGGGTGTCAGGTTTCTACGTGGCATTCATGCCGCTATACGTACTGAGCTTCTACGGTGCTGTGCGCCGCATGAACTCTTACCCGAACGCTGAATGGCAGCCCTGGTTTATCGTTGCCTTGGTTGGTGCTCTGCTGATTGCTGCGGGTATCGCTTGTACGCTCATCCAATTCTACGTAAGCGTGCGTAACCGCGATAAGTATGCGGACGTGACTGGCGACCCATGGGATGCCCGTACGTTGGAGTGGTCAACTTCATCGCCGCCCCCGTTCTACAACTTTGCGCGTCTGCCCGTCGTTGGTGATATCGACAGCTTCTGGTCACAAAAGCAGCGTGGCAACGAGCAGTTGGACAATGCGCCTTACACGGATATCCATATGCCGAGGAACACGGTGGCTGGACCTGTCATCAGTGTCTTTGCGATGATCTTTGGTTTCGCCATGGTATGGCACATCTGGTGGCTAGCTGGGTTCAGTGCAATCGGCATGCTGGTGAGCTTCCTGATGCGGGTATCTAACGACGATATCGATTACTACGTGCCTGCTGCAGAGGTCGAGCGAATCGAACGTGCTCATCAACAACGTGTGGAGGCCCAGGCGTAATGGCTACTGAATCCCTACATCACGATGCCCATGCTGAAGAGCATGAGCACCACGATGCCGGTCCTACCAAGGTATTTGGTTTCTGGGTCTACCTAATGAGCGACTTAGTGATCTTCGGAACACTATTCGCCACCTACGCCGTGCTCATGAGGGGCACGGCAGGCGGGCCGACCGGTGCGGATATTTTTGAACTACCTTTGATTCTCTTCGGCACCTTTGCACTGCTGATCAGTAGTTTCACCTTCGGCATGGGCGTTCTGGCAATGAATGCTAATCGCGTCGGCCAGGTGAAACTGTGGCTGGGCATTACGTTCGTGTTGGGCCTGATGTTCCTGGGCATGGAAATCTATGAGTTCCATCACTTTATCCATGAGGGATGGGGCCCGGATCGCAGCGCCTTCCTGTCAGCGTTCTTTACCCTGGTAGGTACCCACGGTCTGCACGTAATGTTCGGTATGATCTGGATTCTGGTCATGCTGGTTCAGTTGTCGACTAAAGGTCTGAATGATAAAACGCGTCCGCGTATCCTGTGCTTGAGCTTGTTCTGGCACTTCCTGGATATCGTCTGGATCTGTGTCTTCTCCTTCGTCTACTTGATGGGAGTGCTGGTATGAGTTCGTCTAGCCAACCGTCCGGTCACGGCACCGTAAAGTCCTATGTAACGGGTCTTGTGCTGTCGTTAGTCCTGACTGTCATTCCATTTGGCGCGGTTATGCTGGGTTCGTTCAGCTTACCCGTGAACGTGGGAATCATCACTGTGACGGCCGTTTTGCAGGTGCTGGTTCAGCTTGTGATGTTCATGCACTTGGACTTCAAGACTGAAGATGGCTGGAACATGCTTTCCTTCGTCTTTACGGTGCTGATTCTCGGCCTAGTGGTAGGAGGTTCGCTGTGGATCATGCAGCATCTACATCTCAACATGATGATCGGCTAACCAGAATGCCCAATCGGTGGCACGATCTGCTTGAGCTAACTAAACCAGGAATCATTGGCGGCAATCTCATTGCCGCCCTTGGCGGCTACTTTCTAGCCGCGCACGGTGAATTCGATCTGGTGACGTTTGCTTCGGTCATGTTGGGGATCGCATTAGTGATCGCCTCAGGCTGTGCCTGTAACAACGTGATTGATAGGGACATTGATGCTCTGATGGCGCGCACGCGCCATCGTCCTCTGGTGAGAGGAAGCGTCTCTATCACGCAAGCATTGGGCTTGTCGGCGTTTCTGGGTATCAGTGGTGTGGTCTGCTTGGCATTGGGCACCAATGGGTTGACGGTGGCCTTGGCTGTTATCGGATGGGGCGTGTATGTGGGGCTGTATAGTCTCTATATGAAGCGCAACTCCGAATACGGCACGGTAGTAGGCAGCTTGTCAGGCGCTATGCCGCCCGTGATCGGGTACTGCGCAGTGACGGGTACCTTTGACAGTGGAGCGATGGTTCTGCTGTTAATCTTCTGCCTCTGGCAGATGCCTCACTCCTATGCCATTGCGATTTTCCGCTATGCCGATTACCAACGCGCTTCGATTCCCGTTCTGCCTGTTGTTCACGGGATCAAGCGCGCAAAGCATCACATCCTTGGCTACATTGTGGCGTTTATTCCCGCCTCATTGGCTTTGGTACTGGCAAGTCAGGCAGGTACTGGCTACCTGTGTGTCGCACTGACCATGGGGGGCTACTGGCTCTACCTGGCGATTTGCGGCTACCGGCTGGATGATGATGTACGCTGGGCCAAACGCGTATTTGGCGTATCGATTTTGACCATCACCGCAATGAGCCTGGTGATTGTGTTGGAATCCATGGTGCCAATAATGTGGGCGTGATTGACCCACACCGCTAAGTGGTTGAATGAGAAAAGCCCCGGGCAGTTAAACTGGCCGGGGCTTTTTCTTGTCTTAACGCTTACTTACCATTGGTCGCACCGGCGAAGCTTATCAGGTGCGATGACGGGGTTACGCTTCTCGCTGGCTTGCCTGAATAGCGGTCAGCGCGATGGTATAGACGATATCATCCACCAGTGCGCCTCGGGAAAGATCATTCACTGGCTTGTTTAAGCCTTGCAGCATGGGGCCAACGCTCACTACGCGGGCACTACGCTGCACCGCTTTGTAGGTCGTGTTGCCGGTGTTCAGGTCCGGGAATACAAAGACGGTGGCGCGGCCCGCTACGGGCGAATCTGGCGCTTTCTGTTTGCCCACGCTCTCAATGGCGGCTGCATCGTACTGAAGCGGGCCATCGATCAATAAGTGCGGGGCACGCTCTTTGGCGATGCGCGTAGCTTCACGCACTTTATCGACATCCGCGCCGGTGCCTGAATCTCCCGTTGAGTAACTGATCATCGCCACGCGCGGCTCAATGCCAAACGCTTCTGCGGAGCGAGCGCTTTGCAGGGCTATTTCAGCCAGTGTTTCGGCATCCGGGTCCGGGTTCACCGCACAATCGCCATACACCACTACCTGCTCGGGCAGCAGCATAAAGAAGATCGACGATACCTGGCTATATTCTGGCGCGGTCTTTATCAGCTGAAACGCCGGGCGCACGGTGTTAGCGGTGGTGTGGATAGCACCCGAGACAAGGCCATCGACTTCATCCAACTGGAGCATCATGGTGCCAAGCACTACGTTATCCTGTAGCTGGGCCTCAGCGGTGAGTTCGTTAAGCTTACCACGCCGACGTTCTACCATGGGCGCGATATAGTGAGCACGCGTGCTTTCGGGGTCGATAATCGTCAACTCGCCGGGCAGTGCTAAACCGCGGTTACGCGCCACTTCCTCGATGTTTTCACGACTGCCTAACAGCACGCAGTTGGCAATGCCGCGCCGCTGACAAATAATCGCTGCCTCCACTGTGCGGGGTTCGTCGCCTTCCGGCAGTACGATCCGTTTTTTTGCGTGCTGCGCCTGTTTGACCAACTGATAGCGAAACGCTGAAGGTGATAAGCGCCGTGCATAGCCGTGGCTTAACTTGTCTTTTAGCCATTCAAGGTCGATATGGGCAGCGACAAATCGCGCCACCTGCTCGGCACGCTCGAAATCATCAACGGGGATTTCGCTGCTAAGCTGGCTCAAGTTTTGAGCGGTGGTCAGACTGTCGGTTTCAACCGCCAGCACGGGCAGGCCGGTTCTAAGCGCCGGGCGACACATCTCAATCATATTGTCGTTAGGCAAAAAACCATTGGTCAGCAATATGCCCGCCAACTGAGTGCCGTTCATGGTAGCGAGGGCGGATGCCAGCACGACGTCGTCACGGTCACCAGACGCCACCACCAGGCTACCGGGTGTGAAAATATGCAGGGCATTCGCAGCACTACGCGCGCACAGGCTTGTCGACATTACCCGGCGGCTTGCCGCATCGCCTTCGTTTAGCACCTTGGCACTCAGTGCCCGTGCCACGTCCAGCGTGCGGGGGGCATTGAGTGTTTTGCTGTAAGGCACGATACCGATTAGGTGAAAACTGTCGGTGGCCAGTGACGGTGAATAGCCGCGAAGCTCGTTAAGTACCGACTCTTCAAGCTGCGGCTTAATGGTGCCCGGCGCTGCCGAAAGGTCATCTTCCTGGCCGTAAGGCAGGTTTTTCATGCGCATCAGGATGCCGCCCAACGTGCGGGTCGAGCTAACCCCGCCAAAGCTTCTGGCGTGCATATCAAGCTCTTCAGCAAGTGCCTGTGGCTCGTTTAAATCCCCGGTGCCCACCAGGATGATGCGGGCATTAAGTGCATGCGCCAGTTGAGCATTGGTTTGCGTCGCGTACGTGGTGTACTGGGTAGGCACTACGCCTTCCACTACGACTAAATCCAGCGCGTTACCGTCCCGCTCAGCCTGTTGCGTTACCTGTTCATATAACTCGACCACATTTTCCAATAGCTCATCGGTTTGGTCATCGCGCAGCAGGCGCTCCAGCCGGGTTTGTGAGATCGGCGAAGGCGGGCGCAGGTTGAGCGTGCGAGACACCAGTGCCGTTGAGCGATCAAGGCCTGGGCCGTTCAGCTCTTTTTGCATAAACGGCTTCAAAAAACCGGCTTTAAGGCCAATGGTGTCGAGCGCCTGAATCAAGCCTAAGCAGGCCGAGGTTAACCCGGCCCCCATGCTTGTGGGCACTAGAAGAATGGCTTGGGGTTGAGAAGGGGGCGAACTCATGCGTGGGCCTCCAGGCATTGACGTGTTTCCATTGCGATACGGCCTTCTTCGTCGGTAGGAATAACCCAGGCTTCGGGACCTTGATGATTTGCCCTGTCCAGCTTGCCCTCTTTGCCGCGAATCATCACGTCATTGCTCGCCTCATCAAGGGCAAAGCCAAAGTGAGGCAGCAGGCTGATAACGCGGCGGCGTACAAGAGGAGAGTTCTCACCGATGCCGCCGGTAAAAATGACGCCATCAAGCGTCGGCAGTGCGCAAGATAGAGCAGCAAGCGACTTGGCAATGCGGTAGCAAAACACGTCTAGCGTCAGCATGGCTCTTGCATGACCCTGCTCGGCTGCTTCCTCGACTTCGCGCATGTCGTTGGTTAAGCCAGAAAGCCCCAATAGCCCGCTTTGCTTATTCAGCACATCATCAATCTTGTCCATCGACCAGCCCAGCTGGCGGTGTAAATGGGCGTGCAAGCCTGGGTCGACGTCGCCGCTGCGCGTGCCCATCACCAGGCCTTCCAGCGGGGTAAGGCCCATGCTGGTGTCCAGGCTTTGATTATTCCACACCGCTGCGGTGGAACAGCCGTTGCCCAAGTGGGCTGTTAACCAACCGCCCGCACCGCGAGGGCTAAGCTCGGCTGCACGCTGGCTAACAAAGGCGTGGCTAGTGCCATGAAACCCGTAGCGACGAATGCCGTGTTCAGCGTAGAGGCTCTCTGGCAGGGCATAGCGGTAAGCTTTTACGGGGAGGGTTTGGTGAAACGCGGTATCGAATACCGCAACCTGAGGTAGTGCTGGAAATATCTTTTGAGTAGCGCTGATGCCTGCCAGGTTGGCAGGGTTATGCAGGGGCGCCAGCGCGGCGGTGGCCTTAATCGCACTGATAACATCACTATCAATCAAGGCGGCCTGAGTAAACTTCTCTCCGCCATGAACAATGCGATGCCCAATAGCGCCAGGAATGCGTCCTTCCAGGCTGTTTAAAATGGCGTTGAGCGCTTGAGTATGGTCAGCATTGGGGAGTGCATGGCTAAAGCTTCCCCCCGCGCTATTTATTCCTTTTAAACGGGCATCGGCGCTGCCTAAGCGCTCTGCCAAGCCTGCTAAGCGCGGGGCATCAGGGGCCGGATCGATCAGTGCGTATTTAATAGAGGATGAACCACAATTAATAACCAGCACCGGTGCATTCATAAAGAATCTACCAAAAGAGTAAAGGTTTAGTTTGTACTTTAGTGTGGCAGGCGGCAAGGGGCATTAACGTAGGCGGATATTTGTTTAGCCATTCGACTCAAATCCGGGCATGCTTGGCGGTTAACGTTCTTTTGCTGCCTGGAGCCTATGACTACGTCCTCGTTACCCAACCACCTGCCGCGCCACTTGGCCATTTTGCTGCTAATGACCGTTGGCACCATGTTCGCTGCCAACCATGTATCGGCTAGGCTTGCCTTTGATAACGGTACAGGGTTACTGCTGGCCGTATTAACGCGTTCCGGGGTAGCCTGTTTGATCCTGCTCGCCCTTGTGATCGTTCAGAAGAAACGCTTATGGCTGCCTTCGGGCACTTGGCCCTGGCAACTGGTGGTAGGTCTTCTTATCACCATTCAAAGTGTCAGCCTTTATTCAGCGGTTGCGCGGCTTCCTGTCGTTATTGCGCTACTGTTGGTCAATACCTTCCCCATTCAGTTAGCACTATTGAGTTGGGCGCTGGGCGGGCCGCGTCCAACGCTTCGCAGCTGCCTTATTATGGGGACCATTTTAATCGGGCTGTTGGTCGTGCTGGATATTCCTGCGTGGCTTTCCAGTGCTGACAGTATGGGGCCGGAATGGGTCGCCGGTATTGGATTTGGGTTGCTGGCCGCGTTCGTTTTCGCCTGCGCGCTATGGGTTACCGAGCACCGTTTATCCCAGGTAGGCAGCACGCTGCGCAGTCTTTTAACCATGCAAACCGTGTTTTTCGCCATGGTAATTGGCGGGGTTTTAGGTGTCGTGCCAGGCGGCATGAGCCTACCTGGCAATAGCCAAGGCTGGGTGGGTTTGGGGCTTTTGGCGCTGCTCTACGCCACCGCGTTCTCGACACTGTTTATTTTTGTGCCGCGCCTGGATATGGCGCGCAACGCCCCGGTCATGAATATCGAACCTGTCGCCTCTTTGGTGATCGGCTATTTCGTATTAGGGCAAACGCTAAGCCCAGGCCAGTTATTGGGCGGGGCTGTTGTGGTGGGTGGTATTGTCGCACTTAGCCTATCCAAAGGGCGGTAAACGTTGCGTTCTTTTCGGACATGTACCACAATGAATCTGTGTAAGGAAACACTGTTTTTTAACGGAGGTACAAGACGATGAAGATGACCGTATTATCACTCACTTCTGCGGCACTCTTGGTCGGCGCGGGTGCATTCGCTGCATCAGCCCAGGCACAGCAATCATTTGGTTACCCTGAAGGTTACGTGGCGGGCGACGCCATGTTTTGGAACCTTGACCCTGACCGCGGTTCCTCACGTAACGACGTAGGCCTGCGTTTGCGCGGTGGTGCGCAGTTCAATGATTACTTCGCGCTCGAAGGGCATCTGGGTACCGGTGGCTCCGATGGTGATACCAAGCTGGATTACCTGGTAGGTGCTTACGCAAAAGGCATCGCGCCTATTACCCCCAATGCACGTCTGTATGGTCTGATCGGTGTCACTGAAGTGGATTTCGACCACGACAGTGAAAGCGGTTTCTCCTATGGCGCGGGCGGTGAAATTGATGTCGCCAACAATCTGGCCATCAGCGCTGATTACATGCGTTATCTGGACAAGTCTGCCTACGATTTCGATGCGGCAAGCGTGGGCTTAAAATACCGTTTTTAATGATTAACGCTTAAAACGCGTTAGTGGTTTATCCAACCCCAGGGCCTTTTGGCTCTGGGGTTTTTTATGAATTTTTTCTGGGTAGCCAAGGGCACTACTAAATAACGCTAATAAAGCAGAAGGGTGGCTCATTGTTAGCTTGCTAATCATTTGCTAAAATGCGCTATTCCATTAAGCATCTGCTGGCCACAAGCGCTCTGCGCGTACGTAGAAGGCGCGCAAAACAAAGAGTAAAACTCCATGTCCCCTGATCAAAAATTCGCCCGCTGGGTGAAGGTGGCGCTGGCTGCCTTTGCACTGCTGTTTATCTATTTCTTGATAGCTGACAGCTTCATGCCCATGACGCCCGAGGCCAGGGTAATGCGCCCGGTTGCCCGTGTGGCACCAGAGCTCAGCGCGCCAGTGAAAGAAGTGACCGTGCGTGACCATCAGCAGGTTGCCAAAGGCGATGTGCTGTTTCGTCTGGACCCCGAGCCCTTTCAGCTTGCCCTTGATCAAGCGCGGCTAAACCGTGAGCAGGCTGAGCGCGAAAACACGCGCCTTGAAGCGGAGCTTGCCGCCGCACGGGCGGTGCTGGCCTCTGCCCAGGCAACGGCTGAGGAGCGCAGCAGCGAGCGGCGCCGTGGCGAAGCCCTGGTGGGGCGGCAGAATATTTCACGCCAGCAGTACGAGCAGCAGGTAGCGGCTGAGCATACCGCCCTGGCAGAAGTGGCTTCCGCCGAGGCGAACATACAGAGCCTGGAAGTGCAGCTAGGCGAGAACGGAAATACCAACCTGCGCTTGCGCCAAGCCGACAACGCACTTAAGAAAGCGCAGTTGGACGTCGAACGTACCGAAGTGCGGGCGGCAGAGTCAGGCCAGGTGACGAACTTGCAGCTTCAGGTGGGCGACTATGTTCAGGCGGGGCAGCCAGTGATCGCACTGGTGACTCAGAAGATGGATATCGTTGCCGACTTCCGTGAAAAAAGCCTACGCCACGTACTGCCCAGCGACTCGGCTGCGGTGATCTTCGATGCCATGCCAGGGCATATCTTTGAAGGGCAGGTCAGTGCTTTTGATGCTGGCGTGCGGGAAGGGCAACTGACCGCTGATGGGCAACTGGCGGATATTCCTACCTCTGACCGCTGGGTGCGCGATGCGCAGCGCTTGCGTATTCATATTGTCCTCAACGAACCCATTGCTGCGCTGCTGCCAAGCGGCGCCCGGGCAACGGTGCAACTGCTACCGGGGGAACATGCGCTGGCGCATCCCTTTGCATGGCTACAAACGCATCTGATCAGCTGGCTACATTATGTCTATTAGTGCGGGGTCTACTAATGCAGGGCCCGCTGATACAAAACAGGCTGATGCCAGCGCGTGGTCAATCAATCGCGCGCTGCACGGCTTTTTTAAACGCACGCCTCGCCGTAGCGGTGCTGGCCCTGAAGCGCCTGCTTACCATCGCCTGAGTGAGAATGCCCTGCGCCAGTGTTTGCGGGTGGCCGGTGGTGGCACACTCGGGTTTATCATCAGTCAGTTAATGGGTTGGAACTACGGCGTTTTCTTTACCGTTTTTCCGATGTTTTTGCTGGGTATGGTGCCCATTCTGAATATCAGCATTATTCGCCAGTTTTTAGGTAACGTATCGGTGAATGCGCTGGAAGTCAGCTTGGTGGTCGGCCTGCTCAAACATATGCCGGTGGTGATGACGCTGGTCGTGTTGGGTATGTTCCTGTTTCGGTTTAGCCTGATGGCAAAAGGCCCGCTGTTTCTGTTTGGGGCCAATGGCGTATTAACCTTAAGCATTCTGCTGCATTTTGCGAGCTACCCCAGCGTCGATCTAGCTGATTTGTTGGCCTCCAATTTTGTGGCCAGTGTGCTCGCTGTGTTCATCGCCATGCTGATGTACACGCTTTTCCCCGACGTTGAGCCCCGCCAACCGCCGCCCAAAAGCACCAAGACTAAAGCGCAGATGCGCCATGAAACGCTGATGGGCGGCATTACCGCGACACTTTCCTTTGTCGTTTTTCAGGTGCTTGACCTGCAGGGGTCGCTCTCGGCACAAATGGCGACCATTCTGGTACTGTTCGCGATGGGCTATGCCGGTGCACGCGTATCCGCTCGCAAACGCGCCATCGGCACGCTATTGGGATGTAATCTGGCGCTGATAATGCAGCTTCTGCTTTACACACAAAGCAATCACTTCCTGCTAGCGATTGTGCTTTATTGGTTGGGGCTATTGCTGTTTGGGCGCGAACACATACTTGAAGGTGGCGGTTCCGGCATCGGGTTTGGCGGGATGACCACTTTGGGCATTCTGTTTGGGCAATCATTAGGGCCCAGCCAGGACCTTGTCTATAGCGCCCTGTACCGTTTTTCATCCATGAGCGTGGCGCTGGTAGTAACGCTACTCGTCATGGCTTGTCTGCATTATCTGCTTAATCTTTGGGAGCCAACGCGACTACCCGAAAGTTAGCGTAACACGTCGACAACAGGGGCTTTCAGGCCCCTGTTTGCGTTTAACCCTTGAGTTTTTAAACCGCTTTACACTTCCTGATACAGCTGGCTTCCCGTTTTTCGAAACTTCTCCGCCTGCTCTTCCATGCCGCGCTTAACCGACTCCGCGTCGTTAGTGCTTTCTGGCGTGCGGTCGCGGTAGGTGTCGCGTACTTCCTGGCTAATCTTCATCGAGCAGAACTTGGGCCCGCACATGGAGCAAAAATGCGCTACCTTCGCGGAATCCTTGGGCAGGGTTTCGTCATGGAATTCCCGCGCGGTGTCTGGGTCTAGCCCCAGGTTGAACTGGTCTTCCCAGCGGAATTCAAACCGCGCCTTGGAAAGCGCATTATCACGCCGCTGTGCTGCCGGGTGGCCCTTGGCAAGGTCCGCCGCGTGGGCGGCAATTTTGTAGGTAATAATGCCGGTCTTGACGTCATCTTTATTGGGCAGACCTAGGTGCTCTTTCGGCGTGACATAGCACAGCATGGCACAACCAAACCAGCCGATCATGGCAGCCCCGATGCCAGAAGTAATATGGTCGTAGCCTGGCGCGATATCCGTGACCAACGGGCCGAGTGTGTAGAAGGGCGCCTCGTCGCAGTACTCCAGCTGCTTGTCCATGTTCTCCTTCACAAGGTGCATGGGCACGTGGCCGGGCCCTTCAATCATTACCTGCACGTCGTGCTTCCAGGCAATGTGGGTCAGCTCACCCAGGGTTTTAAGCTCGGCCATCTGCGCTTCGTCATTGGCATCGGCGATAGAGCCTGGGCGCAGGCCGTCACCCAGCGAGAACGCCACATCGTACTGCTTGCAGATCTCGCAGATCTCCTCGAAGTGGGTGTAAAGAAAGCTCTCTTGGTGATGATACAAACACCATTTGGCCATAATCGAACCGCCGCGTGAGACGATGCCCGTCACCCGGTTGGCGGTCAGCGGCACATAGCGCAGCAAAACGCCTGCGTGAATAGTGAAGTAATCCACACCCTGTTCGGCCTGCTCGATCAACGTATCGCGAAACACCTCCCAGGTCAGGTTTTCGGCCACGCCGTTGACCTTCTCCAGCGCTTGATAAATGGGCACCGTACCGATAGGCACTGGCGAGTTACGCAAAATCCATTCGCGGGTTTCGTGGATATTCTGCCCGGTGGAGAGATCCATTATGGTATCCGCGCCCCAGCGAATCCCCCAGGTCATTTTGTCGACTTCTTCTTCAATCGACGAGGTGACGGCCGAGTTACCCAGGTTGCCGTTAATTTTGACCAGAAAGTTACGCCCGATAATCATCGGCTCACTTTCCGGATGATTGATGTTATTAGGAATAATCGCCCGCCCGCGAGCGACTTCCTCGCGCACAAACTCCGGCGTAATCTCTTCTGGGATGCTGGCGCCGAAGCTCTGGCCGCGATGCTGGTGGCCCAGGATTCGCTCCACCTCGGCATCGCCCAGCGCTTGGCGGCGCTGGTTCTCGCGCAGGGCGATAAATTCCATTTCCGGCGTGATAATCCCTTGGCGGGCGTAGTGCAGCTGGGTAACGTTCTTGCCTTCTTTTGCCCGGCGCGGCGTGCGTTTCAAATCAAAGCGCAGCTGGGCCAGCATGGGGTCGTTGGCGCGGCGTTTGCCGTACTCAGACGTATGGCCTTCTAAAAACTCGGTGTCGTCGCGCTCCTCAATCCACGCCCGGCGAAGCGCGGGAAGCCCACGGCGTAGATCAATCTGAGCGTTGGGGTCGGTGTAGGGGCCAGAGGTGTCGTACACCAGCAGCGGCGGATTCTGTTCATCCACGCTGGTCGTTTTGGTCGGCGAGAGGCTGATTTCCCGAAACGGCACGCGGATATCCGGGCGCGAGCCTTCAAGATACACCTTGCGTGAACCGGGTAGCGGGGAAATCGCGGCGGCATCCACTTGGGCGGTTTCGGCTAGAAAGCGGGTTGTCTTCTGGGTAACGGTTTTGTTCACGGTTATATCCTTGTTATTGGAATTAATGGGAAAGGTCCAGGCCCATCTGCCAGAAGTCGATTTCCAAACGCGTGGCATCGCGGAAAATTTTGCTGAGCTCATTAAAGCGGGCAGGGGTGACGTCGGCGAGGCGTGCGTCAAGCCATTCAAGCTCGGCTTGCATGGCCGCCTGAAACTCCTCGCTTTCGTACATCGCAATCCAGGCGTCGAATGGGTTATCGCCGCCACGCACTGTGGAGGATTGCGCGTTCAACCAGTTGGCAATCTCGCCATAGCCCACCAGACAAGGGGCAAGTGCTACGTGTAAATCCAGCAGGTCGCCACGGTTGCCGGTATCCAACACGTAGCGGGTGTAGGCCATGGTCGCCCGAGCTTCTTGTAGCTCGGCAAGCGCCTCCTCGGAAATACCCCACTCGCGACAAAAGCCCACGTGCAAGCCCAGTTCCACATCCACAATGGTTTTTAAACCTTCATGGGCATGGCGCAAATCGGCAAGCGTAGGGCTTTTGTAGGCGGCCAACGCATAGGCGCGAGCGAAGTGAATCAGAAACAGATAATCCTGCTTCAGGTAGTGGCGAAATGACGCTTCAGGCAACGTGGCGTTGCCCAGCTGGCGCACAAAGTCGTGCTCAATGTAGGAGCGCCAATCGTCATGGCAAGCAGTGGTTAAATCAGTAAAGCGGTAGCCCATACATCCTCCGGTGGTGGTGATCCGAAGGGCAGGCGAAAAGATCGAGGAAATGGCACGGAAGGGGGCGAGCGATCATGGGAGAGAGCTAGCCAGCGCCATCGCTTGATCCCTACGCCGGTACCCGCGCTACATCAAAAGCAGCGCATTAGCCGGATCAGGTTCAGCGGGACCAGCACTTGGCAGCAAAATTGCTACGCCCTGCGCCATCTCAGCCGGATATCACCGGCACCCCGTCAAGCATTCAACTCCAGCGAGTCTAGGTGGCGGTGGAAGGAGATGCAAGGGGGCGAACGGCGGTGCTACGTGTTAATTTGAATTGATTATGGCTATCAACACTCGTCATCACAGCATGATGCGATCAGGAAGTACTGACATTGACCACCGATAACAAAACGGGTTGGGAAGCCTTCTATCGCGCCAATCAAACGCGAGCCGCCTCGCCGCTGTTACGGCGCGCTCTGGGGGATGAGTGCTTACCCAAAGGCAACGGCCATGCTATCGATTTAGGATGTGGGGGCGGCATCGAAACCGCACTACTGCTGACGTCGGGGTGGAAGGTCTTGGCGATCGACAAAGCGCCCAATGCCATTGCGCGAATCGAAACACTAAAAGCTGAATTGCCCAGCGCTGATCTGACGGTGATGATTTCGCGCTTCGAGGAATTGAAAGGCCTGCCATCGTCTTCCCTGATCCACGCGGGGTTAAGCCTACCGTTCTGTGAGCCAACGCACTTTCCCATACTGTGGAACATGATCCTTTCAGCGCTTGAGCCGGGAGGCCTATTTGTCGGGCACCTTTTCGGTAATCGGCACGATTGGGCCAGGCATCCAACAATGAGTTTTCACTCGAAGGAAGCTGTAGGAGACCTTTGCGGCGGTTTAGAGATTGAGCTTTTTCGCGAAAGTGAAGGAGAGGGCGGGCTGGTAACGCATCACTGGCATCGATTTGATCTTATCTTGAGAAAGCCAATGGTTTGATTGAATTGCCTTATTTAATGTGGGGGTTGCCACGTGCCTTAATCGCTTAATACCCCAAGCATTACCTCACTTCAGCGCCCGTCATCTGTTCCCTGAAAGCGAATGAAGAAGCGAATCCAGTAGCAATACGTCTTCTCAGTGCGAAAGCCATAGCGTTTTACCCGCAAGGTAGCCCGGACCCTATCCATTAGCTTCATGGGGGTATCCCTTTGTATTTATCTTGGTGTGTATTTATATACAGCGTTATTGAGAATGGCAAATCGTGCCAGCATGCGAATTTTGGATAGGCAGCCAAAATTTGCTTTGCTTGCAATAGAATCAATGAGGTAGATTTGGTTTAGGCGGCTAGATAACCTCAATGAACGCGCTGACGCGTTCATTGAGGTTATGCAGCTGGCTATATAATCACTGTTAGGCGAACATAGCAGAAGGAATAAACTTTGAATCTATTTGATTATCTGTATGTAGACTTGGATAAAGTCATCTCGTTGTATAGTCAGCTCACAGGTGGTGTTGTTGAGTTAAGGGAAACCCAATCCGAAAAAGGGTCTACTTCAGACAATAAAAGAAACTACGATTTCAAAGTTTTCAAACATGATGCTGGTGGGACGACACAAGATAGAGAGCAAGATAAAACAACAATCAAGCCTTATCATGCTTTGTTGCAAGAATTAGAGTCAGAGCTGTCTTCTTCGGGCTACCTTTTGGACTTAGCTAACTTTGAAGAAGGGAAAACATTAAAAGACTCGGATCTTCGGGCTACACTTAAAAATGCCCTTTGTATTAAATGCTCAGGCCGAGTAGTCATAGAAGACTATGAAAGGATGAAGAAAATCGGCCAAGATTTTCCAGACATAGTAAAACTGATAAACAGAAGTCATGCTGACAAATTGAAGGGTTCCCCAGAGTACCAAGAAAGTGAACGGCAAATCCAAGAGCTGGAGAGTACGATCGGAGATAGAAATTCACAGGCTAAAGCTAAGAAGAAGGCAAAGGAGCTAAGAGCTGGACTAGATTCATTACTAGCTTCATCAACAGCAGTTGATGTGGTTCCACAATGGATCTTGGATGGCATGAAAACATGGATTGATGCGTTTCTTCCCAACATAACAAACATTCGTGTTTATCCATTCAAAGATGAAGATGATGAACATATTTTTGGGCACCTAGAGGCTTCAAATTTTACAGTTTCAGATCCCACAGCTTTTCACTTCACTTACGGTTCATTCCCTACCGAAGAGTTTACAATGCTCGGTGTCATAACCTCTGTTCCTTCGGATGAAGGAGAAACCTTTTTGCCACTGCAGGAATTCGAAAAAGAAGACCTTAAAGACTACGAAAGTGTTGAACGTGCATTTCGAGGTATGTTCCGAGGATTTGATGGAATTGAGGCTATGGTAAGAACCTGTCGGTATCCGAGAGTTCTGGTCCATCCAATTTTGGTATATCGCCAAACATCGCCTAACAAGGCATTGCAGCGGACAAGCCGCTGAATGCGACGTTATATGGAAATCGAAATATGAATAATCTGATAGTCCCTGTTTATCTCAATCAAAGGATGGTTTTTGATCTGCTTGCGATGCTCCAAGGGGGAATCTCTACAGTAACTGCGGTTACGAAACAAGAAGGAGGCGAGTCAGGATCGGTGGGTAGTGCATCTGCATCGCTGGGTTTGAGTGAAGCATTATCATCCCTTTTTAGAATTGGTTTAAAAGCTGAAATAGAGGCATCGGATAAATCATCTACCAATAATTCTATTCAAGAGGAGCGCGTTCATACTCCAGCCTCCCTCTTTTATCAGTTGAGAAACACTCTGTCTGAAAAGCAGCTGCTTAAGCAAATCGGTGAGGGGAGCCAAATCAACGCTGGGGAAATCGTGGAGTTCACGGTGAAACTCAAGCGAAACCCCATCATCGAGATCATGGACACGGTGACTGAGATGATGTCGATTGCAGTCCTTTTTGAAGACAAGCCCCAAAATAATAGCAAAGGTGGAAAAGCAGGAAAGGGAAAATCTGATGAAAATTCCCAAATCAAAAAGCAGATGGAAGATTTTTCTAAAGCGTTGAAATCAGGTAATACAGTGGACTTAACTGCAAGTAATCTCCCGTCTGGTCACAAAGCAGTAATTACGGTGGAATCGCTTTACTTGAATGATCCAGTTATGTCGGATCTGGTTGATGGGGAATTTAAAGTCGTTGGCAAGGTTGTGAGAAGTATTAGCGACGCATCAGAATCGATCAACCTGATCAGAAAGACAGCGTTGAGTCGAATGCCCAGCCATCTATTAGAACAGGTTTTTCAACAGTTTGCGGCGTTGGGTACGACTCAGGGATTTGACATTCCTGAACTCACAATGGAAATCGAAGGTCCAGCGATTCAGGTTCTACCAATTGCTATCTACGCGTAGCCATTGTCCATATAACCAGTCACGGAAGGCGGAAGCGTGAGACGCGCCGCTTCGTTCAGCGTTAAATTTTCAACCGAGTTTAGTGATGAATATTGAGATCGTAGAAAAAGCAGACCACCTTAAGCTGATAGACGTCTGGGAAGCGTCGGTCAGGGCAACGCATAATTTTCTGGCTGAAGATGATCTACAGGAGTTAAAGCCGTTAATTCTGGAGCAGTATTTTGACGCAGTTGATTTAAGGTGCGCTAAAAACGGTAACGGTGAAATACAGGGATTCTGTGGAGTACATGACGGTAATATTGAGATGTTGTTCATCTCACCTGATGCACGCGGAAAAGGTATTGGTGCCATGTTAGCGGCCCATGCTATCAAAGAGCAGGGAGCATCAAGGGTCGATGTAAACGAGCAGAATGAACAGGCGGTAGGTTTTTATCAGCATATTGGCTTTAAAGTGACAGGTCGGTCCCCAGTCGATGGTCAGGGTAAGCCTTATCCGCTGTTGCATATGGCGCTATAAAAAGTTAACACCTATGAGCCTTCTGCCTGTCAATAGGCCGCAGCATTTTTTATTGGCCGCGTAAGCGGTCAATCTCAAGTCCCTGAGCCAGTGATCCTACTTCATCTGTCATCGTTGGCTGTTGGTGGCTTACAGCAAACACCTATTGAGGCTCTCTAACGTGGTAGTTCACCACTGCCAAACCGGGTTGCTCCTTGCAGGTGGGTCTGGGGCAC
>NZ_JBQSYY010000014.1:0-90646 GCF_052379785.1 Halomonas sp. 72 | reverse complement strand
TAGATAGGCGGTGTATCTATTTTCAGCTCGACCAGCTCACTATTAATCATCCCCTCAGGCAGCAGGCTCCATCCAAGCCCAACACTACACATCATCTTTAATGTTTCCAAATAGTTGGTAGCCATACTGACCTGTAGAGACAGGCCCGCCTTGGCAAAACGTTGCTCAATCAATGTACGGGTAAATGTTTTGGCGCTAGGTAGAACACATTTATAGTGACAAAGTGCTTCAAGGCTAAGGATAGCGGCTTGAGCTAGCGGGTGGTCGGGCGCGCAAACAAAACATAGCCGGTCATGCCAAAGGTTCACCACGTTTAATTGCTCAACAGGGTGGGGAGCGAGCGTCACCACGGCCATTTCCAGGGTGCCATCCTGCACGCCCTGGTAGGCAAACTCTGAATCCAGAAAATGCAGATCCAATTCTACTTCTGGATGGCGCTGGGTGTAGTTTTTTAACACAGGTGGCAGGCGGTGTAAGCCAATGTGATGGCTGGTAGCCAGCGTTAATTGGCCACCCACCTGGCCAGAAAGATTCGCGAGTGCTCGGCGGCTATCTTCTACCGCTAACAGAATTCGCTTGGCTTGTGGCAGTAATAAATGGCCTGCCTCGGTAAGTGAAATACGCCTGCCAATACGGTCAAACAGCCGCGTGCCCACCAGCGACTCCAGCGTGGCAATGCGTTTGCTAACCGCTGGCTGAGTGAGGTAAAGCTGCTCGGCGGCGCGTGAGAAGCTTTGTGTTTCAGCAACGGCTAAAAACGCTTGTAGGCTCTGGGTGTCCACGTGGTGCTCACTATTGTGTGGTTAGTATTGGTGTATTCCAGTATGGAATCATACCTATAAATAACATGAATTGCTTTTATGGTCGCTACGCGTAACACTGGCTGCATCGTCACATTAAGCAGCACGTAGAGGCTGCGATACCGAACTAGCAGGGCGCTTGCCCAGGAGAGCCACATGTCAGGTCAAACCCTTTACGACAAACTCTGGAACCAGCACTTGGTGAAGCAGCGTGATGACGGCACGGCGCTGATCTACATTGACCGCCAACTGCTTCACGAAGTGACCTCTCCGCAAGCGTTTGAAGGGTTGCGCTTGGCCAAACGTATGCCGTGGCGCCTGGATGCAAACCTGGCAACGCCGGATCACAACGTCCCAACGACGACGAAAGAGCGTGCCGAAGGTAATAGCGGCATTAAAGACCCGGTGTCGTTGATTCAGGTTCAGACGCTTGACGATAACTGCGTTGAGTACGGAATTGAAGAGTTTAAAATTAACGACCCCCGCCAGGGAATCGTGCACGTGGTTGGGCCAGAGCAGGGCGCCACGTTGCCCGGCATGACCGTCGTTTGCGGTGACTCCCATACGGCCACTCACGGTGCTTTTGGCGCGCTGGCGCACGGTATCGGCACGTCTGAAGTTGAGCACGTATTGGCGACGCAATGCCTGTTGGCACAAAAAATGAAGAACATGCAGGTGCGCGTTGAGGGGGAGCTTGGTCTCGGCGTGACCGCCAAAGATGTGGTACTGGCCATTATCGGCAAGATCGGTACAGCAGGTGGTACGGGCTACGCTATCGAATTTGCGGGCAGCGCTATCGGATCGCTCTCCATGGAAGGCCGTATGACCGTGTGCAACATGGCGATTGAAGCGGGTGCCCGGGTCGGGTTGATTGCGGTGGACGACACGACGATTGATTACCTGGCCAAGCGCCCCTTTGCGCCGACCGCCGAGCAGTGGGAAGCCGCAGTAGCTGACTGGCGTCAACTGGTATCAGATGACGATGCCGCGTTCGACAAAGTAGTGACTCTGAAGGCCGAAGAGATCGAGCCGCAGGTCAGTTGGGGAACCAGCCCCGAGATGGTGACAGGTATTTCCGGGCACGTGCCAGACCCGCAAGCCTCGCAGGATGAAACCGTTCAGCGCAGCCATGCTCGCGCGCTTGAATATATGGGCTTGCACGCTAACCAAAAAATTACCGATATCAAGCTCGATAAAGTGTTTATTGGTTCGTGTACTAACTCGCGTATCGAGGATTTGCGTGAGGCTGCCAAAGTGGCTCAAGGCAATAAAGTGGCAGGTTCCATTAAGCTTGCCATGGTGGTGCCGGGTTCTGGCCTTGTGAAACGCCAGGCAGAAGAGGAAGGGCTGGATAAAATCTTCATCGACGCTGGTTTCGAGTGGCGCGAGCCGGGCTGCTCCATGTGTCTGGCCATGAATGCTGATAAATTGGGCGCAGGCGAGCACTGCGCATCGACCTCCAACCGCAACTTCGAAGGACGCCAAGGGTACGGTGGTCGTACGCACCTGGTGAGCCCTGCCATGGCGGCAGCGGCTGCGATTGCTGGCCACTTTGTTGATGTACGCAGTTTATCCGCCAACGATGCTACCCACGCCCAGGAGGCTTAACCCATGAAAAAGTTCACTCGTTTTGAAGGCGTGGTTGCCCCGCTTGATCGCGCTAATGTCGATACCGATTTAATTATTCCCAAGCAGTTCTTGAAATCAATCAAACGAACCGGCTTTGGCGTTAACCTGTTTGATGAGCTGCGTTATTTAGATGAAGGACAGCCGGGGCAGGATTGCTCCAGTCGCCCGCTTAATCCTGATTTCGTGCTCAACCAGCCGCGTTTTAAGGGGGCCGAGGTGTTGCTGGCTCGGCGCAACTTTGGTTGTGGAAGCTCGCGTGAACACGCGCCGTGGGCACTGGAAGATTTTGGTTTTAAAGTAGTGATTGCGCCAAGCTTTGCAGATATTTTTTACAATAACGCGTTTAAAAACGGCATCTTGCTGATCACGTTAAGCGAAGAAGAAGTGGATCGCTTGTTTACAGGCGTTGATGCTAATGAGGGCTATCAGCTGGATATCGACTTGGAGAACCAGCGGGTCATCACGCCGAGCGGCGAAATTCTTGAGTTTGAAGTGGACGCGTTCCGCAAGCACTGCCTGCTCAATGGACTGGACGATATCGGCATCACGCTGCAGGACGAAGAGGCGATCCGTGCCTTTGAGCAAAAACACAAAGATGCTCGGCCCTGGTTGTTCCGTCAGCCTGCCTGATACAGCCGCATAAGCGTCATTCAGAATAGTTAAAAAGACACACATAGCGCAGTGCAACGCCATTGCACCGCGCTAAGCGGCGGTAAGCCGTGCTGACTCTCTATTAAGGATTTAACATGACCCATAAGGTGCTTCTATTACCCGGCGACGGTATTGGCCCAGAGATTGCTGCTCAAGCTGCGCGTTTGCTAAAAGCGTGCCAAGAAGCGGGTTTGGATATTGACGTTGAAGAAGCACTGGTCGGCGGTTCGGCTTACGACGTGCATGGCGACCCACTGCCTGCTGAAACGCTTGAAAAAGCCAAGGCGGCCAGTGCGATTCTGCTCGCTGCGGTGGGTGGCCCCAAATGGGACAAAATCGAAGACCTTTCCAAGCGCCCTGAAAAAGGTTTGTTGGGCCTGCGCAAGAACCTGGGGCTGTTTGGCAACCTGCGCCCGGCCATGCTTTACCCGCAGCTGGCCAGCGCCTCCAGCCTGAAGCCTGAATTGGTGGCAGGCCTGGATATCATGATTGTGCGTGAATTGACCGGCGGCATTTACTTCGGCCAGCCGCGAGGTATTGAGGAGCGTAACGGGGAGCGTGTGGGCTATAACACCTACATTTATTCCGAAAGTGAGATTGAGCGCATCGGCCGCGTCGCGTTTGAAATGGCCCAAAAGCGTGGCAAAAAACTCTGCTCGGTAGATAAGGCTAACGTGCTGGAAGTTACCATTTTGTGGCGTGAAGTGATGGAGCGTTTGGCGCCAGAGTACCCGGACGTCGAGCTTTCGCATATGTACGTAGATAACGCCGCGATGCAGCTGGTACGTGCCCCGAAACAGTTTGATGTCGTTGTGACCGGCAATATGTTTGGCGATATTTTGTCTGACGCCGCCGCCATGCTTACCGGCTCCATCGGTATGCTGCCTTCGGCCTCGCTGAACGAAAGCGGCCAAGGCATGTATGAGCCTTGCCACGGAAGCGCGCCGGATATCGCTGGGCAAAACATTGCCAACCCGCTCGCCATGATGCTGTCGGTTGCCATGATGCTGCGCTACTCGCTCAATGAAACGGCCATGGCCGAACGCATTGAAACCGCGGTGGGTAGCGTTCTGGATAACGGCCTGCGCACGGCGGATATCGCCGCAGAAGGAACGCGTCGTGTTTCGACGGTCGAAATGGGCGATGCGGTACTGGCGGCCTTTGCAAAAAGTTAAATGCGCTATAAAGCGTGCTAACTATTTGATATGAAAAGTGTGATGCCTCGGCCACTCAAAGAGTGGCCGACGTTATTTATCAGATTTGTGTATAATATATGTCTCATTCTTTGCTGGAGGACTTCGCATGTTGAAAGTCGGTTTCGTAGGATGGCGTGGCATGGTGGGTTCTGTGCTGATGCAGCGCATGCAGGAAGATGGTGATTTTAACGGCATTGAGCCGGTCTTTTTCACCACCTCCCAAGTAGGCCAGCCTGGTCCCGACATCGGCGTAGACGTACCTGCGTTAAAAGATGCGTTTGCTCTTGAAGAATTGAAAGCGTTGGATGTTGTTATTACCTGCCAAGGCGGTGACTACACCAAGCAAGTTTATGGTGACCTGCGTAAAAATGGCTGGCAGGGTTACTGGATTGATGCCGCCAGCACGCTGCGCATGGAGGATGAAGCTACCATCGTGCTTGACCCGGTTAACCGTAAGGTCATTGATGCGCAGCTTGCCAAAGGTGCCAAGACCTTTGTCGGCGGTAACTGCACCGTTAGCCTCATGCTGATGGGCTTGGGCGGCCTGTTTGAAGCCGATATGGTTGAGTGGATGACCTCCATGACCTATCAGGCGGCTTCCGGTTCTGGCGCCAAGCACATGCGCGAACTGCTCAATCAAATGGGTCAACTGCGCGACAGCGTTAGTAGCGAACTGGCTGACCCCTCCAGCGCGATTTTGGAAATTGACCGCAAGGTAACGGCGGCCATGCGTGGTGGCGACTTCCTGACCGATAACTTCGGCGCCCCCCTTGCCGGTAGCCTACTGCCGTGGATTGACACCAAGCTTGAAAACGGCCAGAGCCGTGAAGAGTGGAAAGGCTTTGTTGAGACCAATAAAATTCTGGGTCTTGGTGATAATCCTGTGCCGATTGATGGTCTTTGCGTGCGTATTGGTGCCATGCGCTCTCACAGCCAAGCATTCACCATCAAGCTGAAACATGATGTGCCGCTGGATGAGATTGAAGAGCGGATCGCTCAGCATAATGAGTGGGTCAAGCTGATCCCCAACGAGAAAGAGGCCACCATTGCAGGTTTAACGCCTGCCGCCGCTACCGGCACATTGGATATTCCGGTGGGGCGTTTGCGTAAGCTGAACATGGGCGGTGAATACCTTTCGGCATTTAGCGTTGGCGACCAACTGCTATGGGGTGCTGCCGAGCCGCTTAAGCGCATGCTCAAAATTTTGCGCGAACAGTAAAACAACGCAGTACGTCAGCCAAAACCGGGGCGCTTTTAGCGCGCCGGTTTTTTTGTAAGTGTTTTAACTTAAATTAAGTAACCCGCCTCCATGCGTTACCTGCGTATTTGTGTTAATTATAATTTGCGTTCTGTGTTGGCATTTACCGCACTTGCTAGCGCGGTTTCCATAAAAAAACGGATTGGGTAACGTGGCGAAAAAATATTCAAATTATCGCGTTTTCTTGAAAACGATCGCACTGCTGTCGATTGCTGGGGTGCCGTCTTTTGCGCAGGCAATTGAAGCCGGACCTGCCGAGGTGGAATCCTGGCTGGAAGCCCCGCTAAATGCTTCGTTACCGTTGCTTGACTCAAACGCCTACGCGCTAGACGAGCTAAGCGTACAGGTTGCTGATGAACCCTCATTTATCGCCTCTGGGCTTGAGTGGATGCCTTTGGCTCGTCAGGTGCATGCCGAGATTCAAGAGCAAGCGGGCAGTCGTCGCATTATCCTGCGCTCATCACAGGCGGTAACAACGCCCTGGTTGGATTTGCTACTGGTCATTGATTCGCCGGAAGGGCAGCAACAGCACGCGGTCACGTTGCTTTTTGACCCGGCTGACTACGCTAATTATCCATTGAACCAGGCGGAAGCTGACGGCGTCGTGTCAAGCTCAGGCTCGGAAATGACAGAGCCTCTTCCACGTGCCGAGGTAAGGGTGCAAGAGGGTGATACGTTGTGGCGTATTGCCTCGCGCAGTAAACCTGAGCGCGCGAGCGTTCAGCAGATGATGTTGGCACTGGTAGCGGCGAATCCTGAGTTCTTTCCTGAGGGCAATATTAATAGTTTGCGGACGGGCCAGGCACTGCGCTTGCCCGCAGAAGGGCAAGTGCAGCTACGTTCAGCCGATGAGGCGGCTCACGCTGTCCAGGTGATGGTGGCAGGCGAGCAGCGCGCCAATACAGCAGTGCCTCAGAGTATTCCAGTGGACGTTGAGGTTGAGGCGCCTCCTGGACCTGAGCTGGCTACTGCCCAGATAGAAGCCGAGCTGACTCGTACCATGGCCAGGTTTTCAGAGCAGCTGGAGCAAAGCCAGGCAAGCTTACTGGCGGCTAATGAAGAGCGTGAGCAGCTTCGTCTTGAACTCAGCGAACTGCGTCATAATCTCAGTCAATTCATCGAGAATAGCGTGTTGGTAGAAGCGTCTCCTCCGATGCCATTAATGGCTGAGGCGACTGCTGCGGCACAGCCAATTGCTGACGTACACGATGCGCCATCAAGTGGTGTTTTGAGTAGTATTGAGCGTTATCAATGGCCACTCATTGCCCTTGGGCTGGTACTGCTGTTGACGGGATTAATATGGCGCAGAAAGCGGCGCGAGGCTGAAGAGCCGGTTGCTCAAGCGCATTTGAAGAGCGCGTCGCTTGCCGAGCCTCAGGTGTTCAAACCATCGCCACCCGTTAGTAGTGACCTGCAAGCCTCTACACGTAAACCCGAGAGAGGCGATGCTTTTGGCGCTAGCTATGCTAAAAGTCAGGCAGCAGGTTTGGCAGGCCATGGCAGCCGACGGTATCCGCAAGAAGATGCGCTGTTATTAAAGGGCATGGACTTTAAGCGGGTTGAAGCGCCCGAGCTGACACCGTCTGAAACGCTGAAAAAAGTAAGCACGGCTCGCTCGATAGGCACAGAGTGGGAAATTGAAGAGGTAGCATTCAAGCCGCCGGGTCGGGATAATGGCTAGGCTTTGTACGAAAACTGCTTGCGCTCGACCATACGACGTTAAAAATCAGCTCAAAATACTCATTTACCCATGTAAACTCGTGCGCGAGCTCGGTCCGTTTTTTCGCTGATTTTTGCCTTGTCTGGCCTTCGCTCAGCAACTTTTCGTATAAACCCTATCCTTTCAAACTTTATGACGTGGCTTGATGACCCAGTTTTACCACTTTGATGAAACCCGGCCGCTGAAAGGCCGTTTGGCAATAGGCATTGAATATGATGGCACGCGTTTTTGCGGCTTTCAGCGTTTAAAGCATGCTGCTTCTGTTCAAGGCGCCGTAGAGGATGCTTTGGCAAAAGTGGCCGGTGCCCCCGTTCAGATACATGCCAGCGGACGTACGGACTCAGGCGTTCACGCCACGCGTCAAATAGCGCACTTTGACCCACCGACTGAGCGGACTGAGAAAGCCTGGATTTTTGGTGCCAACACCAACTTGCCACGCGATGTCGCCGTGCGCTGGGTGAAGCCAGTCTCGGACGATTTTCATTCCCGGTTGGGCGCGCTTGGCAGGCGTTACCGTTATTTACTGCTCAATCAAATCAGTCGCCCTGTGCTTGAACGCACGAACGTAACGTGGTGCCGCGATCCTCTGGATGCAGATGTCATGCATCGCGCTGCGCAGGCTCTGATTGGCGAGCATGACTTTTCAAGTTTTCGTGCTGCAGGCTGCCAATCCAAAACGCCATGGCGGCAAATGCATTTTGTCGAGGTGAAGCGGTTTGGCCCGCTGGTGGTCATTGATATTCAGGGCAATGCGTTTTTACATCACATGATTCGCAATATCGCTGGCGCCCTGGTTAGCGTAGGTCGTGGGGCGCAGGACGAAGGTTATATTGAACGATTGCTGGCGCTAAGGAATCGTAAGAAAGGTGATGTAACCGCTCCCGCGTGTGGGCTGCATTTTGTTGATTCAATTTACGACGAGCGGTTTGATTTGCCCATGGAGCCGGTAGGGCCTAACCTGCTCGCTTTTACCGGGGAGTGGACAGGCGAACGAGAACTGCCAGACACACCCAGAATAGCGGCGCGGCGTAAACTGACATTTGCTAAAACAACGTCTGATCCCGCTCAGGAGGCGCTAGATGAAGACGCTTAGCCCTATGCGGACGCGGGTCAAGTTCTGTGGGCTTACCCGCAGTGATGATATTAAAAGAGCCGTAATGCTGGGGGTAGATGCGCTGGGTTTTGTCATGTGGCCGAAAAGCGCGCGCAGCATTACGCTTGAGCAACTTGAAACGCTTTCGGGTGAAGTACCTGCTTTTGTTACCCGGGTAGGGTTGTTTGTTGATCAATCCGTTGACGTGATTCAGCAGTGCTTACCGTACCTGGACATGATTCAGTTTCACGGTGATGAGTCTCCTGCGTTTTGCGCACAGTTTGGGCGCCCCTGGATTAAAGCGCTGCGAATGCGTGACGATATCGATTTATCTCAGGCAGCTGCTGACTATCATCAGGCACAGGCGCTGCTGTTGGACGCCTACCGGCCGGGCACGCCAGGTGGCACAGGAGAGGTCTTTGATTGGTCGAGAATCCCCGCAAAACTGGCAAAACCTGTTATCCTCGCAGGCGGGTTAACGATTGATAATATCGCCTCTGCCGTTCACCAAGTGGCGCCTTATGCCGTTGATGTGTCGGGTGGGATTGAAGCAGCGCATGGTCGTAAAGACGTTGAAAAAATGACACTGTTTATTCAGCAAGTCGCGTTAGCCGACGCCCGTTAAACACGCCGCGCAGTCTGTTTTTTTATGACGCTGCGCTCTATGTCCGCTTATTCAATTGTTGCCTGTTCTGGCAACCTTGTGAGGTATCCTGTGACTGTCTCAGCAACTGGTGGCGCTAATACTGTTTCTGAAACCGTTCCTGACACGGCTTCCAAGACCAGATTCAGCGACCTGACCCGAATGCCGGATGCCCGCGGTCATTTTGGCCCTTATGGTGGCCGGTTTGTATCCGAAACATTGAGCTACGCCCTGGAAGATCTTGAGAAAATTTACGTAAGCCTGCGTGATGATCCTGCTTTTCAGGCCGAGTTTGATAGTGATCTTGCCCACTACGTAGGGCGCCCGTCGCCGCTTTATCATGCCAAACGTTGGTCCGAGATGCTCGGTGGTGCGCAAATATGGTTAAAGCGCGAAGATTTAAATCATACCGGCGCGCATAAGGTAAACAACACCATCGGCCAGGCACTGCTTGCCAAAAAAACCGGCAAACCACGGGTCATCGCTGAAACCGGTGCCGGGCAGCACGGCGTGGCGACGGCAACGGTTGCCGCGCGCCTGGGTCTTGAATGCGATGTGTATATGGGTGCTGAAGACGTGCAGCGCCAAAAGCTGAATGTCTATCGTATGCGTTTATTGGGCGCACGAGTGATTCCGGTAGAGTCGGGCACGCGCACCCTTAAAGATGCCATGAATGAAGCGCTGCGCGACTGGGTAACGAACGTTGATAACACGTTTTACATTATCGGCACGGTAGCAGGGCCACACCCATACCCTGAGCTTGTGCGCGACTTTAATGCGGTAGTGGGGCGTGAAGCACGCCGCCAGTCGCTGGAACAAATCGGCCGCTTGCCGGATGCGTTGGTCGCGTGTGTTGGTGGTGGGTCCAACGCGATTGGGCTATTTTATCCGTTTGTTGAAGACGATGCCGTCGCGATGTATGGGGTTGAGGCCGGAGGTGATGGTGTTGAGACGGGCCGTCATGCCGCACCGCTTTCATCGAATGCCCCGCGCGGTGTGCTGCACGGAAACCGTACTTACTTGATGTCTGATGAAGCGGGGCAGGTCGCCGATACACACTCCATTTCAGCCGGGCTTGATTATCCGGGCGTTGGCCCTGAGCACGCGCTTTGGAAAGATGTTGGTCGTGTTAGCTATGTCACCGCTAATGACAGCGCTGTGCTGGAAGCGTTTCGAGAACTGACGCAGATGGAGGGTATAATGCCTGCCTTGGAGTCAGCCCACGCGCTGGCGCATGCCAAGGTGCTGGCGCCTACCATGCGCCCTGACCAGCATATCGTCGTTAATCTTTCAGGCCGTGGTGATAAAGATATTATGACCGTAGCCAACATTGACGGTATCGAATTTTAAGGCCCGCTTTTAAGGACAAGCATGAACCGTATCGATCAGCGCTTTTCTGAACTCAAGCAACAGGGCCGCAAGGCTCTGATACCTTATATTACGGCGGGCGACCCGGCGCTACAGTACACCGTTGGCTTTATGCATGCGCTGGTAGAAGCGGGTGCGGATGTCATTGAACTTGGTGTGCCGTTTTCTGATCCAATGGCGGACGGCCCGGTTATTCAAAAAGCCTGTGAGCGCGCCTTAAAGCAGGGCACCCGCTTGGTCGACGTGCTGGATATGGTGGCTGAATTCCGTCAGGCCGATGCCACAACCCCGGTCGTGTTAATGGGGTATCTAAATCCTATTGAGCGTATTGGCTACGAGGCCTTCGCTGAGCAGGCTGAAAAAGTGGGCGTTGATGGTGTGCTAGTGGTCGATATGCCGCCAGAAGAGGCCGATGAATTGGGTCCGCTGTTAAAAGCGCATAATTTAGCAGCAATTTTCCTTGTGGCGCCTACCACTTCACCTACGCGAGCCGCTACAATATGCGCCCAGGGTGAGGGGTACCTTTACTACGTTTCGCTAAAAGGCGTTACTGGTGCGGCAACCTTAAATGCAAGTGACGTCGCTGAACGCCTGGCACCGCTACGTGAAATGACCGACCTGCCGCTATGTGTTGGTTTCGGTATCCGCGATGGCGTAACGGCTGCTGAAGTGGCTAACGTAGCGGATGGAGTGATTGTCGGTAGTGCGTTAGTAAACCGTATTGCCGAAAATGTAGAAACGCCCGAAATTATCGCTGGTCAGCTTAGAAGCGTGCTAGCAGAGATGCGCACCGCAATGGACGTCTAACGCTGCCCCTCATCGTCTATACTTGAAGTTGATTGACGATACTCATCAAGCTTGGCGCTGCCAGGCATGACGTAAAACGGAAGCCTTTTTGATATGAGCTGGTTAGACAAGATAGTGCCCTCCATGGGGCGTATCCAGCGTAAAGACCGTCGTGCCAGTGTGCCCGACGGCCTCTGGCGTAAATGTCCCAAGTGTGAAGCCGTTCTCTATCTTCCTGAGTTAGAGAAACACCATAGTGTTTGTCCGAAATGTGACCATCACTTGCGGCTGACTGCGCGGAAACGCTTGGACTGGTTCCTGGATAAAGAAGGTCGTGAAGAAGTCGCGGCAGAGCTTGAACCTGTTGATCGCCTGAAATTCCGCGACTCTAAAAAGTACAAGGACCGCTTGGCGGCCGCGCAAAAGGACACCGGCGAGAAAGATGCGCTGATTGCTATGCGTGGCACGTTGGACGGTTTGCCGGTCATTGCGGTTGCTTTCGAGTTCACCTTTATGGGCGGGTCGATGGGGGCCGTAGTGGGTGAGAAGTTTGCCCGAGCGGCGACTATCGCGCTTGACGAAGGTATTCCGCTGGTTTGCTTTGCGGCTTCCGGTGGTGCGCGTATGCAGGAGGCGCTTTTCTCACTGATGCAAATGGCCAAAACATCGGCGGCACTTGAGCGACTTAAGCAGGCCGGTGTGCCCTATATCTCGGTGCTTACCGATCCAGTGTTTGGGGGCGTATCCGCTTCGCTCGCCATGCTGGGCGACTTGAATATTGCTGAGCCCAATGCATTGATTGGTTTTGCTGGTCCGCGTGTTATTGAGCAGACCGTCCGCGAAACGCTGCCAGAAGGTTTCCAGCGCAGCGAGTTCCTGTTGGAGCATGGTACGGTCGATATGATTGTACATCGCCAGGAAATGCGTACCCGTGTGGGCGGCGTACTACGCAAGTTGACTCATCAGGAGGCGCTTTCGTTAGCCAGTGAGTTGACGGATGATGAAGCCGTCGCTGAGCCGGTGGTTGATGAAGCACACATCGCCGATACTGACGTAACGGTTGACGAGACAGGTCCGGATTCTATTGACAAGAGCCATGAACCACACCGCAATGCCTAAGTCGTTAGCAGAGTGGCTTCAGCATCTGGAAACCCTGCACCCTGTCGGGATTGATTTAGGCCTGGAGCGTGTGTCACGTGTTGCTGAGCGTATGGGGCTATTTAAACGCCCCATTGCCAATCGCGTTGTCATTGTGGCGGGCACCAATGGTAAAGGCTCGACGGTTGCCATGGTTGACGCGGTGGCTCGCGCACATGGTTGGCATGTGGGTACGTACTCCTCGCCTCATCTATTGCGTTACAACGAGCGGGTGCGTATCAACGGCCAGGAAGCTGGCGACGCGTGCCTGGTCGAGGGGTTTGAACGTGTCGAACAGGCTCGCCTGGAAGCGCCGGAAATTAGCCTGACCTATTTTGAAGCAGGTACATTGTGCGCACTCTGGTGTTTGGCACAAGCTGAACTGGATCTTGCGGTACTTGAGGTGGGCTTGGGCGGTCGTTTGGATGCCGTCAATATCATTAATGCGGATGTTGCGGTTGTCACTACGATAGCCCAAGACCATGCGAGCTTTTTGGGAACCGATATTTCGCAAATCGGGCTTGAGAAAGCGGGTATATTTCGCCCGTTGCGGCCAGCGGTATTGGGCAGTGAGTCGCTTCCCGGTAGCGTGGCCGATGCGGCTATTGCCTTGGCGGCGCCGGTTTACCGGTTAGGATTAGCGTTTAACCACAGTGCCGAGGAAAACAGCCATTTACCCTGGTGCTGGAGTGGGTTGACGGCAACGGGGGAGACGCTTTCTCTGGATGCGCTGCCTGATCCTGGTCTGCCTGTCGATAATGCCGCAACTGCGCTACAAGCGCTGGCGCTTACGGGGCTGACGCTAACGCTAAAAGCCACGCAAAATGCATTAGCCAGTGTTAATCTGCCAGGCCGGATGCAGTGGATAGGGCAGTGGTGCCTGGATGTGGGGCATAATCCTCATGCGGCTACCTATGTTGCTCGCCATTTGCCAGTACCGCCTGATACAGGACGGCAGTGGGCAGTGATAGGTATGCTCAATGATAAAGACGTTGATGGTGTTATTGCGGCGTTAGCACCGCGTATTACTGACTGGGTCTGTGTAACGCTTGATGGCGAGCGCGGCCACACGGCCAATGAACTCGCTGAGCGTATTAAAGCCCATGGTGGCTGTGTGCGGCTTTGTGCAGACTCGCCTGAAGCCGGTGTTGATGCCATGGCTGAGATGCTCACTGACAAGGATCGCATTTTGGTAACGGGTTCCTTTTTTACCGTCGCCGCTCTGTTAGCTCGATCACTGCCACAAGCCAGCCGTTCTTAAGGCGTAGTCCCGCTAGAGGGAGATGATATGAAATATGGTAAAACAGAGCGCATTAGCGGTGTTGTGATTCTGCTTGCGCTACTCGCAATCGTTGTCCCTTGGCTGATGAGTGACCCGGCGCCGCGTGAGGAGCGACAGCAACCAACGTTCATTATTGAACAGCCCATAGAAACGGCGCGCCATGATGTAGACGCTCCCCAAATGCCCTCTACCATTAACCCTCAGCCCTCTTCAAATGTGGCAAGCAATGATGGGGTTAATGCACCGATAGATGCATCTCCGAGATTACCTGATACTTCTCAAATTGATGCGCCCAGTGAAACGGAAACCGTCGCACAAGCGCCTATGTCATCTTCAAACACTGACGCTCCCCAAAATGACCCCATTGCCGACCTGGTAGCCTCGAATAGCACGTCGACATCCAACAGCCAAAGCGCTGCAGGTTCTTCAAGTGCAGGTTCTTCAAGTACAGGCTCTTCAAGTTCAGGTTCATCAGGGGCGGGTTCATCGAGTGCTGGGCCAGCGTCTACACAGCAAGGTGGGTGGGCGGTCCAGGTGGGTAGTTTTGGCGATGCCGCGAATGCTCAGCGACTAGGTAGCCAGCTTACAGGCGAAGGATTTAGTGTTTTCCAACGCCAGCGCGACAATAACTTGACCACAGTGCTCGTGGGGCCTTACGCATCATCAGAGGATGGCGAAGCGGCGATGGCCTTAATTAAACAGCGCGCAAACGTGCAAGGTCTGTTAGTGCGAGTAAGAGATTAAACGATGGCGCTAACGTGGATTGATGCTGTATTTCTTGCCGTGCTGGCGCTTTCGATGCTGGCCGGCTTTGTTCGTGGTTTTGTTAGAGAAGCGTTGGGGCTTGGGGCATGGGTGGTTGCGTTAATGGTCGCCCGCGTATTGGCAGAGCCGGTCGCCGAGTTAATGAGCGGGTTTATCGAAAGTTTTGACGCTCGACTTGTATTGGCCTTTGCACTGGTTATTTTTGCGGTGATCTTGCTTTGCAGCATTGTTATTCGCTTGGTGCACGCGGCCATTGTATGGGTAGGCATGGGGCTTTTGAACCGTTTTGCGGGAGCTGTGTTTGGTATCGCGCGTGGCACGATCATCTTGCTGGTGGCCACGGTCGTTATTACGCTCACGCCGCTTGCCGAGCTTCAGGCATGGCAGCAAGCTTCGTTACGGCCCACCTTTATCGAGTTGCGCGATTGGGCGGTTAGCCAGTTGGATCAGTGGGAGCGTGAGCTGCCAGAAGCGCCCGCCTCTTTACGCGATATATCACTGCCTGAGATTCGCCCGCATGGCAGTTTTGCGCCGCAGCCCATGGATAGTCAATAACGCCTAACAGCGTGTTTTGCGCTTGGCTAACTGCTTGACGGGTACTGGTTAAACGCAAACGTATTAAAATGAGTTTTAAGAACGTACGGGCTTGTTTTGGCAAGCCATGGCACTAAAGCGAGGTAACTTGAATGTGCGGTATAGTGGGCCTTCTGGCCAAGCAGGCGGTAAATCAGGGAATCTACGATGCCCTGACCGTACTTCAGCATCGCGGCCAGGACGCTGCCGGTATGATGACCTGGAGCGAGGGACGCTTCTTACTGCGCAAGAGCAATGGGCTAGTGCGCGACGTCTTCCACACTCGCCATATGGCTCGCCTTAAGGGCAACCTGGGCATTGGTCACGTACGTTATCCTACCGCTGGTTCATCCAGCGAAGCGGAATCTCAGCCGTTTTATGTCAACTCGCCTTACGGTATTGCGTTGGCCCATAACGGTAACCTAACCAACTCTGAACAGTTGAAGCAGGAGCTTTTCTCAACCGATTTACGGCATATCAATACCAGCTCCGACTCTGAAGTGTTGCTTAACGTGTTTGCCCATGAGCTGGGTAAGCAAGGCCTGCATCTGGAAGCGGAAGATATTTTTGATGCGGTACGTAGAGTGCACCGGCGCTGCAAAGGCGGCTACGCGGCGGTCGCGATCATTAACGGTTTTGGTATGGTGGCATTTCGTGATCCTCACGGCATTCGTCCAGTGGTGTTTGGTACTCGCCAAACGGACGAAGGGCAGGATGTCATGATTGCGTCTGAGTCGGTCGCGCTAGACGTGGGCGGCTTTGAGCTTGAGCGTGACCTGTCACCCGGCGAAGCGATATTTGTGGATATGCAGGGCCAGTGTCATACGCAAGTATGTGCTGACCGCCCGGAACTGCGCTCGTGTATTTTCGAGCATGTATATCTGGCACGCCCTGACTCCATTCTGGACGGTGCCTACGTCTATGGCACGCGCATGCAAATGGGGCGCAAGCTGGGCGACCGAATCCTGAACGAATGGCCTGATCACGATATTGATGTTGTGATCCCCATTCCGGATACGTCCCGTACCTCCGCGCTGGAAATGGCCCAGCACCTTGGGGTGACGTATCGCGAAGGCTTTATGAAGAACCGCTATATTGGCCGTACGTTTATCATGCCTGGCCAAACGCAGCGTAAGAAATCGGTACGCCAAAAACTCAACGCCATCGACATTGAGTTCAAAGGCAAGAACGTGCTGCTGGTGGATGACTCGATTGTACGTGGTACGACCTGTAAGCAGATTATTCAGATGGCCCGAGATGCGGGTGCGCGTAAGGTTTACTTTGCCTCCGCTGCGCCGCCTGTGCGCTACCCTAATGTGTACGGTATCGACATGCCTGCGGCGGTGGAGTTAATTGCCCATGGCCGCACTGAAGATGAAGTAGGCGAGCTGATTGGCGCTGACCGAATTTTCTACCAGGATCTGGAAGACCTGAAAGATGCTTGTCGCGAAGTAAACCCGGAAATGGAAGCCTTCGACTGCTCGGTCTTTGATGGCAAGTATGTTACGGGGGATATCGATGAAGCGTATCTGGCCGTGCTTGAAGCCAGCCGGAACGATGCCGCGAAAGATCAAAGTGCGGGTGATCATGCGCTGGTCGATATGCACAATCAGGATGATGACCTCGACGACTAACGACAGGTCACTGATGCTTACTGAAAATAAGGGGTACGTCCATGCATAATGACAGCCAACAGGATGAGTGGTCGTTAGAGACGCTGGCGATCCGTGCAGGCCATCATCGCACCTTCGAGCAAGAGCATGCGGAGCCTATTTTTCCGACCTCTAGCTTTGTCTATGAAAGCGCTGCGGAAGCAGCGCGTAAGTTTGGTGGGCAAGAGCCTGGTAACGTTTATTCGCGTTTTACGAACCCCACTGTACATACTTTCGAGCGCCGCTTGGCAGCACTTGAAGGTGGGGAACGCTGTGTGGCAACAAGCTCGGGTATGTCGGCCATTTTATCGACGGCGCTTGCGTTATTGTCTGCCGGCGATGAAATCGTGGCATCGCGTTCGCTCTTTGGCTCGACCGTCAGCCTATTCGATAAGTACCTGGGCAAGTTTGGCATCACCACCCGCTACGTTGAACTCTCTAATGTAGAAGCGTGGGAAGCGGCTATTACGCCCAAAACGCGGCTCCTGTTCGCAGAAACGCCCTCAAACCCGCTTTCCGAGATTGCCGATATCCCGGCGCTTGCTGCCATAGCAAAACGTAATAATGCCCTTTTGGCCATTGATAACTGCTTTTTGACACCTGCGCTGCAGCAGCCTCTTGCGTTGGGTGCCGACCTCGTCATCCACTCCGCGACTAAGTACCTGGACGGTCAAGGGCGGGCCATCGGTGGCGCTGTCGTGGGTAAGCATGATGTACTGGAAGAAGTCTTCGGTGTGGTTCGTACCTGCGGCCCTTGTCTCAGTCCCTTTAATGCTTGGATATTTACCAAAGGGCTAGAAACACTCTCTCTACGAATGAAAGCTCATTGTGAAAATGCGCTCACGCTGGCGCGCTGGCTGGAACAACATCCTGCAGTAAGCAACGTGCATTACAGCGGTTTGGAAGCGCATCCGCAGCATATGCTTGCCAAGCAGCAACAGAAGGGCTTTGGCGCTGTGCTTGGGTTTGAGGTTGTTAATGGGCAGGAGGGCGCTTGGCAGGTGATTGATGCGACTCGTCTATTATCCATCACCGGTAACCTGGGGGATGTAAAAACGACGATCACTCATCCCGCGACGACCACGCATGGACGCTTATCCGATGCGCAAAAAGAGGCAGCGGGCATTGTTCCTGGGTTGATTCGTGTGGCGGTGGGACTGGAAAGCCAGCAGGACATTCAGCGTGATTTAGCGCGTGGCCTCGATGCGCTAGCAGCGGAACAAGGCTGACAATATAAGCTCTGTTTTATCGTTAGGCTTGCTTTATTGGCATAAAAAACCCCACGTGCGTGGGGTTTTTTGCGACAGATCTGCTTTCTAGAAGCTGTCAGTATTGCCTGCCTTACGAGTTAAGGCTGTGCAGGTCATTACCTTTAATTGTCCGGTCTGCTACTGTTTGCTGGCTTTCGTCGAAAGAGGCATCAAGTACCTTGTTTTGAGCCTGGCCGCCATTGATCGCAGGTAAGTCCGATGGGGACATAGTGAGGTCTTCCTGGCTGTAATGGGCAGTCGATGTTGGAATCATCACGGTGTTCAGTTTCTCTGAACCACGCTCAGCCAGTGCAGCTGCTGAAAAGGTAGTGGCAGATAAAGCGACGGCAATAGCGGCGACAGTAGTAAATTTTTTCATGATATAAACCTCATTAGTGTGTGGTTGTTCTCCCATGCATGGTGTGCTTTTTGCCAAGTCACTCGAGAACATGACGAGATTGTAAGCCTGCAAACTAGATAATAAAATTGATTAAAAGTACGCGAAATATTCTAAAAAATTGAATTAATTTCAATAACATTACCGGGAGTGTTTTTTTCTTGTTTTTTTCTTGTTTTTTTCTTGTTTTTTTCAATGCTCCTTGCCTCTGTTTTTTAAATTCTCCACACCTATCAGTAGGAACCGCTTACTGGTTGCTGATTGTGCGGTCCATGAAAGCTGTTAGCATGTTAATCAATGGTTTTTACGAACGCTGTATTCTGCTTTTTTCAGCAGTCTTTTAAAGCGCCAGCCGGTATGCTCCTGATATTCATAGCGGTAGCCGCGCAAGAGTCGCTCTTTCGGCGGCTTGAGAAACCGAAGGTCGTTTTGATATTTGATGATAGTGTTCAGCTGAGTGCTTTGATGGGGGCTCCGCTGGGATTAACGGGCGCTCTCGCACTGTCTTGACTTCGATAAGAGCAGGCCTGCGATAGCCATGAGCGAAATGCCAACACTTGGGCATGTTTGACAGGAAGTCGAGTCAGCATAGCGTTTGTTTGGTAGTAACGAGGAAGAAAATAATGTGGCGGAACACGCAGCGCACTTGGGGTCTCGTGAGTATTCTGTTTCATTGGCTTAGCGCCATAGCAATTATTGGCCTGTTTATATTGGGCTGGTGGATGACGGGGCTTGGCTACTACGATAGCTGGTACAATCAGGGGCCATGGGTGCATCGTTCGATTGGCATGCTACTGTTGATAGCCACGGTTGCACGCATAGCGTGGCGCTTACTGCAGCCGACGCCGGCAGGTGAAGGCAGCCGCTTCGAAGTCCTGGCAGCCCATCTGGGCCATATCGCGCTCTACATCGTTTTGCTTCTTGTCATGCTTAGCGGTTATATGATTTCTACGGCTAATGGCCGGGGTATTAGCGTTTTCGGTTGGTTTGATGTGCCTGCATTACTGCATGGCCTTCCTAATCAAGCCAGCATCGCCGGTGATATTCATTGGTACAGCGCATTAACATTGGTAGTTTTGGCTGCAGGCCATGCGTTAGCCGCATTTAAACATCACTGGATTGATCGACACGCTACACTGGTGCGTATGGTTAATCCGGTGCGCCGATCTGAGCATTCATAAGCAATAAATGCTAATACATAAGTGCTAATTAAAAAGTACTAGTTAAAACGTACTTCGAGCTTGGTGAGCAAGCTCGTAAATACTGGCTGGAATCGCGTTTTCGAGCATGGAGTAAATAAAAATTCTCTGTGTCTATTAAGGAAAGAGAGGAGATAACCATGATGTTGAAGAAAAGTGTCGTTGCATCTGCTATTGCCGCGGCTGCATTAGTGCCATTAAGCCAGGCTCAGGCAGCTGATTATAACGTTGACACCGAAGGCCAGCACGCTTTCGTACAGTTTAAAATTAGCCATCTTGGCATGTCTTATATTCTGGGTAGTTTTGAAGAATTTGATGGCCAGCTCTCTTACAATGAAGATGATGTAGACGCTTCTGCTGTTGAGTTCGAGGTTCAGGTGAATAGCTTGAACTCTAACCACGCTGAGCGTGACCGTCACATTCTGAGCAGTGACTTCCTGAATGCAAGCGAATATCCAACCGCTTCATTTGTCTCGACCAGCTTTGAATCAACAGGCGACAACGAAGGTGTTGTGACGGGTGATTTAACGTTACACGGCGAGACGCAAGAGATTGAAATGCCCGTGACGTTAATCGGTCAAGGTGAGGACCCATGGGGTAATTACCGTGCCGGTTTTGAAGGCAGCACAATGCTTACCTTGGGCGATTTTGGCATCGATATGAGCGACTTCCCCGAGCCCATGCACGAGCTAGAGCTTTATGTAACGTTTGAAGGTATCCGTCAGTAAGTTATCCGTGTTAAAAAGCGCCACCGCCCCAAGGGGCGGTGGCGCTTTTGGTTATAAACATTGCAAATGAAGGAGTTACCGGTTTGAGCACTATATCGAGTCAGCGCAAGTTGGCAATAACTCTATGGCGCCAAACCTGGCCGATGGCCATCGGGGTACTGGCGTTATTGGGTTTTCAACTTGTTGATAGTGCTTTTGTCGCTCGCCTTGGCACTGCACCTTTGGCAGCGCAATCGTTTACCTTCCCACTCTCTTTCTTAATTATTGGGATCCAAGTGGGTATGGGCATTGCCATTGCAGCGCTTATTTCTCGAGCCTTGGGAGCTGATGAGCATGCGAGAGCAAAGCGCTTAACCAGCCTGGTATTGCTTGCTGGGGGAGCCGTGATTGGCGTGCTGGGTATAGGCTTATGGCTTTTTCATGAGCCTGTTTTTCGTCTGTTAGGCGCAGATAACACGGCACTTTCTTACATCCGTATTTATTGGGGGCCGCAACTTTTTTCAGCATGGCTGGGTGCGGTGCTTTATTTTATCTATAGCGTATTTCGTGCCCACGGCAATACCAAGCTACCAGGTAAAATGATGGTGCTTAGTAGTGTAGCCAACCTGGTGCTCGATCCACTGCTGATCTTTGGTGTTGGCTCCTGGGAGGGCTTGGGGTTGCCAGGGGCTGCTTGGGCAACGTGTATCGCATTCGCTTTGGGGTTAGTGATTACAAGCCAGGCGCTGATACGTAAGCAATGGGTGTCTAACGTTGGACTCTTGGGTGAGGCCAAACACTCCTGGCGCCCTTATGTAGGCATTGCCGCTCCCGCGATGGTGAGCCAATTGATGCCACCTCTTGCCAGCATGTTAACCATTGCCGTTGTCGCTGGGCTTGGCGATACCCAAGTAGCAGCGTGGGGGCTGGCAAGCCGCCTGGAAACGCTTTCGCTGATGGTCATACTGGCGATGACCATGTCGCTTCCGCCTTGGTTGGGGCGCTGTTATGGGGCCGGGGATTGGGGGCAAATTCAGCAGTTAATACGCTTGGCGCTTAAAGTGGCTGTTATATGGCAGCTAGGTCTTGGCGTGATACTTGCTTTGGGTGCGCCTTGGCTCGCGATGGTTCTGGCGGGAACGCCTAACGTGCAAAGCGAGCTCACACTACTGATTCGCTTCTTGCTGCCAAGTTATGCTGCGCTAGGGGTATGTATGTTGGTGGTATCGGCGGGAAATGCGTTGGGCTGGCCGCTGCGCGCCATGCTGCTTTCCAGTGCGCGCCTCTTTGTCTGCTACTTGCCTTGCCTGTGGGTAGGCTCTCTGCTCTTTGGCTGGTGGGGCTTGGCGGTAGGGGCAGCGATAGGAAATTTGTTGTCGGGTTTAACTGCGTGGGTCGTATTGGTACGTATATTATCCCGCCCGCAACGGCAGGCGGGATACAACGCCTCAAGTAATTAGCAAATTAATGGGTAATTAACACATAGCCAATTAATGCTTGTGTGGCGCTTGCTGGAATGAGAAATAGGCAAATAGCAGCGCCATTGCCAAGTAGCCGAGCACAAATTGTGGCGCGGCGTTCAATGCAAGTTGAGGCGCGTGCATTAAACCGACAAATGAAAAGCCTGCTGCAATCAAGGCAAATACGGCAGCGCGGCGAAACTGATGATCAATCACCGATACCGTCATTGCGCCCAACAAAATAGCCATAAACATGGCGCCTTGGCCCATCACCACAATGGCACTGGAAATATCGCTCACCACTTCGCCTGCGCCACGGCTAAAGCGTGTCATTATATAGTTAGCAAAGTAGGGCAGCATGGCGAGTGCAACGGCGGGATAATAGCGCGTATCGTTGGCCTGGAATGCCGTGGCAATCATCGACATGCCCACAAAGACTAATATGGGCGCTACCACGGAGACGGGAATAATGGCTGCCAGGGCGGCAATTAATCCTGTCATGGTGGCCAGCGCATAAACAGCACCGTTCAATAAGCTGTAACCGCGCCCGGCGCCCATCCACTTTGCGCCTACCGTGGCGATATACACGGTAGTAGGAAAAACGCCGCCAAATAGTGCGCCGATCATGGTACCTACGCCGTCAACCGCCTGACATTCGCGGACGTCGTATTTGTCGCCAGCTGCCTCCATCGCTTCAACGTTGTTCATGGTCTCAATGGCGTTATAAAGCGTAATAGGAAGAACAACGGTTAGAACAGCGAGCATACCGGTAAATAGTAAACCTAAACCTTCAAACCAGGCCAAATTGGGAAGCAGCGGGTAAAAGCCCAGGTGCGTAAATGCATCGCTGAAGCGCTCACTGCCGGCATCGCCAATCAAGTAAGCCATCGCCGTGCCGACAATAATCGCGAACAGCGAGGTAGGTAGCTTAAAGGGCATGCTGACCCGGGCTACCAGGCCAACGATAATAATAGCCAGCACGAGAAGGCCAATAACCGGTACTTCCAGTGTTTTAAACAGCATCTCACCGGCAATAAACGTGAGAGCTACCCCCGCGACAGCCCCCAGCATGGCAGCCCGTGGCAGATGATACTGCACCCATCGGCCAATCAGGCTAATCGCCGCTTCAATAGCGCCACTAATAAAGCAGGCAGCCACCGCAACCTTCCAGGCCAACTCGGTATCACCGGTCAGTTGCTTGGCGGGTAACAGTACGCCAAATAAAAATACAAACATAACCGGAGTAGAAATGCCGTATGAAAGGGCGGTAACGTCGGTACGGTTCTCTTTCCTGGCTAAGCGTGCAGCGCTCCAGGCGTAATAGAAATTGCCGACCATAACGGCAACGGCCGCTCCTGGCAGCACCTGACCATAGACGATCGAGGCAGGGAAGCCCATGCCCAGCATGGTAATCGCGATAACGATAAAGTTGGCGATATTATTTTGGAAGAGAGCAAAGAAGGCATCGGTGTCTTCTTTTTTATACCAAGGGTAGTGTGTGCTGGCTGCCGCCATGGAAAGCCTCGTTAATAAAAGAGTTTAACAGTGCAAACCGTTAGGCAGATAGACCCAGGTGGGGTTGACTGATCGGTCAGGTTGGCGCTGAACAGGACGCCGCACGGGCGGCCTTGGCTCTGGCGGCAAGCGCGCAATTGTACACAACAATACAACCATTCCCAAGATACAAAAACGCCCAGGCAAAGCCTGGGCGCTGAGTAAAGCGTTAGGCAATGCGGTTAGTCGTTAACCGCTGCAATTGCTTTGGCAAGGTAAGGGAGATTTTCATGAGAGAAGCCCGCAACGTTGGCGCGTCCAGAGCGGACCATGTAAATGCCAAACTCATCGCGTAAGCGATCTACCTGGTCAGGCGTTAGCCCGGTGTAGGAGAACATGCCGCGCTGTTCAGCAACACAAGCATATTTCTGATCCAGGCCGTAGGGTTTCAGGGCTTCCACAAAATCACGGCGCAGCGTATTAATACGGTCACGCATTTCGGTGAGTTCTTCACGCCACATGGTGGTCAGTTCGGCATCGTTTAAAATTTCGCTTACGATGGCGCCGCCGTGAGCAGGCGGGTTGGAGTAGTTTTCCCGGGCCACAATGGCCACCTGAGAACGCACATTCTCCATCTGCTCCGCGTCTTTAGCGACCATGATAAGGCAGCCAGTGCGCTCGCAGTAGATACCGAAATTCTTCGAGCAGGAGCTGGTGATAATCACTTCGTCCAGCTGTTCGGCTAGTAGGCGTACGCCGTAGGCATCTTCATCAAGCCCTTCACCAAACCCTTGGTAGGCGAAGTCAACGAGTGGTAGGAGCTTACGTTCACGTAGAACGACCAGCACTTCCTGCCACTGCTCTTGGGATAGATCAAAACCGGTCGGGTTATGGCAGCACGCATGCAGCACCACGACGTCGCCTTCAGGAATTTTTTTCAGCGCGGCCAGCATGCCTGAAAAATCGAGGCGGTTATCAGCATCTACATACGGATATTTATGCAGCGCTATGCCCGCAGACGTAAAAATACCGTGGTGATTGGGCCACGTCGGGTCACTTACCCAAATACCTTTATGGGGTAGCTGAGTCGCAATAAAGTCAGCCGCTAAGCGTAACGCACCGGTACCGCCGGGGGATTGAGTAGCGCTGGCGCGTTTGGCTTCCAGTACGGAGGAGTCGCTACCCAGCACCATGGGCAATACGACATTGCTGTAGGCGGGCGCCCCGTGCGAACCGATATAGGTTTTGGTGGCTTCATTCTTGAGCAGGCGAGCTTCAGCTTCTTTGACTGCGCGCATTACCGGTGTAGTACCCTTTGAATCGCGGTAAACCCCTACGCCCAAATCAACCTTTTGCGGATTGGTATCTTTTTTGAAAGCTTCGATCAGCCCGAGAATGGCATCTCCAGGGACTCGCTCAATATGCTCAAACATTTACTCAGCTACCTCGTCGGTTCTGGCGGCAAGAATGAAATCATTAAGATGCAGGCCATTAATACGATGTGTCCACCACATTACGGTGGTTTTACCCCATTCGGTGATTAGCATGGGGTGGTGTCCGGCCTGCTCTGCTATCTCGCCAACACGCTGGGTAAATGTCAGCGCCTTGGCAAAGTCATAAAACGAAAAGCTTCGTGACAGCTTTATGATGCCATCGTGCTCGACAATCCGCCACTCCGGTAATTGCTCAAGATAAGCCTGACACTCGCTTTTATCTAGCGGCGGGGTATCTTTCGAGCAGGGCTCACAGATAGTTTGTGCAAGCCTGAGCATATACATTCCCTCATAAAATCGGCATAACACTGGTCATGAAAGCAGACAAACGCAAACACGGCCAATTATCATTGGAATGATTACGCGTAAGCAACAATATAGGTATGAATTTTGTCAGGAGGTGGAATGAGTGGTTTTGTTAGCCTGGTGGGCGCAGGTCCTGGCGATGCAGAGTTATTAACCTTAAAAGCCTACAAGCGCCTTCAGCAAGCAGATGTCGTGCTTTACGACCGCTTGGTTAGTAGCGCTATTTTGGCGCTACTGCCGAGCAATACGCAGCGCTTCTATGTTGGAAAGGTCCGATCGCAGCATAGCGTTCCTCAACAGGAGATTAATCAACGCTTGGTCGACTGGGCCATTGAGGGCAAAAGCGTCGTAAGGCTTAAAGGCGGTGACCCGTTCATATTTGGTCGCGGCGGTGAAGAGTTGGAAGCGCTAATCACTCATGGAGTAGCGGTGGAGGTTATTCCCGGTATCACCGCCGCCTCAGGATGCTCCGCTTATGCTGGCATTCCGCTTACCCACCGTGATCATGCACAGGCTGTCCATTTTGTGACGGGGCATTGGGCGGATGATGAGCAGGCAGTGGAGTGGGAAGCGTTAGCAAAACCAAACCAAACACTGGTTTTCTATATGGGGCTAAACAGCGTTGGTGTAATTAGCCAAAAGTTGATGGCGTATGGGATGTCGCGTGATACGCCTCTGGCGTTGATTGAGCAAGGGACGATGGCTGAACAGCAAATCCATGCGGGAACATTGGCATCGCTGCCTGAGGCCTTGACGACAGGCCGTATTCAGTCACCGGCGCTTTTAATTATTGGTGGTGTGGTTTCACTGCACACAAAGCTTGCGTGGTTCAAAAATGCTCATCCAGGCGAAGCTCCTGTTCATAATGATCTACAGTAGAAGGTGGGTTTGGCTAATGCATTGAATCTGCTAGTGGACTGGCTAGATGCCATTTGCTGTGTATGCTTGTAATGGACGATATGCGCTAAACGCACCTTTAACGCTGCTGATATCGGTAGCCTGGTAGAGAGAGGGACGCAGAATGTCAGAAGAAAACCATTCGGATCATCAGACGCCTGCGAGCAGGCTGGATGCCAAAACACTATTTAAAGATAACCGAGTCAGGGCTATCGCGGGTATCGCCGCCATTGCCGTTATTTGGGCGATCATGGCTCAGTCCAACGCAGGCACTCATAAAGAGCGTGTTGAAGCGCTTGAAGGGCAACTGGCAAGTGCTGAACAGGACAACCGCCGTTATAGCCGCCGTATCCAGGAAATAGATCAGGCAGAAACCAATTTAGCGGACATGCAGGAAGAGGTGGCGCAGCTTGAAGAGCAGCGCAATGAAGCCAGTTCTGCGTTGGAAAGCGCACAAAATGACGTGGCTACTATTCAGACACGTCTTGAAGCATTAGAAACTCAACGAGATGAACTTCAAAATGAAGTGGATGCTTTAAACCAGGAGCTGGAAAACGCCCAGGGTGATATGCAGTCACTACGCGATGAGCGCGATGAAATCACAACGACCCGTGATAATGCTGAAGCGACACTTCAGCAGATAGAAGAAGCCCAGCAGAGCGCTGATGAAGCGCGGCAAGAGGCTGAAACCGCACGCCAACAGGCTGAAGAGCAGCGTCAGCAAGCGGTTGAAGCACTAAGTAGCGCTGAAGATGATTTTGCTGAACTTGAAGAGCAGAGCCGTCAAGCGAATGAAGCGCTCTCTGGCCTTGAGGAGCAGGTAGCTTCGGCACAAAGTGAACTGGATGAGTTGGAAAATACCCGTGACTCCCTCACCTCTGAGCGTGATGAGCTTCAAAACGAAGTCGATTCATTGGTTGAGCTTCGTGAAGAGGAGTCGCAGAGCCTGGAGCAGGTGCGTGGCGAAATGGAAGACTTGATGGTTGCGCTTGATCTTGGTCGTAATGAAGTTGCTAACATTAATAGCGATATTGAAGCGCGTGAAGAAACCTTATCTCAACTGGAGTCTCAGCTAAGTAGTTGGCGAGACGAGCTTTCTTCCCTTGATCAGCGTTTAGGTAGCGCCGATGATGCAGCAAATGACGCTTCATCTGAGGGCGGCGCAACGGATCAGGCACCTGCAAACGAAAGCGATAACAACCAGTCACAGAGCCAACAGCAAAGTAATAATTAAGCGTATTCGTCTGAATCAACCAGACGAATTGACAGGCGGATGTTGGTAGCCCCAGCATCCGTTTTTGTTTGTTGGTTTATGAATACGTGGCCACAGAGTATCATTTGGCACAACGTAAATAGTTTTTGCCTGGATTATAGGAGCGCGACTAATGGACGGCGTTAAACATATTGTCGCAGTGGCCTCGGGAAAAGGTGGGGTTGGTAAATCGACCGTCACCGTTAACCTGGCGCTGGCACTGTCTGCTCAGGGTTATCGTGTGGGCGTACTGGATGCGGATATTTATGGTCCAAGCCAGGCGCAAATGCTTGGTGTGAAGGAGGGTGTCCGCCCCGAAGCGACTGACAACAACCAGTTTTTACCGTTGAATGCCCATGGCCTTCAAGCCATGTCGATGGCCTTTTTGGTCAATACGCGTGAAGCGATGGTCTGGCGCGGGCCAATGGTGGTGGGGGCTTTTCAGCAAATGCTCACACAAACACAGTGGGATAATCTTGATTTCCTACTGATTGACATGCCCCCAGGCACCGGCGATATACAGCTGACACTGGCGCAAAAAGTGCCAGTAACGGGGGCGGTTATTGTGACCACCCCGCAAGATATCGCGCTGTTGGATGCGCGTAAAGGTATCGAAATGTTCCGCAAGGTGAATGTTCCGGTGCTTGGTGTGGTTGAAAACATGAGCCTTTACCACTGTGAAAACTGTGGTCATGAGGCCGCAATTTTTGGTACAGGAGGAGGGGATAGCATTGCCGAAGAGTACCAGACAACCGTACTGGGACGGCTGCCATTGACGTTGTCCATTCGAGAGCTGGCAGACTCGGGTACTCCAAGCGTTATCTCAGAGCCTGATAGCTCGGTAAGCCAAGCGTTTGCAGAGATTGCCAGGCAAGTTGCCCAGTCAGTAAATGGCAGCGAAAGCGATGGGCCCACTATTTCTTTTAGCGAGTGATGAAGTAACACATGAGTATCAAATCAGATAAGTGGATTCGTCGCATGGCACAAAGCGATGCCATGATTGAACCGTTTGAAGCAGAGCAGGTTCGCTATGTTAATGATCAGCGAGTGATCTCTTACGGCACATCCAGCTATGGCTACGATGTCCGCTGTGCCGATGAATTTAAGGTGTTTACCAACATTCATTCGGCCATCGTTGATCCTAAAGCGTTTGACGAAAAAAGCTTTGTGGACGTAAAAGGTGATGTTTGCATTATTCCGCCTAACTCGTTTGCGTTAGCTAGAACGGTTGAGTATTTTCGTATTCCGCGCAGCGTGCTGACTATTTGCCTGGGCAAATCAACGTATGCGCGTTGCGGTATTATCGTGAACGTCACGCCGCTTGAGCCGGAATGGGAAGGGCATGTAACGCTTGAGTTCTCTAACACGACCAATTTGCCCGCCAAGATTTATGCTCACGAAGGTGTGGCGCAAATGCTATTTTTAGAGTCCGACGAGGAGTGCGAAACGTCGTATAAAGATCGAGGTGGGAAATACATGGGGCAGCGTGGTGTTACGTTGCCGCGCACGTAATAGATACGCCTGTTAAGTAGCCCTAAAAGTAAGGCCTTACGGGAAACCGTAAGGCCTTACTTTCTATTTACTGTGCGCGTTTCTGCGAACAGTAACCGACAGGTCGATCAACTACACGTCGCTGTCTTCATCCAGCTCTTCATCAAGCTCTTCAGCGGCATCGGCATGAGAAAGGCGCATACCATGTTCAGGCAGAAGATGGCCGTCCATTTTAGCGCCTTCCGCGCTGTACTGTAGCCGCCCCTCTAAAAACCACTGTACGGCGATTGGGTAAATCAGGTGCTCGCGGGCGTGGACCTTCTCTTTAAGCGTCTCTGCGTTATCCTCAGGAGTAACCGCTAATTCTGCTTGCAGAACTACGGGGCCGCCATCCAGCTCTTCGGTAACAAAATGCACGCTGCAACCGTGGCTGGTTACTTTGTCGGCCAGTGCCCGTGCATGGGTATTTAACCCTTGGTACTCGGGCAGCAGTGAGGGGTGAATATTCAGCATCCGACCCAAAAAGCGTTGTACAAAGCGCGGCGTTAAAATACGCATAAAGCCAGCCAGCACAATCACGTCGGGTTCATGACGCTCAATCACCTTAATCAGCGCGCTGTCGTAAGCCTCGCGGTTGTCATATTCACGATGAGGCAGGGCGACGGCCTCGATGCCGGCCTCGTGGGCGCGCTTCAAACCATAAGCGTCAGCCACGTTGGAGATCACCGCCACAATCTCGCCGCCTAAACGGTCATGCGACTGCGCATCAATCAATGCTTGAAGATTACTGCCACTGCCTGAAATCAGCACAACGACCCGCCGTGGCCCGGTAGGTTCTGGCGTCATGTCGGTAATCGTGTCGCTGGGATATTCGGTACCACTCATGCTGACAGGTTCTCCAGCACCACCGCTTCTTCCTGACGTTGGGTAATATGCCCGATACGATAAACCGTTTCGCCTTGAGCTTGCAGGTGAGCCATGGCCTGTGCAGCTTCAGCCGCAGGAATCACCAGTACCATACCGATGCCGCAGTTAAGCACGCGGTGCATTTCGACTTCGTTAACATTGCCTTGGGCCTGAAGCCAATCGAAAACTGCGGGGCGCTGCCACGTATTAATATCAATATGTGCTGCTAGCGTATCAGGCAGTACACGCGGAATGTTTTCCAGCAGGCCGCCGCCGGTAATATGGGAAAGCGCATGCACCGGAATAGAGGTGCCGCGCATTAGTGAAAGTAATGATTTGACGTAGATACGAGTCGGCGCCATTAATGCATCACCCAGTGGGGCATTATCTACCTGGGTGTCGAGAGAGGCATTGCTGACGTCAAGGATCTTACGAATCAGTGAGTAGCCATTGGAGTGAGGGCCTGAGGAGGCAAGCCCAAGAAGAACATCGCCTTCTGCCACTTTACTACCATCAAGAATTTCGGACTTTTCCACCACACCAACGCAAAAACCGGCTAGATCATAGTCGCTGCCTTCGTACATGCCCGGCATTTCGGCGGTTTCACCACCCACCAGAGCGCAGCCTGCCAGTTCACACCCCGCACCAATACCCGTGACAACATCTGCCGCGATATCCACATCCAGCTTGCCCGTGGCATAGTAGTCAAGGAATAACAGCGGCTCAGCACCTGCAACAATCAAATCATTAACGCACATGGCCACCAGGTCGATGCCGATAGTGTCATGTTTGCCAAGGTCCATGGCGAGACGTAGCTTGGTGCCTACGCCATCGGTGCCAGACACCAGTACAGGCTGCTTGTAACCTGCTGGCAGCTCGCATAGTGCGCCAAAGCCGCCTAACCCGCCCATTACTTCGGGGCGTGTGGTACGTTTGGCAACGTGTTTAATGCGGTCAACTAGGGCATTTCCGGCATCAATATCGACACCTGCATCTTTATAGCTGAGTGAAGGAGTAGCCGGAGAAGTGGAAGTCTCGGTCATGACAGTTCCTGTGAAGCCTATAGCAGTACGGGGTAGTGCTGGCGAAATGGCCAGTGCTGGGCAATAACTGCAGAAGATTGTAACACCCAGCGGCGTGGGTCGCATCGCCGGTATACATGTTGGGTCAGTGTTCCTCCAACTTTTGTTATTATTAAGCGTACAAAGCGCTATTGATGGATCCAGGAAGGAGAGTCATGTAATGCGAAATTCATGGTTAGGGGTTGGCCTGCTCGCGATTTTCATTGGGCTGGTGTATGTACTTAATTCGGTGTTGATGCCCTTTATTGCCAGCATGGTATTAGCCTATTTAGCTGACCCGCTGACTAACTACTTTCAGCGGCTGGGAATGAAACGACCTTTCGCCGTGAGCCTGGTATTTCTGGTGCTGCTTATTGTATTAACGGCGAGTCTATTGATTTTTATTCCGCTGGTGATTCAACAAATCAAGCAGCTAGGGGAAGTGATGCCTGACATGTTCATGTGGATTGAGAATGTGCTGGCGCCACAGGTTCAGGAGTGGACGGGCTACGATTTGCGTGCCGAGTTAATCAATGTGCGTGAAGTATTGGTGGAAAACTGGCGTGATGCGGGAGGGTATTTGGCTCAAGCGCTAGGCCAAATTGGCCGCTCAGGTATGGCCTTTATGACATGGATTACTTATATCGCTTTGATTCCTGTCGTGACATTTTATTTACTCCTCGACTGGAAACGGATGCTGCGCAATCTTGCAAGCCTGGTGCCAAGGCAATGGGCTGATGATACGTTTCGCTTAGCGCGGCGTTGCGATGAAGTGCTGTCCTCTTTTTTACGCGGCCAGCTTTTGGTGATGTTGTGCTTGGGCGTTATTTACGCGACCGGTCTTACTGTGATGGGGCTTAATTTTGGTTTGTTGATAGGGTTTGTTGCCGGCCTGGTAAGTTTCGTACCCTTTTTGGGGTTTATTGTTGGCATTGCCGTCGCCTTAATTGTTGCATTATTTCAATTCGGTACGTGGTGGGCGGTGCTCGGTGTGATCGTGGTATTTAGTATCGGTCAAGCTGCAGAAAGTGTCATACTGCAGCCCAAACTATTGGGCGATAAAATTGGTTTGCATCCTGTCGCCGTTATTTTTGCTGTACTGGCGGGTGGAAATTTATTTGGGTTTACCGGTGTGCTGTTAGCGTTACCCGTTGCAGCTGTTTTTATGGTGCTGCTTAGAGAGCTTAATGATCGTTATAAACACAGCACCTTTTATAATGCAGAACAAGGCTCGCTAACGCCTTTAAATCACCATAATGAGCTGGGGCGTCACGACGAAAGGGAGTCACCATGAGCCGAGTGCCGGCACAGCTGCCGTTAGGAGTAGGGTTGCGCGATGATGCAACCTTCAATAACTATTACGCTTCAGGCGCGAATGCTCCACTGGTTGAACATCTGACACAACAATTTCAGCCGAATGCAGAGCCGTTTATCTATTTATGGGGTGCGCAAGGCAGCGGCAAAAGCCACCTGCTTCAGGCCGCCTGCCATGCGGCTTCCGATGCGGATATGCGGGCCTTGTATTTACCGTTAGCTGACCTGGGGCATTTTCCGCCCCTGATGCTTGAAGATATAGAGCGATTGGATTTAGTCGCGATTGATGATCTTGAGTATGTCGTTGGCCGAAAACGGTGGGAAGAAGCCCTGTTTCATGCGTTTAATCGCCTGCGCGATGCTGGCAAACAGCTTGTTATCGCCTCTAACACACCTCCGCGCCAGCTTGAGGTTGTGCTTCCGGACCTTGCTTCACGCCTTACCTGGGGAGTGACGTTTCATTTACATCCTTTGGATGACGAAAGTCGTTTGGCCGCGCTTAGGCTGCGCGCCAATGTCAGGGGAATGCAGCTACCCGATGACGTAGGGCGCTATATTTTGCACCGCGGACCTCGCGAATTAGGCGATTTATGTAAGGCGATTGAAACTCTGGATCAGGCTTCCTTGTCGGCTAAGCGTAAACTGACAATCCCGTTTGTTAAGTCTGCACTTGGCTGGTAAGCAAAAGCCCGCTGAGTGGATCAGCGGGCATCTAATGATTAAGTGTTCAGAACTTAAAAAATCAGCTCGTTTGACGCATCTTGCCAGCAGCAGCCTGTGCTTGTTTCACGTTTTCTTCGGTTAGTTTTTGGCTTTTCTTGAAATAATCTTGCTGAAGCGACACCACTTTGTCGGCATCGCCTTTCACGCGTTCCGCTAGCTGCTTAACAACCTGCTGTTGGCCTTCCATATAACTACGCAACCCTTGCGGATCTTTAACGCTGGTTAGCTGGCGCAATTGGTGAATGCCCGTATCAGCATAAGCCTGGCTTGCCTCCACCTGAGCGTTCAGCATCTGTTCAGCATAATCAATCGTTAGCGCAGCATAAGCGCGTACAGGGGCCATAAAGACGTTATCAAACTGCTGGTTCATTTCATTTGTGTTGAATGTATTCATTATGAAACTCCTGCCTGGACAATAAAATGCCATTCGTTTAGCGTTTTTGCAGTGCAGCATAGCAGTCGTTTTTGTGCGCCGCAATATAAAGAGGCAGGCTTAATGTGAGCATGATGGGACATGACGGTTTACCTGGCCGGTTGGAGCGTCTAGTTTGAAAAGCGGCAGCGGTTGGGAAGGGATTTGCCCACGTGATCGCTTGTAGATAAGGTTGATTACCACTCAAAGGAGAGAATCATATGGATACTCGTATCGAGCGCGATAGCATGGGTGAGCTTGAAGTGCCTGCTTCCGCGCTTTATGGCGCTCAAACGCAGCGGGCCATTAATAATTTTCCGGTGTCTCACACCCCTATGCCCCCAGAGTTTATCCATTCCGTAGCGCGGATAAAGCTGGCTGCAGCGCGGGCTAACCAGCAGTTGGGCCTGTTGGATGATGCTAGATCCAGGGCTATTCAAAACGCAGCACAGGCTGTGATTAACGGGCAGCACGACGACCAGTTCCCGATCGACATTTTTCAAACGGGCTCGGGCACCTCTACCAATATGAACGTGAATGAAGTATTGGCTACGCTGGCAAGCCGTGAAGGTGTCGATGTGACGCCTAATGATCACGTGAATATGGGGCAATCAAGCAATGACGTTATCCCAACCGCCATACATGTGTCAGCAGCGATTGCGGTTAATGAGTCTCTCAAGCCAGCACTTGAGCATTTAAAGACCTGTATTGATCAGCGTGCCGAGGAGCTAAAAGATGTTGTCAAAACGGGACGCACCCATTTAATGGATGCGATGCCGTTACGTATGGACCAGGAACTCGGGGCCTGGTCGAGTCAATTAGGGCAGGCTATTGAGCGATTCGACAGCGCGATGAGCAGGCTATGCCGCTTGGCACAGGGTGGGACAGCGGTTGGTACGGGTATTAATGCACCTGAGGGATTCGCTGAGCAGGTAGCCAAAGAGCTAAGCGAGCAAACCGGGCTTAATTTTGCACCCAACGATAGTTTTTTTGCCAGTCTTTCATCTCAGGATGCCGCCGTTGAACTATCCGGGCAGTTAAAAGGCCTCGCGTGCGTCATTATGAAGATTGCCAACGACTTACGCTGGATGAACTCAGGCCCCTTGGCTGGGCTCGGCGAAATTGAGCTTGAGGCGCTTCAGCCGGGTAGTTCCATCATGCCGGGCAAAGTTAACCCTGTGATTCCTGAGTCGGCAGCGCAGGCGTCAGCCCAGGTGATTGGGTTGGATTCGGCCATTACCGTGGCAGGCCAGAGTGGTAATTTTCAGTTGAACGTCATGCTGCCACTGGTGGCAACGAATTTGCTCACGGCGATTACGCTAATGAGTAATACGTCACGGCTACTGGCGGATAGAGCAATTGCAACGTTCAAGGTGCGAGAAGATAACTTGCAAGTCCCCTTGGCTCGAAATCCGATTCTGGTGACCGCGCTTAATGGCGTGATTGGCTATAATGCCGCGGCGGCAGTGGCTAAAAAAGCCTACCAGGCAGGTAGGCCTATCATTGATGTTGCTGAGGAAGAGACGGATCTGGACCGTAAAACGCTGGAACGCCTTTTGGATCCAAGCGTATTGACCCAGGGAGGCGTTCCGGAGTAACCCGTCGATCAGATTAGTTGCTTCTCGGTTTTGCCTTTTTGAATCGTTTCGCTGGCTTGTTGATGCTCTTCGCTGTCTGCTTCGGGTCGCTCCTGCTCATTTTGGCGAGAGGGCTGATAGCATAGGGTGGCGAGAATAGGAAAGTGGTCAGACCCAAAGGCATCAAGGCGCTGCATGTTGACCAGGGTGAAGTGGTTGGTTACAAAAATGTGATCAAGAGGCCAGCGTAATAAGGGGTTCTTGGCGTGGAAGGTACTAAACATGCCCCGTCCGCGCCTGGGGTCAAGCATGCCGCTAACCCTGCAAAATAGTCGAGTGGTACGTGACCAGGCGACGTCATTCAGATCGCCAGCCACCAGGGTAGGCTGGGGCGTTTGATGTACCTCTTGGCCCACCCATAAAAGTTCGGCATCACGCCATAACGACTTTTCGCTTTCTGATGGCGCAGGTGGGCGAGGGTGGACGGCATATAGGCGAATATAATCGCCGCTTTCAAGCTGCACTTGGGTGTGAATGGAAGGAATGTCCTCCTGAATTAGCCACTTAACGGAGGTGTCTTTCAGCGGCAAGCGCGAATAAAGATGCATGCCGTACAAGTTATCTAAAGGCACTTTAACGTTATATTTCCAGCGTTCTGCTAGCACGGGGTCGAGCTTATCCTGCCACCACTGATCTGACTCAAGGGTTAAAATGATATCCGGCTGGTGTTGCTGGATCATCCCCAATAATCCTTCCGTGTGCCGATTAGGCGTCAGCACATTGGCAATTAAAAGCGTAATGTGCTGTTTGCTGGAAGACTGCTTGGATGCGTTTTTAACGTCCACTGGCCATAGCCGAGTCCAAGGCAAGATATATTGGCTTTGTAAAGCGACGGTGATGAGAACGATAACCCAAATCGCGGTACGCCAATTGCCAGGCGATAGAAAGACGAGAGCGGATACCCCACAAAGCAGCGACAGAGTTGCTATTTGAACGCGAGGGAATTCAAAGCAGCGGATCCACCACCAGCGAAGAGGGATGCGTGCAATCAGTGTTGCAAGCAGTGGTATTAACGCTATGCACGCAAGGAGGGGGGTAAGGAGAGGGGCGAGCATTATGGGTTTCCTGCTTTAAAAAGAGGGGTGGACGGTTTAAAATGCTGAAAATTTAAATACTCACTTACGTAGCGATTTTATAGCGAGATAGGGCGTGAGTGGGTTGTTCAGAAAGAAAAAATTAGCTTGCAATGCAGTGATAAATAAGTAGAATACGCATCCGTTGCACGACAGGACCATAGCTCAGTTGGTTAGAGCGCCACGTTGACATCGTGGAGGTCGGCGGTTCAAATCCGCCTGGTCCTACCATCATCGCAACCTTTTCTATTTAGGACCATAGCTCAGTTGGTTAGAGCGCCACGTTGACATCGTGGAGGTCGGCGGTTCAAATCCGCCTGGTCCTACCAAATTGTTAGCCCCGTGCTTTTTAAAGCACGGGGTTTTTTTGTTTAGCGTCGTTCTCATGCCGTGCACGTTTATTGCGCGCAGCATTGCTATTCAGACACAGCTTACCTTGTCGGGTGTATCGCCCGGAGATCAGGGGGCTTGGTACGCTGTGTCTTTTGGCGTGAGATGATGCCTGTCACGATAACGTCATGCTTCATAAAGTACAATATGTGTATAGCTATTGGCATGGCGCTATGCGGGAATTCGCGCTGTGATGAACAACTCTCTCCATGAACATGATTCAAGGATGAAGATATGTATCTTAATTTATTGCCCCGTTGGGCCTCAGTTTTTGGTGGCTTAAAGTTAGGCCGTAAATCTGCAAATAAACCGCCGCTAGTGAGCGATAATAGTGAGAGTGTGGAGCTTGATGAGTATTTTCATACGGCTCAAGAGCTAGGGTTGAGCCGCTATAAGGCAGAAGAAATATTCAACCAAACGCTAAGAAAAGCGCGCCGCCGCTCTGAGCTATCCATGAGCGACGGTATTTTTCGCGCTTACTGCACCATTCATCTACATGCTTATCACTAGCGGGTCGGTAGATCTGTTTGGCGCTGAAAAGTCGCTATTAGCGCTTCGGTTCCTGCCTGATCGTCTGCGGTAAAGCGCGCAGGTAGTGGGCTGTCCAGGTCTAGAACGCCCCATAGAAAGCCTTCTATCACGATGGGAATGACCAGCTCGGAGCGTGAGTCGGCATCGCAGGCAATATGGTCTGCGACGGCGTGTACATCATCGACCCGCTGTGTTTGCTGCTGACGCGCTGCGGCTCCGCATACGCCTTTGCTAAAAGGGATGGGGTGGCAGGCGGGCTTGCCCTGAAAAGGCCCTAGCCCCAGGATCTCGGGTTGACGCTGAAGATAAAACCCCACCCAGTTTAGGTCAGGTACTTCCTGCTGAATAAACGCGCACATTTGAGCGCTGTTGGTAAGCCAGTCGCGTGTATCAAGCAGGGCTTCGAGCTGGCGGTTGAGTAGCGCGTAATTAATGGTTGGCATCATTATCTCATCATAAACGCATCAGGCCGACACTAAGGTCGGCCTGATGAGGTGCTTGCTGAAGGGGTTATTCAGTCCAGCCCGGCACGGCAGCGCCTTTAAACAGCTCTTCAGCTTTGGCTGCTACTTCGTCGCGCTGATAGGCATCCACTAGTTGGCGAATATCTTCACGCTCTTCGTCACCGCCGCGTACGGCAATAAGGTTCACGTAGGGAGACTCAGGCCCTTCTTTGATCAGGGCATCGTCAAGCTTCAAACCAGCTGGTTGGGCGAACGTGTTGTTGATAAACGCCATGTCGACATCGCGCAATACACGGGGCAACTGGGCAGCTTCAATTTCACGGAAGCGGAAGTTGCGCGGATTCTCGGCGATATCGATCGGCGTCGCTTCCAGATACTCCGGGTCGTTCAGTGTGATCAGGCCTTCGTTATGCATCAAAATCAACGCACGACCTTCATTGGAAGGGTCGTTGGGCAGTGCAATCTGCGCGCCGTCGGGCAGATCTTCAATGCTATCGAATTTTTCTGAATAAGCACCGATCGGATAAACAAAGGTATAGCCTGCAACGGCAAGGTCATAGCCGCGATCGCTAACCATGGCATTCAAGTAAGGGGCGTGCTGGTAGGCGTTGGCATCAAGGCTACCGTCGGCCAGCGCAACGTTGGGCGTTACGTAGTCGGTAAATTCGATAATTTCGACATTAAGGTCGTACTCTTCTTTGGCAATCCGCGCCGCCACTTCCATGACTTCAGTTTCGGGGCCAGCAACGGTACCCATTTTCAGCGTGCGGGTTTCTGCGTTTGCAACGTTAACGGCCAGTGCCAAGGCTGTCAGGCTACCAATTATTAGTTTTTGCATGATAAGTCTCCTAATGCGTTGTATCGTCATTTTTTAATAATATTGGAATAAGAAAAATAATTCTAATGTTTTTTTGTTATAAGAGAGCATAGCCAATTGCGATCACTATTTACGATCACTTTTGCGCACCAGATAGTCGCCCAGGCTTTGAAAGCCTTGCACCATGACCACCAAAATAATCACGGTAATCAGCATAATAGTGGGGTTAAAACGGTTGTATCCATAACGGATGCCCAGGTCCCCCAGGCCGCCGCCACCTACCGCACCCGCCATAGCGGAGTAACTGACTAGCGTTACCAGCGTAATGGTTAAGCCTGTAATGATGCCGCCCCGTGCCTCTGGTACAAGTACCTTGCGAATAATCTGCCACGGGGTTGCGCCCATGGACTGAGCAGATTCTACCAGGCCCGGCGACACCTCATTGAGTGCGCCCTCTATCAGACGCGCCACAAAAGGGATGGCCGCAATGGTTAGGGGAACTGATGCGGCGTTGATGCCTATCGACGTACCTACCAGCATACGTGTGAACGGGATGATGGCTACCATCAAAATAATGAAAGGAATCGAGCGGCCAATATTAGTAATAATGCTCAATACCTGATTAAGCACTGGCTGGGCTAGAATTTGCCTTGGCCGTGTCGCGTACAACAATACGCCTAATGGTAGGCCGAGCAGTGTCGAAATGACGCCAGAGATGGCCACCATATACAGCGTATCCAGCGTGGCCTGTAAAATAAGGTCAAACATTGCGCTGGACATAACCAAGTACCTCGACTTCTAACTGGTGAGACTGAAGATAATCCATTGCCTGTTGCGTCTGCTCTGTCGTGCCAAGCAGTTCTGCAATCATAAGCCCTAAGGTGCGGTCCTGAATGGACTCGACTTTGGCCTGTAAAATGCTGACATCCACATTGCACTCGCGGGCCAGGCGGGAGATAAGCGGTGTTGAGACGGCATCGCCAGAAAACGTTAGGCGTACGACGGGGTGAGAGGTCTCTCCTGGCGTATCGCTTAAGCGTTCGATCAGCTCTTTAGGGGGGCTAAGCTGGAGAAAATCGTTCAAAAATTCGCGGCCAAGCTGAGTGCTGGGGGCCGTGAAAAAGTCGCCGACTTCTGCGTCCTCCACGAGTGTGCCGTTGGAAATAAGGCTTACGCGGTGGCAAATTGACTTAACCACTTCCATTTCATGGGTAATCAACAAAATAGTGATACCCAACTGGTGATTAATATCACGCAGCAACTCAAGAATAGAGCCGGTAGTTTGTGGATCTAATGCCGATGTTGCTTCATCACACAGCAGCACATTGGGTTGGCTGGCTAGAGCGCGGGCGATAGCAACACGCTGCTTTTGGCCACCCGAGAGCTGCGCGGGATACTGTTTGGCTTTGTCCGCCAGCCCGACCATTTCCAGTAGCGGGAGTACGCGGTGTTGAATGGCGCTACGTTTTTCACCCATCAGTTCAAGCGGCAGAGCAACGTTATCAAACACGTTCCGCGTAGTAAGCAAGTTGAAGTGCTGGAAAATCATGCCAATGCGGTGACGTGCCTGGTTTAGGGCGCCGCCGTTTAAGCGAGTCATCTCTTGGCCATCCACGGTCACGCTGCCACTGGTTGGCCGCTCAAGTAAGTTAACGCAACGGATTAGCGTGGATTTTCCAGCGCCGGATAGGCCGATAACGCCGTGAATAGCGCCTCTAGGTACGTGCAAATTAACATCTTTCAAGGCGTGAACGGCGTTATTGCCGCTGCCATAAGTTTTACTGACGTTGCTAAGTTCAATCATAGCGTCTGCCTTAATAGGAGGCCAAAGACGGAGTGCAAGGGAGCAAGCGTAGGGCGAGGAATAAAAAAAAGGCCACCCTTTCGGGTGGCCATCAACGCTGGACACACCCTTTTAGCTGCACTTCACCAAACCTGTGGCTTGGTGGGCGCCCGCAATATGGGTACAAATCGGCGCCATTACATGGGCCGAAAGTCTAAGCAGCCCCTTCCTCTTTGTCAATTGAAACCGGCTGCTTTACGCGTGTGGCCGCTTGATTAGGCGCAGTCGTGCGTTTTTAAACGTTTTTAGGCGTACTGCACTTTGCTTTGCGTCCATCAAGGCATTTGATTAGCGTCACGCATGCTGCTCATCATGCTTTCCCGGGTGCGGTGTGCGCATTGTTAACTTCTCACGGATAAACTTGCGCCGGGTTGATTTCGTGTTTGAATAGGCGTTTTCACAGCGACGTAGTAAGGGTGGATTATGTTTACCGGCATCGTACAGGGCACCGCAAGTATAGTAGAGGTGCATGAACTTGACGCGTTTCGAACCCATGTAGTGGCATTGCCACCCGAAATGCGTGAGGGGTTGGAAATTGGTGCGTCAGTGGCCCATAACGGCGTGTGTTTAACAGTTACCGCTATTGAAGGCGATAACGTTAGTTTTGATTTGATGCGCGAAACCCTGCGCTTGACTAATCTTGGTGCACTTGAACCGGGGGGGCGCGTCAATATAGAGCGTGCTGCACGGTTTGGCGACGAGATTGGGGGGCATTCGATGTCCGGCCATATTATCTGTATGGCCAACGTCGTCGCGATAGAAGAAGCTCCCAATAACCGTCGGCTTTGGTTTTCTCTACCCGACACGATTGGCCGCTTTGTGTTTGAAAAGGGGTATATCGGTGTTGATGGTATCAGTCTGACGGTCGGAGATGTGCGTCGCGCGGCAGATGATAGCGGCATTGAGTTCAGTGTGAATCTGATACCCGAAACGCTCTCACGCACCATGCTCAAAGAGCGTCTGCCTGGCGATAAGGTCAATATTGAAATTGATCCGCAAACACAGGTGATTGTCGAAACGGTCGAGCGCGTGCTGGCTAAACGATTATAAGAAAGCAGCGGGTGGTTGGCTGACCTGCTGGTTCGCTGATGGCCTGAAGATTGCTAGCGTTAGTGTCAGTGGAGGTGGCTCCGCTTAAACCGGCTGTGCGTTAGGTACTCGCATCGCGCGGGAGCTTTCGGTAATATGTGCGGCTTTTCTCGCTCCAAGGGGACGCATACTGCGTTTGCGCGAAGGATAAAACATACATGAAACTTCTGGATAAGTATTTCAAGCTCACTGAGCTAAATACGAATGTGAAAACAGAGGTGGTCGCCGGGATCACAACGTTCCTGACGATGGCTTATATCATTTTCGTAAACCCTAGCATCCTGTCGGAAGCGGGTATGGACTACGGTGCCGTCTTTGTCGCGACGTGCGTGGCGGCAGCGATTGGCTGCTTCGTGATGGGCATTTGGGCTAATTACCCCATTGCGCAAGCACCGGGGATGGGGCTTAACGCCTTCTTCACTTACGGCGTGGTGCTAGGTATGGGATATACCTGGGAAGCCGCGCTTGGTGCGGTCTTCTTCTCGGGTTTGATATTCTTCGTATTGAGTGTTTTTAAAGTCCGTGAGTGGATTATCAACTCGATACCACTCTCGCTACGCTTAGGGATTGCGGCAGGGATAGGGCTTTTTCTGGCCATGATTGCGCTTAAAAACGCAGGTATTGTGGTGGCTAATCCGGCGACTCTGGTCGCGATGGGAGATCTTTCACAGCCAGCGGCTCTTTATTCATTGCTGGGCTTTTTTGTGATTACGGCGTTGGCGTACCTGCGGGTCAAGGGCGCGGTATTAATTGGTATCCTGGGCATTACTCTCATTTCGATGCTGTTGGGGCATAATGCATACAACGGTGTGATGTCGATGCCGCCCTCTATCGCGCCTACCTTTATGGCGATGGATCTGGTGGGCGCCCTTGATGTGGCGATGCTCAGCGTTATTTTTGCGTTCCTGTTTGTTGACCTGTTCGATACATCCGGCACGCTGGTAGGGGTTGCTCATCGGGGTAATCTACTCGACAAGGATGGCAAACTGCCTCGTATCGGGCGCGCCATGATGGCCGATAGCACAGCATCCATGGCAGGCGCGGCTCTCGGCACCTCAACCACCACGAGCTATATCGAATCAACGGCGGGTATTGCATCGGGTGGGCGAACAGGCCTAACAGCCGTCGTGGTCGGTGTACTGTTTTTAATCAGTCTTTTCTTTGCGCCGTTAGCAGGCTCTATCCCGGCTTATGCCACTGCCGGTGCGCTGCTGTACGTTGCGGTACTCATGGCGGGCAGTTTATCCCATGCGAACTGGGAAGACCCAACCGATGCTGCTCCGGTATTAATTGCAGCATTGGCAATGCCGCTGACGTTTTCAATTGCTGACGGTATTGCCTTGGGCTTTATTAGCTTTGTAGGAATTAAAACGCTTTCAGGCCGGTTTAGCGACCTGAATCCTGCTGTCGTGATTCTGGCCTTGCTGTTTGCAGCGAAGTTTCTATTCCTGGGTTAATTATCCAGGCTATTTATTATTAATCTATGAGAGACGCGATGAGCATCTACGGTGACTACATTAAGTCGGTTATTCGCACCGTTCCTGATTGGCCTGAGCAGGGAGTGAACTTTCGTGATATCACTCCGTTATTACAAAACAGTGCGGCGTTTCGCAAACTAATTGATAGTTTCGTGCATCGCTATCAGGAAATGAACCTGGATGCCATCGCCGCGATTGATGCGCGTGGTTTCATTATCGGTGCACCGCTCGCCTATGAGCTAGGTTGTAGCTTTGTACCGGTTCGCAAAAAAGGCAAACTGCCTTTTAAAACGATCAGTGAAACCTACAAGCTGGAATACGGTCATTCGGAAGTAGAGCTACATTCTGACGCTTTTCAGGAAGGTGACCGGATCCTGCTGATGGATGACCTGATTGCTACCGGTGGCACCATGTTGGCCGCCGCCAACCTTATTCAGCGTTCTGGCGGGCATGTCGTAGAAACTGCCACTATTATTGACCTACCCGAGTTGGGCGGTTCTCAGAAAATTCGCGATGCTGGCTTCAGCGTATTCGCGGTATGTTCTTTCAACGAAGACGAGTAACGCCTCTCATGAGCAGCGAACGCTATCACCAACACTTCACTATTTCCTGGGACCAGCTGCACCGAGATGTGCGTCAGCTTTGCCACCAAATGATGGAGCGGGACTTCAAGGGTATTGTGGCGATTACCCGTGGCGGGTTAATCCCAGCGGCACTTATTGCACGTGAGCTTAACGTGCGCCTGATTGATACGATCTGTATTAAAAGCTATGACCATATGGATCAGGGTGGTCTGAATATCATGAAGGGCGTTGACCATGATGGCGAAGGTTGGCTGTTGGTCGATGATCTGGTGGATACCGGTAAAACCGCGCGTGCGGTACGTGAAATGATGCCTAAAGCGCATTTTGTCACTATCTATGCCAAGCCAGAAGGGCGCCCTTTGGTTGACCAATATCTCACTGAAGTGGCTCAGCAGTGCTGGATTCAATTCCCTTGGGATATGGGAGTTGCCTATGTTGAGCCTCTCGTTGATCAAGTTAAAAGGACTTATGACTAATCCATTAACGAACGACTGGGGCCGGTGGCTCGGTGATGAATTTCAAGCCGACTATATGAAGGCGTTGAAACAGTTCTTGGCTCAGGAAAAAGCGGCTAAAAAGGTTATTTACCCTCACTCTTCTGATTGGTTTCGTGCGTTTGAACTGACGCCATTGGAAGAGGTGAAAGTCGTTATTCTAGGTCAGGACCCGTACCACGGCCCCCGTCAAGCGCATGGGTTAAGCTTTTCTGTTCAGCCGGGGGTGAAAATCCCCCCGTCGCTTGCCAATATTTATAAAGAACTGGCAAACGATGTGGGCGTTAAACCGGTGCCGCATGGCAGCCTGGTTAGCTGGGCCAAACAAGGCGTTTTGCTGTTAAACACGGCGTTAACCGTTGAGCAAGGCAATGCCGCGTCGCACCGCGGCAAAGGTTGGGAGCCGTTTACCGATCGAGCAATCGAAACGGTAAGTCAGCATGCTCCGCCGTGCGTGTTTTTGTTATGGGGTAGTCATGCGCGCCAGAAAAAAGCGTTGATTGATCAGCGGCGCCATTTAGTGCTGGAGTCGCCCCATCCTTCGCCGCTGTCTGCCCATCGGGGCTTTTTTGGCAATCACCAGTTTTCTCAAGCGAACCAGTTCCTGGTGGGGCAAGGACGTTCGCCCGTTGAATGGCAACTGCCCGAAAGCGCTTAACCTGATGGACAGATGCAGGTAGAATGCGCGCAATTTTGTATGCCTGAAGATGCGGCCTGAGTCGTTATCCTGATATCACACTGCAGTGAGGAAGCCCCATGAGTGTCTACGCCATTAACCATCCGCTTGTTCAACATAAGCTGGGACTGATGCGCGAAGTTGATTTGAGCACCAAGAGCTTTCGTGAACTGGCAGGTGAAGTGGCCAAGCTCTTGACTTACGAGGCCACGAAAGGCCTGGAGCTTGAGGATCACGAAATTCAAGGTTGGAACGGCGAGCCTATCGCCACGCGCCGACTTAAAGGTAAAAAAGTAACGGTTGTGCCCATTCTGCGGGCTGGTTTAGGCATGTTGGAAGGCGTTACGGATTTGATTCCCAGTGCGCGCGTCAGCGTTGTCGGCCTTTATCGCGATGAAGAAACGCTGCAGCCTGTGCCGTATTTTGCGAAATTCGCTAACGATATTGAAGAGCGCATGGCGCTGGTGATTGACCCGATGTTGGCAACCGGTGGTTCCATGATCGCCACACTGGACATGCTGCGTGAGCGGGGCTGTGAGCATATGAAGATTATTGTTCTTGTCGCTGCTCCCGAAGGCATCAAGCGTGTGCAGGATGCTTACCCAGACGTGGAAATTTATACGGCCTCGGTAGACGATCGACTCGATGAGAATAGTTATATCGTGCCGGGATTGGGAGATGCCGGCGATAAGATATTTGGAACGCGTTAAGCGTTTTGCCTAACGGTGCCCCTTACGCTTCGCGTTGGGGGCATTTTTTTGCCTTTTCGATATAAATTGATTCCTGGGAGTTGAGTGATGAGTAATGCTGGCAGCCGGTCCGAGTCTTGGCCGAAGGTACTGCTGACCGGAGCACAAATGCTGTTTGTCGCATTTGGCGCGTTGGTACTGGTTCCGCTGTTAACGGGCCTGGATCCAAGTGTTGCACTTTTTACTGCCGGTGCGGGAACGTTAATATTTCATGCGGTTACTAAGCAGTCGGTGCCGGTATTTTTGGCGTCCTCGTTTGCGTTTATCGCGCCTATTCAGGGGTCTATTGCCAGTTTCGGTGTTTCCGCGACGCTTGGCGGTTTAATGGTAGCCGGTCTTGTGTATGTCATTATTTCCCAGATCATACGCGTACGCGGTATCGGTTGGCTAAATCGTTTGTTACCGGCGGTGGTGGTTGGCCCGGTCATCATGGTGATTGGCCTGGCGTTAGCGCCGGTGGCCGTTAGCATGGCAACCGGGGAAACCAGCGACAATATCAGCTATGGTCAAGCGATCTTTTTATCCATGGCCAGCCTGCTGGTGACGCTGGTATTAGCGGTATTTGGGCGTGGCCTGCTGCGTTTGATTCCCATTATGGGGGGGATCGTTACCGGTTATGCACTCTCCCTGGTGATGGGGGTTGTCGATTTTACACCGGTACATGAAGCGGCCTGGCTTGGAATACCCAATTTTACGGCGCCTAGCTTTCATTGGGCGGCTATTTTATTCATGATTCCTGTGGCCATTGCGCCTGCGGTTGAGCATATCGGAGATATGGTGGCGATTGGTTCGGTAACGCGTAAAAATTATCTTGAAAAACCGGGCCTGCACCGTACATTACTGGGCGATGGTTTGGCGACCATGGTGGCGGCACTGTTTGGCGGCCCACCCAACACGACGTATTCCGAAGTAACCGGTGCCGTAACACTGACGCGGGCGTTTAACCCTGTTTATATGATTGTCGCGGCGATTATCGCCATTCTGCTGGCCTTTATTTCCAAGCTGGGTGCACTGTTGCAAACGATTCCAGGTCCGGTAATGGGCGGCATTATGACGCTGCTGTTTGGCTCGATTGCTGTCGTCGGAATGAATACGCTAGTACGTGCGGGTCAGTCGCTAACCGCGCCACGCAATCTGGTGGTGGTGTCGTTGATTTTAGTGTTTGGTATTGGCGGCATGCAATTTGGGGGAGGCCAATTTACCCTGCAGGGCGTAAGCTTGGCGGCTCTCGTAGGTATTGTACTGAATTGGCTATTGCCTCGTGAGCGCGAAGGGGAGTAACAGCTCCCTCGTCCTTATCAGGATTCATTACCAGGGAAGGAGACATGTATATGGTAAGTAATGTAGCCACTGCATTTCCCGTACTCGGCGTTGTCGCTTGGAGTGGAACGGGAAAAACGACGCTACTAACGCAGTTGCTGCCACGGTTGCGCCAAGCAGGGCTAAAGGTAGCTGTCATAAAGCATGCCCATCACAGTTTTGAAGTGGATAAACCCGGTAAAGATAGCTATGAGCTGCGTAGCGCCGGGGCGGCACCGATGCTGGTCGCCTCACGGGAACGCTTTGCGCTAATGCAGGAAACGCCGGGTCAGGATGAGCCAGACCTGGCAGCGTTGCTGGCGATGATGGCTTACCATGAGCCAGACCTTGTGATTGTCGAAGGATTCAAAGCATGGCCCATTCCCAAGCTCGTACTGTATCGTAAGGGAATTGGAGAGCCGTCTATTCTTCATGATGCGACGATTCAGGCGGTGGCGCTTGATGATCAACCACCGGTTGAGCTTGACCCCCGGATTACCCCGCTAAACCTTAATGATATCGATGCAATTACTCACTGGGTGCGTACGTGGGCTAGTACTCAACCCAATGGCACATTTTTAAAACATAGGTGATAAACATGCAGCTAACCCACCTCAATACGCGTGGTGAAGCTAATATGGTCGATGTGGGTGATAAGCACGAAACACGTCGTGAGGCCGTCGCCTCGGGGCGGATTTTAATGCAGCCAGAAACGCTGAAGCTGCTAAGTGATGGCGAGTTACCCAAGGGCGATGTCATTGCAACGGCCCGTATTGCCGGTATTCAGGCCGCGAAGCGTACCCATGAATTGATTCCCTTATGTCATTCGTTGGCGCTTTCCAAAGTCTCCATTGAATTTGATATCGACCCTGCGCAGGGCTGTGTCCACGTGACGGCACTGTGCCGATTAAATGGGCGCACGGGTGTTGAGATGGAGGCGCTTACCGCGGTGTCGGTCGCGTGTTTAACGCTCTACGATATGTGTAAAGCCGTCGATAAGGATATGTGTATCGACGCTGTTCAGCTTGAAAGCAAACGCGGCGGCGTACGTGGTGATTATCAGCGCAGTGCTCGTCCGCAAGCCCCCATTGTGACGGGAGAAGGGACGGCAGGCGAAGTGACATTAGGCGAACGCTGCGCCTCGCCCTGTGTTCGGGTGAAGTTTTTAGCCGAGCTGCGTGAACGTGTCGGTGTGAGTGATACGGTGCTTGATCTGGACCAGGTGCCGAGCCGTGATATTGCGGGTTTGAAGGCTGCGCTGAGCCAGCGTGATACGCGATTTAGCGTGCTCACCGACCAGCGGACGCTGTGTGCGATTAACCAGGTGATGGCCAACGATAGCGCACGGATTACTGACGAGGATGAAGTCGCCTTTTTTCCACCCGTGACAGGGGGCTAAACGATGAATATCCAGGTCCAAGTCCAGTCAGCGCCTTTTTCATTAGGCGATGGCTATGCGTCGACGCTCGCCCAGCGAACCGATATTGGGGCGGTTGTCAGTTTTACAGGGTTGGTTCGGGACTTTAACGAGTCGCCTGATGTCACCGGGCTTACCCTGGAACATTACCCCGGCATGACAGAGCGTATGCTGGAGCAGATAGGCGAACAGGCGTGGCAGCGCTGGGCGCTTCAAGCGGTTTATATTGTTCATCGGGTGGGCTACCTGGCGCCGGGGGATCCCATCGTTAGGGTGCTGGTGGCGAGCGCTCACCGGCGCGAAGCATTTGAAGCGTGTGACTTTATTATGGATTTTTTAAAAACCCAAGCGCCGTTCTGGAAAAAGGAGCATTCCACCAAGGGTGAGTATTGGGTGAAAGAGCGCGCTACCGATTGGCAAGATGCCGAGCGCTGGTCATAAGGCTATTACAGTACGCCGCCTGGCGAGTACGCTGCGTTCTACAGGATTCGGTTGCGCCTCGTTGCGTTTATAGAGGCGCTTCTGCGGCCATTATTTGTAAGTGGACCTCGGGCATGTGCTGCATGTGGTCCGCCAACCAATGAATCAAGCGTGGCTGTAGCGCAAGGCGCAAATCAGCCAGCGTATCCGCTTTAATCTCCTCCAACTGATTGTCCAGCCATTCGCTAAAGCTATCTTCGTCGAGCGGGCTGGCGCTGCTGCTATCCAGCATCAAGCGACCGATGCGCCACCATCCGGTATCGCTGGCCGCGACAGGCAGGGCGAGAAATAAACTGCCTCGGCGCGTCGTGGTTTTGGTGGCATCCAGGCCCGGATGCGGCACAACGCTATTTTGATTAACGATACAGGGCGGTTGAGGGTGGCGGGCTTCGCAGCGCAGTCCCAAGTGGTCCATAACGATCATGTCGCCATTAACGGGTGCTAAAGGTGCGCTGATGCCCAAGGAGTCTGCAATCGCTTGGTGGGCCTGCTGGTGGCGCGCTTCGCCGTGCACGGGGATCAAATATTTGGGCCTGATCCACTGGTAGAATGTGATGAGTTCTTCTTGCGCAGGGTGGCCTGTGGCGTGCAGCTCTGGATGATTAACCTCATCAAAGATCGTGACCCCAAGTTGGACCAAGCGTTTTTTGAGCTGCTCAATGGGGCGTTCATTGCCGGGGATAGCTTTGGCAGAGAAAATGACGTTATCGCTAGGCTCAAGGTCAATAAACGGGTGGCGCCCTTGGGCGAGTCGTTGCAGTGCTGCACGAGGCTCACCCTGGCTACCGGTGGCGATAATCACCACTTCATCGGGGGGCAAATAGCCCAAATCATGAGGGGGTACAAGCGCTGGGAAGTCATCCATGTAGCCAAGTCCGCGTGCAATGCTCACCATGCGCTCCATGGATCGCCCCATCAAACTGACCCGACGGCCGCATTGATGAGCCGCCCGGCCAATGGCCAGTACGCGTGCCAGGTTGCTTGCAAAACAGGAGACCACGACGCGGCCCTTGCATTCCTTCAGGCTTTTAGCCAGCGCTTTAGCCACATCGCCTTCACTGCTGGAGTGGCCAGGCAGAGGGGCATTGGTTGAATCACCTACTACTAAATCAATCGGGGCAAGCGCTCGAAAGTGCGCCGCGTTAATGGGCGTGCCAATCAGCGGCTCTGGGTCCAGCTTCCAATCCCCTGTGTGCATTATGCGGTAATCGCCCATCACGATGACCAGCGCGCAGCTTTCAGGGATCGAATGAGTAACCGGCAAATAGCGCACCGAAAAGGGCGCCGTTTCCATTGCTTCGCCCGGCTCGATAATCTTAATCGCGGCGCTACTTAGCTGGTGTTCAGCGAATTTTGCACGTAAGAGACCTGCCGCAAGTGGGGTGGCATAGATAGGGCAGTTCCACTTGGGCCATAACCAGGCAACCGCGCCAATGTGATCTTCATGCCCATGCGTTATAAATAACGCTTGGGGCGTTATGTTCAGTGCCTCGGCGGTGCCCAGGTTAGGTACTTGAAGGGGCGAGTTAGGCAAATCCTGGCGAATCATCATGCCGCAGTCGACCGCGATCCAGTGATCGTCGTATCCATACAGCGTTAGATTCATGCCGATTTCACCACACCCACCCAGCGGCAGTAGGCGCAGAGGTGGGCGGCGGCGAGGACGAAGTTGAACGCGTGGTGGATGCATCGGTTATGAAAAGCCTAAAAAGTAATGCCTTAACTATACGGGAAGGCAGGGGCGGCTAACAATGACCCCCGACATTAGATAACGGTGCTTCGTTAATAGGGTTCCGGTACACTAGGCAGCCGTTATTTACGGCGTCGCTATTTAGCCGCTGTTTGCGGCGCCGTTGCACTATGCCAATAGACGATGCCAATAGTGGTTTGTCATTTGTATTTCGTAGGTCGTCAAGAGTACTTCACATGTCTCATTATTACCGTTTAGTCGTTTCCTGCCCCGATCAGGTGGGTATTGTTGCCCGTGTGTCTGGATTTATTGCTCAACAAGGCGGCTCTATCACCGAGGCCAGTCAGCATTCTGACTTGCAAACGGGCCGCTTTTTTATGCGTTATGAGATATTGGCCGATTCGCTTGGCATGTCCGTTGAAACATTACGCAGCGCCTTTGAGCCAATTGCTCAAGAGTTTTCCATGCAGTGGGCGCTAATGGATACTCAAAAGCGTCGGCGCGTCATCCTCATGGTCTCCCGTGAGTCTCACTGCCTGGTGGATTTACTTTACCGTTGGCAGGCAGGTGAGCTGGATTGTGATATCGCCGGTGTGATTTCTAATCACGAAGACATGCGCTCAATCGCTGAGTGGTACGGTATTCCTTATCACCATGTGCCGGTGGACCCGAATAATAAGGAAGAGTCGTTTACTCAGGTGCAGGAGCTTATTGATAACGCGCGAGCGGACTGTATTGTATTGGCGCGCTATATGCAGATTCTGCCCCCGTCGTTGTGTGAGCGCTATGCTGGGCAGGTGATTAATATTCACCACAGCTTCTTGCCTTCATTTGCCGGCGCCAAGCCTTACCATCAGGCTTATGAGCGCGGCGTAAAGCTAATTGGCGCGACGTGCCACTACGTGACGGAGGAGTTGGATGCCGGGCCGATTATTGAGCAGGACATTCATCGTGTGAGCCATTGCCATACGCCAACTGACCTGGTTCGCTTTGGGCGCGATGTAGAAAAAGCCGTATTGGCGCGAGGCCTGCGCTGGCATATGGAGGACCGCGTTTTGATCCACGGCAATAAGACCGTTGTCTTTAGCTAAGCGTTTTAAAAACTGTTTAAGCTGAACCAGTAACAAAACAAGGGGGTGGTCATGAAAATGGCCACCCCCTTGATGCTTTTAAAATCCGATTTTACGCAAACGGCTTATTAGCCTAGCGCTTGGCCATTACCGCCACGGATGACGCCTACACCTACGCCTTCAATATCCAGGGATTGGGTTCGCAGGTCGATTTCAATCGGTGCAAAATCAGCGTTTTCCGCAATCAGCATGACCTGATGCCCTTGGCGTTGAAAGCGTTTTACGGTGACTTCATCTTCCAGCCGCGCAACGACGATTTGCCCGTCACGTACACGATCAGTGCGGTGCACCGCCAGTAAATCGCCTTCCAGGATGCCCACATCCTTCATGGATAAACCGCGTACTCGCAGGAGGTAGTCGGCTTTAGGGGTGAAATATTCCGCGGGTAGCGGGCAGTAACGGTCAATATGCTCCGCTGCAAGGATCGGGCTGCCAGCGGCCACTTCACCAATAACTGGCAAGCCCATCGGCGGAAGATCATTGCTGTTGGCTGCAACGGTGGCGGGTAATTCGCTAACGTCCTGAGCTTCCTGGTTGGGGAGGCGAATCCCCCGCGACGTATTGCGAATAATCCGGATAACGCCTTTACGCTCAAGAGCACGTAAATGCTCTTCAGCGGCATTGGGGGATTTAAAGCCCAAGGCCTTGGCAATTTCGGCGCGGGTGGGAGGGTAGCCGAATTCACCCATGGTTTTTACTATAAAATCAAAAACATGTTGCTGACGTGCTGTGAGTGGCCGCGACATACCAAACTCCATAAACAATAAAAGACAGTCGGTATCTGTCTGCTTGATCAGTATGTGTTTAAGTATACAGTATGTTGCTCTATCCAGTACATGGTTAAAAAAGCAGCTTGTTAAAACACTGTCTGTGAGCGGTAAGACGTTTGAATTAACGCTAATGTGCAGGGTAGCCAATTAAAAAAATCGGTGAATAAGGGTGATTGAGCCTGATTAAGATATGACTTACTATTCTGGCATGTTTTAAACACTCGTTTCTCCGGAGGCCATAATGGCACAATCTGACACGGTGTCACGCATTCTGGATACCGCTGAGGTGCTGTTTGCAGAGCGTGGCTTTGCTGAAACGTCACTGCGTAACATTACCAGTAAAGCGCGAGTAAACCTGGCGGCTGTTAATTATCATTTTGGTTCCAAGAAAGCCCTTATCCAAGCCGTATTCTCGCGCTATCTAGACCCGTTTACTCAGCGTTTTCATGGTGCGCTCGATGAGCTTGAAGCCCACTACGCCGATCGTGCCATCCCCCTGGAAGAGCTGCTTGAAACAATGGCCACCACGGTGCTGGCAGTGCCTGCTGAACGGGATAGTTTGAAAGTCTTCATGCGCTTATTGGGATTAGCCTATAGCCAAGCGCAGGGGCATTTACGGCGCCATATTCAAGAGCAATATGGGGATGTGTTTACCCGCTTTACCGGGCTTGTGCGTAAGGCGACCCCTGATTTACCCGATGCCGAGCGTTTTTGGCGGCTGCACTTTATGTTGGGTACGGTCATTTTCACCTTGTCGGGGCTGGATGCGCTACGTGATATCGCCTCCAAGGATTATCAGGAGCAGGTGACTGTGCGTGATTTAGTGCGACGCTTGCGCCCTGTGGTCGTTGCCGCCATGAATGCTCCACTGCCGCAAGAGGTTGAAGGAGCGCAGCATGCGAACGCCCCTGTTAGCTGAGTTGCCACCTAAAAAAGGCGGCTGGATCGAAATTGATACCGGCGCACAAATCCTGCGCTGGTGGCAGGGTCAAACACCAGACTTTGAGTGCGCTATCTCTACTGGAGGCGCTGGCGTTGGCCAGCAAGAAGGAAGTGGCCAAACGCCGCATGGCTGGCACTATGTTCGCGCGGCAATTGGCCATGAACAGCCGGTCAATGCGGTATTTAGAGGCAGGCGTTTTACCGGTGAAATTTTCTCAAGTGACTTGGCCGACGCTCATCCGACACGTGACTGGATTTTGACGCGTATTTTATGGCTGTGTGGGTTAGAGCGAGGATTTAACCGTGCAGGCACGGTTGACTCTCAGCGCCGCTATATTTATGTACACGGAACGCCGCCCGATCAACCGATGGGCAAACCTGCTTCACATGGCTGTGTTCGTATGCGCAACGAGGACCTGCTTTATATCTTTGAGCGCGCCGTGCCTGGAACGCCTGTTTGGCTACATGGCAGCCATCTGTAATGGCCTTACGCAGAGGCTTTTTTGACTCTGTGCGTTGATCGTCTAAAATCATCGGCCCTTTTGTTGGATCCCTGCTAATGACTCAACCTATTGGCCCGGTCATGCTCGACCTGGAAGGGCCTGAATTATCCAATGCTGAAAAGCGCTTGCTGCTTGAACCTGCTGTCGGTGGCGTGATTTTGTTTGCCCGTAATGTGGAAGACGCCTACCAGGTGCGCAAGCTGTGTAGCGATATAAGGCGCATACGGGGCGATCTTTTATTGGCGGTTGACCAAGAGGGTGGCCGCGTACAGCGTATCAAAAAAGGGCTTACCCGCTTACCGGCCATGGCCCGGATTGGTGAGCGTTATGCTCAAGACCCTGAAGAAGGCCGCTCTCTCGCCATGGACGCAGGTTGGTTGCTTGGCATGGAAATGGCCGCCTGTGGGCTGGATTTAAGCTTTGCACCAGTGCTTGATGTGGATAGCGGGATTTCTAGCGTCATCGGCGACCGTAGTTTCAGTGGTGACCCTGAGCACGTTGCTCAATTAGGCGCCGCTTTTGTTGAGGGCTTACATCAGGCGGGCATGGGCGCTGTGGGTAAACACTTCCCTGGTCACGGCGGCGTAGCCGCGGATTCCCATGTCGCACTGCCCATTGATGAGCGTTCAATGGAGGCAATTAAACAGCGCGACCTTGTCCCCTTTGAACAGCTAGCCCCCCAGCTTGATGGCATCATGCCCGCGCATGTCATTTATCGAGCATTTGATACACGCCCGGCGGGCTTTTCGCCCAGTTGGTTGGGGATGCTGCGTGAATCGCTGGGCTTTAAAGGCTGTATTTTTTCAGATGATTTAAGTATGGCAGGTGCTCACGAAGCGGGCTCGCCACGCGAGCGTGCCGCTGCTGCACTCGCCGCTGGCTGCGATATGTTGCTGGTGTGTAACGACCGTGCCGCTGCGCTTGAGGTCGTTGAAGCCAGCCAGGGCATCGCCAATAAGCGCCCTGCGAAACTCCGCTATGGCCGTGCACGACCTGATTTGGATGCGCTGAGCGCGCTGGGGCGTTGGCGACGTACGCATGCCAGGCTAGAAGCGCTGGCGGACTTCCCTAACCCCACCTGAATTTTCTTTTCGCAATATTGCTACATTTTTGGGAGTTACCCCATGTCCAAATTGGATAAAGAAGCGCTTGAGTCATTGGACTCAATGCGCCAGCTAATGGAAACAGCAGACTGCTTGATCTTTCAGGAAGAAGTCGAGCGGGCGCTGGATCGCATGGCGGAGGCCATTACTGAAGACCTGGGGGACAAACTGCCGGTTTTTTATTGTGTGATGAACGGTGGCTTGATTACGACCGGGCATCTGCTGACCCGATTGGGGTTTCCGCTGGAAGTGGACTATTTGCATGCCACGCGTTATCGCAACGAGCTGCGCGGTGGCGAGCTTTTCTGGCGTGTGTCGCCTGAAATTCCCATGGCCGGGCGCCACGTCGTCATCGTGGATGACATTTTGGATGAAGGATCGACGCTCGCCGCAATTCTTGCTTACTGTAAAGAAGCTCAGGCAGCCAGCGTTACGACTGCCGTCCTGGTGGATAAGCAACATAACCGCAAAGCGGTGCCGGGCTTGAAAGCTGATTACTGCAGCCTGGAGGTCGCGGACCGCTATGTGTTCGGTTTTGGTATGGACTACAAAGGCTACTGGCGTAACGCCCCAGGTATCTTCGCCCCCAAAGGCATGTAATTTTTAGCGTTGTACATTTAGTGCTGGTTTAGCGGGGGGAGAAGCGCCTCGCTAAGCCTGTCTCGGCAATCATTCGTGTCGAAATTTCTTCTACTGAAAAGCGCGTCGCATCAATAAACGGAATATGCATAATGCGGTAAAGCGCTTCGGCCTGTTCGACTTCCTGCAGACACTGATCCATTGAGCTATAGCGACTGTTCGGCCGACGCTCATTGCGTATGGCGGATAACCTGCGAGCATCAATAGTTAACCCAAACAACTTGCGCTGGTGCGGTGCTAACACCTTGGGCAGCTTGAGCGTGCCGTCTTCGTCAAGGTCGTCCTCGGTAAGTGGGTAGTTAGCCGCTCGAATGCCAAACTGAAGCGCCAAATAAAGCGACGTGGGTGTTTTGCCACAGCGCGATACGCCCACTAAAATAATATCGGCTTTGTCGTATTGATGCGTACGGGCGCCATCGTCGTTATCGAGTGCGAAGTGTACCGAATGAATCCGGTCCATATAGACGTCGTCACTGCCAATCGAGTGAGTTCTTCCCACGCTGTAAGAAGAGTGGGTGCCTAATTCCTGCTCCAAGGGTTTCAAAAAGGTAGAAAAGATATCCACCTTGAAGCCCGGCGCTTGGCGAATTACATCGCGTATCTGCTGGTCAACGATGGTATCGATAATGATCGGTTGTTGCCCATCTTGAGCGGCAGTGGATTCAATAATCCGGGCAAGCGCTTCCGCTTTATCAAGCGTATCGATATAAGGCTTGGTCAGCATGTTGATCTCAATATCGCTGAATTGAGCCAACAGGCTGCGACCCAGGCTCTCGGCCGTAATACCGGTACCATCGGAAATAAAGAAAGCTGTCCGCTTCATAATCACGCCCGTCAATTAAATAATAGATACGCTATTGTGTGCCGAGCGTTCGCTAAGCACAACGCCCCAGGCGACTACATAAACTGCCCGTATACGCCTTATGTTGTAAAAATCCTCCACTCCCTTCGCTATTAGACCAATGGCGAATAGGGTGGCACGGTGATAGGGTGACACGATCAATGATTGGCGATCTAAAAGATTGCATCAACGTCTTAAAGCGAGGGGGTTGCGTGGAAGAGTACATTCTGTGGTTCGATCAGTTAGGTATGGCCGACGTCGAACGCGTGGGTGGTAAAAACGCCTCGCTGGGCGAGATGATTTCCAATCTGTCAGGTGCCGGGGTAACCGTACCGGGTGGATTTGCCACTACGGCTCACGCATATCGTGAATTTCTCTCTCATGAAGGGCTTAACGAGCGCATTAACAGCACGCTATCGCGCCTGGACGTTGATGATGTTAAAGCACTGGCCGAAGCGGGTACTAATATTCGCCAATGGGTTATTGATACGCCGCTGCCGCCCGCTTTTGAAAGTGCGCTGCGTCAGGCCTATGAGCAACTGCAGGAGCAGCACCCTCAGCTGAAAGTAGCGGTGCGCAGCTCGGCAACCGCGGAAGACCTGCCGGATGCCTCTTTTGCGGGCCAGCAGGAAACTTTCCTGAATATCGAAGGTTTCGATAACATCAAACGCGCTGTACACGAGGTGTTTGCCTCGCTGTTTAATGATCGCGCAATTTCTTACCGCGTTCACCGTGGCTACGCCCACGAAAACGTCGCGCTGTCAGCGGGTGTTCAAAAAATGGTGCGCTCTGAGACGGGTGCCTCTGGGGTCATGTTTACCCTGGATACCGAATCAGGCTACCGCGATGCTGTCTTTGTGACGGCCTCGTGGGGGCTGGGCGAAACGGTTGTGCAAGGTGCTGTCAACCCTGATGAGTTTTATGTTCATAAGGGCACGTTAGCCGCTGGCCGCCCGGCGGTTTTACGGCGTAACCTGGGTTCCAAGCTCATCAAGATGGTTTACGGCCAGGAAACCAGCGCCGGTAAATCCGTCGACACCGTTGATGTGCCGCTTAATCAGCGTAATCGTTTCTGTATTAGCGACCAGCAGGTGATGGATCTTGCCCGTCAGGCGGTGACGATTGAGCAGCACTACGAGCGCCCCATGGATATTGAGTGGGCGCTTGATGGTGACGACGGTAAGCTTTATATCGTGCAGGCACGCCCTGAAACGGTGGTCTCGCAGCAGGAAGGCGGCAAGTTAGAGCGTTTCCAGCTGCGCGAGAAGGGCCGTACCCTGATTACCGGCCGGGCGATTGGTCAGCGCATTGGCCGCGGCACGGTCAAAGTGGTCATGAGTCCGGAAGATATGGATAAGGTTCTTGACGGTGACATTCTGGTGACCGACATGACGGATCCAGACTGGGAGCCCATTATGAAGCGGGCTTCAGCCATTGTTACCAACCGTGGTGGGCGTACCTGCCATGCGGCGATTATTGCTCGTGAGCTGGGCATTCCGGCGGTGGTTGGGTGTGGTGACGCTACACAGCAGCTCAGAGAAGGCACCGATGTCACCGTTTCCTGTGCCGAAGGTGACACCGGCCACGTTTATGATGGCCTGCTGGATTTTGACTGCAAGGTTTCAAGCGTCGATGCCATGCCTGAAATCCCATTCAAGATTATGATGAACGTGGGCAACCCTGATCGCGCATTTGGATTTGCCAGCCTGCCTAACGCAGGCGTAGGGCTTGCCCGGCTTGAGTTCATCATCAATCGCATGATTGGCGTTCACCCTAAGGCACTGCTGGATTACGCAACGCTGCCAGCTGACTTGCAGCAGGTGATTGACCTTCGTACCGCGGGCTATACCGACCCGGTAACTTTCTACGTGGACAAGCTGGTGGAAGGTATTTCCACGTTGGCGGCGGCCTTTTACCCTCAGCGGGTTATCGTGCGTTTGTCTGACTTCAAGTCCAACGAGTACGAAAACCTGATTGGCGGTAAGCTTTACGAGCCGGGCGAAGAGAATCCCATGTTGGGCTTCCGTGGGGCTTCGCGGTATATCTCGGACGCTTTCCGGCCCTGCTTCGAGCTTGAGTGTCGCGCCTTAAAATACGTACGCGACGAGATGGGGCTTGATAACGTCGAAATCATGGTGCCCTTTGTACGCACCACCGATGAAGCCAAGCAGGTGGTTGATCTGTTGGCAGAAAACGGCTTGAAGCGCGGCGATGCAAGCGGGCTGAAAGTGATCATGATGTGCGAGTTACCTGCTAATGCATTGTTGGCTGAAGAATTTCTTGAACACTTCGACGGCTTCTCAATCGGCTCTAACGATCTTACGCAGTTAACGCTGGGGCTGGACCGTGACTCAGGCATCGTGGCGCATCTGTTTGATGAGCGTAATGCGGCGGTGAAAAAGTTGTTGGCAATGGCTATTCAGGCTTGTAAAGCCCAAGGCAAATATGTGGGTATTTGTGGGCAAGGGCCCTCAGATCATCCTGAATTGGCTAAGTGGTTGATGGAACAGGGGATTGATTCAGTATCCCTCAACCCTGATGCAGTACTTGAGACGTGGTTTATGTTGGCAGGCGAGACAATCACCTAACGTCGACCTGTAAACCGCTATTTTGCGCCCGGCCATTGTGCCGGGCGCATGCGTTTTATAGGCTACTCTGTTGTGTGGTTACTTACTTGATATTTCCCAGGATGCGAGAGGGCAGTGTAATGTCCCCAAAAAGGATTAAATTAGCACTATCAGGATTGCTGTTAGTGCCGGTCTATAGCTTTGGGTTTAGCTATGAAACCCCCTCTATAACGCCAGAAGTTGGGTCGGGGTATGAGGAAAAACCCGGCTGGGAGGCGGAGTCGTTTGCAGTTGCGGCGGCTAACCCGTTGGCAACGGATGCAGGCTATCAAGTGTTGGCAAATGGTGGTAATGCCATTGACGCTGCTATCGCTGTGCAAATGGTATTAACACTGGTCGAGCCTCAGTCCAGCGGCATTGGCGGTGGTGCTTTTTTAATGTTCTATGATGGCTCAAACGTTCAGGCTTACGACGGCCGAGAGACAGCGCCTGGTGCGGTGACAGGGGAACTGTTCATGGAAAATGGCGAGCCGCTGCCCTTTGCAGATGCGGTAGCCAGTGGACTTTCTGTTGGTGTGCCAGGCACGGTGCGAATGTTGGAACAAGCACATAAAGAGCACGGCCAGTTGGCTTGGGAGGCGCTTTTTGAACCCGCTATTACGCTTGCCGAGGAAGGGTTTGCCGTTAGTCAACGGCTGCACACCAGCCTTGCCAATGATGAAGCGTTACGTAGTGACCCGCTCGCCGAGAGCTTCTATTACCAGCCTAACGGCGAGCCGCTAGCGGTTGGCGACACGTTAAAAAACCCGGCGTTGGCGAGCATATTGCGCCAAATTGCGACCAACGGCAGCGCGGCCTTTTATGAGGGCGACATTGCTGAGGATTTAGTAAATCGTGTACAGAACCATCCGGTGCGGCCAGGCAGCATGACCCTTGAGGATGTTGGCGGCTACCAGACAATTGAGCGGGAACCGCTGTGTACGCCATGGCAACAGTGGGAAGTGTGCGGATTTCCTCCGCCTTCGTCTGGGCATATTACCATTATGCAAATACTGGGCCTTTTAGATCAGCAGCCGTTGTTGGAAGCACCCTTGGATAACGGCGTATCCAGCAGTGGTTGGCTGCATCAGTTTTTGGAGGCTTCTCGGCTGGCCTTCGCTGATCGCGGACGTTATATCGCGGACCCTGAGTTCGTAGAGGCGCCGGGTGGGGACTGGTCATTAATGCTGGCGCCTGACTATCTTTCAGAGCGTAGTAAGTTAATTGGCGACACCAGCATGGGCGATAGTGCGGAGCCAGGAAACCCTGGTGAGCTTGACGTTAGCTTTGCCTCACAGCCGGATCAGCCGGAATATGGCACTAGCCATATCAGTATTATTGATGCTGAAGGCAATGCCGTGGCGATGACCACGTCTATTGAGCAGGCGTTTGGTTCGCGCATCCTTGCCGATGGAGGAACCGGGCTGCCGGGTGGGTACCTGCTTAATAACGAGTTGACCGACTTTTCGTTTACCCCAGAGGTGGACGGCGAGCTGGTTGCTAATCGGGTTGAGCCTGGCAAGCGTCCGCGTTCAAGCATGAGCCCAACACTCGTCTTCGATAAAGAGTCGGGCGAACTGGTGGCAAGCCTGGGATCGCCGGGTGGTGCGGCTATTATTCATTACACCGCCCGCACGTTAGTGGCGATGCGTGATTGGGGGATGAGTGCACAAGAAGCGCTCAATTTGCCTCACGCCATTACCATGGGAGGCGATGTTTATTTGGAAGAGGGAGGCTTCCCCGAAGCGACCCTGGAAGTGCTTGAGGAGTACGGTCATACCATCAGTGAAAGAGAGCTAACCAGTGGGCTTCAGGCTATCCGTAGGCTGGAGGATGGGACGCTGTTTGGCGGTGCCGACCCGCGTCGCGAAGGCGTTGTTATGGGCGATTGATCCCACTTGGCTTTACGAAATGAGCTGTCAGTGGCGTGTTTAAGTACACGTCACTGACGTAGCCAATTGCGCAGCCTCACCAACAGAAGTTCCCCATCGCTTAACGCTCGCCGCTCTTCAATCAATTCACGTAAACGCTCGGGATAGTCGGTAATAATCGCATCAACCCCTAAATCGATCAGTGTGGACATTCTTGCCCGGTCATTAACTGTCCAGGCATGTATCTCATAGCCATAAAGCGCTGCAAGACGCACTTCCTCTGCTGTAATGCGGTTATGGCGAAGTCCCAGGGCATCGAAACTTCGACGGTCCAGTGTGCCTGGCAGGATTAATTGTGCCAGCAGTGTGACGCGTAGTTCAGGCGCCTGGCGTTTAATGTGGGCAGTCAGTGCTGGCGTCATCGTGGCTACCCGCATCTCCAGCATTGCATTGGGAAAGCCGCACTCGCCATACGCTGTTATAGGATGACTGCTTTTAGCCCAGCAGGCATAGCGCATATCGGTTTCAGCACGCAGCAGGGCAATGACTGCATCAGCAAGTGCTTGTTCCTCGCCGGGCAGCGCTTTCATGTCGATCATCAACCCGGCATGGCCACGCACGCGTTCGAGTACCTCATCCAGGCCTGCGATAGGCTCGTTTTGAAAAGCATCACCGAACCAACTGCCTATATCGTACTGACTAAGCTCTTCACGTGTTAAGTCGCCGAATTCTCTGTTATCACCGGTTAATCTTGCCAGGCTCCGGTCATGGTAAATCATGACCTGCCCATCGGCGGATAAGCGAACATCCAGCTCTACGGCGTCAGCCTTATCGACGATGGCCTGGTCAACCGCGGCCAGGGTGTTTTCGGGGGCGACCATTGAACTACCACGGTGCGCGAACACCTTTACATTGTCGCGTAGCTCAAAACTATTCAGGATCCACCAGGCTTGTAAGGCGGCCAGTAGCAATACGCTAAGTTCAACCGCCCAGGCAAATCGGCCCGGGAGGACGATTTTTGATGGAGGAGCAGGGCGCATCTTGTGATGCGCTAACTGAAGGTACAAACAAGCAGAAAGCAGTGCGTTAGCCGCAATACCGATAAAGGTAACGGCGAGGGTTAGTAGCAGATAGCCTGTTAAATAGGCAAACATGATGGGAATTAGAAACGCATTGTGTTCTGGTAACCACCAGAGGAGCGGCGTCACCAGTGCATCAAAGGCGATGGTGGTGATAACAGGTAGCGCAATAATGAGCAGTAGCAGGATGAGCACGGCCGCGCCAATGGAGCGGTGCCAGCCTTTGGTTAAATGAAAACTGCGCGTCAAGGCGCGTAACGGGCTGCAGTTATCAAGTGCCACTAACGGAAGCGCCAACAGCCAACGCAGATAAAGCCAGGCCGCCAAGCTTAGCCAGGCCACTACAAGCGGCAGCGCGCAGGCAATAAAGTACCAAAGCACAGGTGGCATGACGCGCTGTAAATAGTAAGGGTCCAGGCCGCTTAGCCAAACACTATAAAGCCATGCAAGTGCGGCCATGAAAGGGGCCAGCAGTAAAAGGTGCGTGCCCACCTGTAACACGACTAATCCTGCCAGCGCGGGGAGGCGACGAACGCTTAACCAGAGTGCATCAAAGGCTAACCGGTAATGATTGCCTCGAGGTCGAACGGCGACCTGGAGCATACCAGCCTGTTGCCAGTAAAGAATGAGAAAGGTGAAAACCAGGCCGACCAGCATGCAAGCTAGGCCCAGCGGGCTAAACAGCAGGCTGATCAGCTCGTCATTGGTAATCACTGTACGCTTTAATTGAGCGAGCAGACCTTGGGTTATCCACCCAATCACGGGTAATAACAGGGCAGAGGCAAGTAAGGTAAAAAACAAATGATAGGCGATCAAGGGGCGTAGATGATCGCGCAGTGTCTTCATTAAGGCCGAGCCAAGATGTGTCAGTGGCTGCATTGTCTTTTTAAATCATAAGGATGAACTAACAGAGTGGCAGTATCCGGAAGCCCTCGCAAGTCGACGACCTCTTGCGGTAATAAAAACGCCCCACAACGAGAGGTTGTGGGGCGTTCGGTCATCGTCTCAGAATTAACGAAACTTCATTAAGTCTGTGATGGTGCGAGCATCGGCGATAGGGTGGTTACGCTTCTTGAGCAACCGGAATCACGTTTGAGGCGATTTTCTGATACTCCTCAATTTCGTGGAAGTTCATATAACGATAGATCTCTCCTGCCATGGCGTCAAATTCACTCATGTAACGCTGATACTCTTCAACGCTTGGCAGGCGACCTTCCACCGCGGCAACCGCGGCGAGTTCCGCCGAGGCAAGGTACACGTTGGCACCATCGCCCAGACGGTTCGGGAAGTTACGTGTAGACGTAGACACAACGGTGCTTTTTGCCGCAACGCGTGCCTGGTTACCCATACACAGCGAGCATCCCGGCATTTCCATACGCGCACCGGCACGACCATAAATGCCGTAGTAACCCTCTTCGGTCAGCTGGTGCTGATCCATTTTGGTCGGCGGTGCCAGCCACAGGCGAGTTTTTAGACTGCCTGCAGGCTGCTTTTCAAGTAGTTTACCCGCTGCGCGGAAATGACCAATGTTGGTCATGCACGAGCCGATAAATACTTCATCAATCTTTTCGCCCGCAACGTCTGACAGCAAACGAGCGTCGTCAGGATCGTTAGGTGCGCAAAGCACAGGCTCTTTAATCTCGGACAGGTCAATTTCGATGACTTCGGCGTATTCGGCGTCCGCATCGGCACGCATCAGGCTCGGGTCGGCAAGCCACGCTTCCATACCCTCGATACGACGGCTGATAGTACGCTCATCGCCATAGCCGTTGGCAATCATCCACTTCAGCAGTGTGATGTTGGATTTCAAGTACTCGGTCACACTCTCATCAGACAGCGTAATAGTACAGCCAGCGGCAGAGCGCTCAGCAGAGGCGTCGGAAAGCTCAAACGCCTGCTCGACCGTTAAGTCTTCAAGGCCTTCAATTTCCAGTACGCGGCCAGAGAACGCATTCTTCTTGTTGGCCTTGTCAACGGTCAGAAGACCTTGCTTGATGCCGTAAAGCGGAATGGCGTGAACCAGGTCACGCAGGGTAACGCCAGGCTGGCGCTTGCCTTTAAAGCGTACCAGTACGGATTCCGGCATATCCAGCGGCATAACGCCGGTGGCAGCAGCGAAAGCTACCAGGCCAGAACCAGCCGGGAACGAGATGCCCAGCGGGAAGCGAGTGTGCGAGTCGCCACCGGTACCTACTGTGTCTGGCAGCAGCATGCGGTTCAGCCAGCTGTGGATGATGCCGTCGCCAGGACGCAGCGATACACCGCCGCGGTTCATAATGAAGTCAGGCAGCGTGTGGTGAGTGTCTACGTCCACCGGCTTCGGATAGGCCGCCGTGTGGCAGAATGACTGCATCACCAGGTCCGCTTGGAAGCCCAGGCATGCCAGGTCTTTCAGCTCGTCACGTGTCATCGGGCCAGTGGTATCCTGGGAGCCGACGGTGGACATTTTGGGCTCGCAGTACATCCCCGGACGAACGCCTTCCAGGCCGCACGCCTTACCGACCATTTTCTGCGCCAAGGTAAAGCCCTTGCCGGTGTCTTTGGGCTGTTCCGGGAGGCGGAATACATCAGAAGGCTCAAGGCCAAGGGACTCACGTGCTTTGCCCGTCAGGCCGCGGCCGATGATCAGAGGAATACGGCCGCCAGCGCGTACTTCGTCAAGGATCAACTGCGTTTTCAACGCAAACGTGGTGAGCACTTCATCAGTGCCGTGCTTGCATACCTTGCCTTCGTAGGGGTAGACGTCAATGACATCGCCCATTTCCAGCTTTGATACGTCCAGTTCAATCGGGAGTGCGCCAGAATCTTCCATGGTGTTAAAGAAGATCGGAGCAATTTTGCTACCAAAACAGAAGCCGCCCGCGCGCTTGTTGGGAACGTAAGGGATATCGTCACCAAAGAACCACAGCACGGAGTTAGTGGCTGATTTACGTGAAGAGCCCGTACCCACAACATCACCGACATAAGCAACCGGGAAGCCTTTGGCTTTGACTTCTTCAATTTGCTTGAGCGGACCCATGGAGCCCGGTACTTCAGGCACAATGCCGTCACGCTCGTTTTTGAGCATGGCATTAGCGTGCAGCGGGATATCGGGGCGCGACCAGGCATCGGGTGCTGGTGACAGATCATCCGTGTTGGTTTCACCCGGCACCTTAAAGACGGTTAGGGTGATTTTTTCTTCTAAAGCAGGCTTGGAGAGGTACCACTCTGCTTCTGCCCAGGACTGAATAACGTCTTTGGCAACGCTGTTACCCTTTTTGGCGCGCTCTTCAACATCATGAAAGGCATCAAACATCAGCAGGGTATGCTTGAGCTGTTCGCCGGCTTCACGCGCTAACTCTTCGTTATCCAATAGCTCTACCATGGAGACGATGTTGTAACCGCCTTGCATGGTGCCCAGCAGCTTAACCGCGTGGATTTTATCGATCAGCGGAGAGGTTGCTTCGCCCTTGGCGATGGCAGTAAGAAAGCCCGCTTTCACATAAGCGGCTTCATCGACGCCCGGCGGAACCCGGTTGGTGATCAGGTCAAGAACAAATTCCTCTTCACCCGCCGGTGGGGTTTTTAGCAGCTCAATTAAGGCGGCAACTTGCTCGGCGTTTAGAGGCTTGGGTGGTACGCCTTCAGCGGCGCGTTCCTCGACATGTTGGCGATATGCTTCAAGCACGTTGGGGCCCTCTCATCTGCTTTATGGTGGCGAACACACATTTTCACGGTGTTTGAGCGTGCGCTCGGACACATGACATACGCTTGGAAACAGCGTCTGGTTGGATGGCATGGATTCTACGGCAAACTGTCGACAATGTTAAGAAGAAGGCGATAGGCAGGTGTTGTACTTTGTGTTGATACACAAAAAATACCGCTTTAAAGACCTGTGTTTTGGCCGTTTGAGGCACTTTCTGGCAGGGTGTGGTGGGCCCGAGCACGCTAAAGGTGTGATTGCGGTTGCGCCGCGTTACCATGGCTTGGACGCTATAGCGTTACGGTTGCTTTCCAAGTTGAACTAACCTCACAGCGAAGCGTAGAGCGCCATTGTTGTTACTAATTAGCTATTACTATTAGCGGTGGCCAGCAATACGTATCCAAGAGACATGGCATGGCGTCGTTCTTGCGGACCAGGAACGAGGTGAACGCTATCGGCGTTTAAATATTGTACAATTATGAAAAAATGCTCGGAAGAACGTTATGTCAATGCAATTGCCGGAATTAACACCCGCAGACCATAAGCTTCAAGCAGATGACTTGTTGCCCGAAAGTTTAAATGAATTTCTTGCCTGCATAACGCCCGACAGCTGGCTTAAATGGGCGCTAGATAACCCGGAAATACTGCTCGTTGACCACGCTCAGTGTGAGAAAAAGGCCGCCTCGACGGCCATGAGTTTGCTGTATCGTTATGTAGACCAACCTCTTTTATTGAGCAAAATGTCTCAGCTCGCCCGCGAAGAATTGCTGCACTTTGAGCAAGTTGTGGGTTTAATGGAGAAGCGCGGCGTTGAATACAAGCATTTAACCGCTTCCCGATACGCTGAGGGCCTGCGACGTCATGTGCGCAGCAATGATCCAGAGCGTCTTATTGATATCCTCATTATTGGCGCCTTAATAGAAGCACGCAGCTGCGAGCGTTTTGCTCGCTTGATTCCTTACCTGGATGAAGAGTTGGCTAAATTTTATCGCACGCTGGTTAAGTCCGAAGGGCGTCATTTTGAAGACTATCTACTGCTTGCGCAGCAACAAACTAACGCTTCCATTGATGAAAGAATTGCTTTTTTTGTGGCCCGGGAAGCAGAGCTGATAACGTCACCCGATACGGCTTTTCGTTTTCATAGTGGTGTACCCGCTTAATACACCACTAGCCCAGGCAGGATATGTATCATGCGCGATACTCGTGAGTCTGATCAGCTAATCCTCTTTGGTCATTTTTCCCTCTCTCAGGGGGATGGTGTACTAACCCACTTTAGCTATGACAAAGTCAAAGCGCTGTTAGTCTACTTACTGCTTCACCGCCAGCCGGTGAACCGCTCGGTGCTCGCCGAGCTGTTATGGCCTGACCAAGGGCTTTCATCAGGCAGAACTAACTTGCGCCATGCCCTGCACTGCCTGCGTCATTCGCTTGGGGATAACGCTGATCACGTCTTGAAAGTGTCGCGCCAAACCATCGCTTTTAACCTGCCAGCGACTTGGCGCATCGATTTACATGAACTGCAGCAACTGCTGGAAGGCCCCCGCGAACTAACAACGCTCGAAGCGGTGCTGACCTGCTATCAAGGGGACCTCGTTGAGGAGCTCCAGCTAACCAGCTGTAGCGAATTTCAGCGGTGGCTCGTACAAGTGCGCAACGAATGGCGTCAGCGCGTCATTCGCTTTGCTGAGCAGGTCCTGGAAGCCCATGAGGATGCGCCAGATGTAATGCTTGAAGGCCTGGTAAGCCGCTTTTCTGGCTACGCACCTTTTCATGAGCGCTTGGTACGCCAGCTTGCCGAGCAGAACCAAATCGCTGCTGCTCACGAGCAATACAATGGTTATTTACAGCTATTAGCACTTTCGGGGCAGCAGCCTGAGCCCAGTTTTTTACAGCTCGCAAGTTATTGGTCGGATGGGCCGCATGACCCTCGTGCCATGTCCCCTCAGGGTGCTTTTTCGCGCGTATTGGCAGCGGATAGCAAGCCGCTGCGCGACGATGAAATCGAGCTGCGCCAGCTCTCCGTGATGGCGATTCGGCTGCGCTTGAAGGGCGACTGGCAGGAGCGTGCGGCAGTGCGTAGCTGTCTGGGCCTGCAGCTGGAGTTACTGCGTTGGTTAGAGCAGCAGTGTCATCATCTGGGAGGGTTCTGGTTACCTGGGGCTACCGGAGGACTCGGGCTTGCCTGTTTTGGTACCCATGGGCCCGCACACCAGCTTGCGGAGCTGGTAGCGCTTTACGAACACTGTCAACACGCGCTGCCGCAAGAGTCGGCGCGTCACTGGGAAGGGGAAGGTGAGCCGCCTTCCTTTGAGCTTGCCGCCGGGTTAAATAGCGGGCGGGTCGTCTATTTGGCAGAGCGTCAGCTAGCGGACCCACTTGGTCAGGTGACGCAAGTTGCCTTGGAGCTAATGAGTGCGGCAGAGGGCAGTGAGCTGGTCATTTCTCAGGAGGCCAGCCAGCACATGCCCCCCGCGCTTGATCTACAGCCACGACTGGTGTCTCGGCTGGTGGCAAGCGATGGGCGTATTCGCCTGCGCGCGCTGGTCCTGGGGCAAAACGAGGGGGGGCGTGATGCGCTCCCGCCGAGCCTGGTGGGGCGTGAGGCCCCGTTGCGTACGCTCCGCGATGCCTTGGCGCGGGCGGGAATTGGGCTGCGCCAAAGCGTGCTTGTCCGAGGTGCTTCGGGCATGGGGAAATCTGCGCTCATGGTGGGGTTTCGTCAGCTTGAATTAAGTCGCGATGCCGCGATTTGTTGGCAGCCAACGACGCGATTATCCGTACTTGAACCTTACGGTATTGCCCGCAGCCTGGTGGCCTGGTATCTAAATGCGCCACCTGCGCTGGATACCTTGCATGCCATGCAAGCAACGCTGGGCTTGGGTCTTTTAGAAAAGAGCCGACAGCACCTGCTTGAAGAAGCGCTTGGGGTTAGGGACGTTCAAGAGGTGGCGCAGCTTGCGCAAAACGGCGAGGTGGCGGAGCTGGTCGTACAGTTGTTACATCGCTTGATTGAGCAGAAAACCAGTGAACGTACGCTGGTGCTAATGATAGATGATCTTCAATGGATTGATGAGCCCTCCTTTAAAGTGCTGGCAGGCCTTCAGGCGCGCTTGCCTATCAATACGGCGTTTATGCTGATTGCCAGTCATCATGGCCGTGAACCCTTACCGGTTAAGCTTCACTGGGACCAGCAGATCACGTTGGGTAAGTTGGACGTTCAGCAATCATCACGCCTGCTTTCCCAGCTGTCACGCCGCTACCGCATACATTTAAGCCCCCGGCTGCGTAACCAGATCATAGAGCGGTGCGATGGCGTGCCGCTTTACATGCAGGAAATTTGCCGACGTCTGGACATGGACCGTCGCGAAGGGCGTAGTATTCAATTTGATGAGCTGCCGAAAGGGCTGCTGGGCTTGCTAGCCAGCCGTATTGATCAGTTGGAGGCCGACCGCGCGATTGCCCACGTGGCGGCAGTGCTTGGCAAACGTTTCCGGCTGGATTTTTTGTTGGAGTGCAGCGGCTGGGAGCCCGCTCGACTAACGCAAGCGCTTGAGCATATGCGTCAGCTCGAGATCATTGAACCCGTTAATAAAGAGCTCGGTGAGCAAGAGTGCCAGTTTAGCCATCAGCTTCTTCAGGAAGCCGCCTATCTCTCCTGCCCGCGCGATGTACGCGTCAAACTGCATCAGCAGGTCGTCACGCTAATTGAAGAGCGTTTCCCCATGTGGATTAGCCGCCATCCTGGCGACTTTGCTGCACACTTGCGTAGAAGCGGTCATTACGCACGCGGCGCACGCTATTTTGAGCTTTCTGCTCGCGAGGCGCTAAAGGTCAGTGCTAACCGAACGGCGTTGCGGATGGCCGACGCAGGGTTGGCAAGCTTGCGCCATGTTGAGCATGAGATAGAGCGCGAGGTTAGTCTGCTTACGGTACGTGGCCAGGCCGCATTTTCCCTGGAAGGACACGGCTCACCCATCGCTCATGAAAGTTTTGTTCGCGCCCGAGAGCTACTGCGTGAGTCCGGCAGCGATATGCTGGATGACCCTGAAGAGCTTGAGCAGGTCTTTCTGGTTAAGTGGGGGCTCTGGGTAGGGCGCAGCCAGCGCTATGCGCATGCCGATGCGTTTGCGCTTGCCTCGACGCTTGCGGATATCGCGGAGCGACTGGAAGACCCGCGCTATCGCCGTTTAGCGGATTATGCACGCGCTCAATGCGAGTACTGGGCAGGACGTATCCAGCAGGCCCACGATCATCTGGATGAAATTGATCCGCTCAATGCACAAATGATGATTGAGTGGTTGCCGTTCTCTGATCACCCGCAGGTAACGGCAGCGTGTTTTCAAGGCTGGGCGCTCTGTTTACGGGGCGACTATCAGCGGGCAGAGCGGCAAGTATCGGCGGCGCTTCGGTTGGCGGAAAAAATTGGCCACCCGGGAACGCTGGCAATGTCGCTGTTATTCGCGGCTTCCCTCTATCGTCAGTTAGGGCATGTGCACCTGGCGGCGCGCCAGGCTGAGAGGGCGGCAGCCATGACCGTCACGCCCGACTTGCAATTATGGCAAATCTCGGCCCAAGCGGTGTTGGGATGGCAGCGCGCGTTAGCAGGGGATCAAGGAGGGCTTGCACAAATACGCGAAAGCCTTGAGCGGATGACCGAGCTTAAAGGGAGCGACCGCTACCAGCGGCCCTCATTATGGTATATCGATGCCTGTATTGAGCTGGGTGAGCTTGATGTCGCAGAAGACTATTTGGATCAATGCCTTGTGATCGCCCGCGAGCGTACCACGCTGTTTTTGCCTGAGCTTGCGACGCTGCTGGCGAGTGTTCGGCATCAGCTTGGACATCCTGCGAACGAGGTTAGGGCGCTTGCCGAGATGGCCATCAGCCAATCCCGAGAAAATGGGAACCGCCACCAGGAGCTGGCGGCGCTTGAGCTATGGTTGATGCACATTGAGCCGGGTGACCCTACTGCAAAAGAGTCGTTCCGACATTTGCTGAATGATGTTAGCCATAGCGATGCGCCGGTGCTGGTGCGTTGGGTGAGCCTGCTGGATCGTCGTTTGACCCAGCCTGCGGGTGTAGAAGGTTAGGGGTTATCCCGTTGCTGTTTCGAGGTATGCAAGGGTGGCGAGCGCCTGATCACGGTGCTCGCCACAAATGCTGGCATCAAAGTTAAAGTTGGCGCATACGGCGGGGCGGCTTGCATCGCCAAAAAGCCGACATAGATTCTGTTCATCCAACTGAATGCAGCGAACCCCAGCAGGCTTGCCTTGAGGCATCCCTGGAATCGGTGAGCTGATGGACGGCGCTATACAGCAAGCTCCGCAACCCGCCCGGCAGCCAGCGCTTTGCTTAACGATGATACCTGCCTCGCTCATGGCGTAAATTCCGCAAAGGCGCCTTTGTTAATCCCCTCGAATGCTTGAACGCGTGTGGCGTGGCCGCTTTCATCGGCGATGCTACGTGCCAGCCAGATGGCGATATTCTCAACGGTAGTGGGGCCCGGCAATACCGCACAGCGGTCTGCTGGCAGGCGAATGGAAAAGTCTCCTTGGGCAGCCTGATAACGACAGGTCAAGAACACATCGTCCTGGTGTTCAATATCCGCTTGTTCAAGTAGGTAGCGGTTATCCAGCCAGTGTGCCCAGCGAGCTTCCAGCTCAGGTTGACGCGTGCCCGATTGCCAAATAGAGAGTCTGGAGCGGTGGCCGTGGGCAATACGTTGGCAGTTGCCCTGGTGTCGTTTAAGGCCATGGCTATAGCCATAGGCTGCTCCGGTTGTAGCTTCATCACTTAACGTTAGCGTGACACGGTCAACATTGACGGGGCGCTGTGCGGTCAACTCGCCACTTAAATGCGCCGCTACCTCTTCAAGCGTAATAGATGCCCAGGGAAGCAGGCTAAAGGCTTCGACAGGCCCACGAACCTCCAGGGGATAAGGCGTTTCGGTGCGAACGCAGAGGCCTTCCTCGCAATCAGTAATGCTTACACCGGGCGCCTGCGTGGGCACCAGAAGCGTATGGTCGAGGCCGCTGTCCAGAGTGTGTTTGATCCAGGGCTTTACCTCGCCAAAATCAAATAGCATACCGTCTTCACCCAAGGCGCCTTCAAGGAGTGCATCTACTTGCCAGCTGCAGCCGATGAGTCCGCGCGTCGGGCACCAGGCAGAGACATCCATATGGGTTAACTGATTTACAAAGAGAGCCATTAGTCAAACCCTGCGATTTTGTGAATTTGAAGCGTAAGGCGCCATTGTGGGTTAGCCATACAGTAATCCGTTGCCTGGGCGATGGTGTCGGACTGTTGCCCTAACGGGCTTACATCCATGGGCTGCAAAAAAAAGTGAGTAAACGCAAGGTCCTCAAAGACCGGGGGCAATGCGTCAGCCTGCGGATAAACAAGTTTTAATTCATTTCCCTGCGTAATGACCAAAGGGTTACTACCTTTGGGGCTAACGCATAACCAATCAATGCCGGGAGGGGGCCGCAACGTACCGTTCGTTTCAACGGCTACTTCAAAGCCCTGCTGGTGTAGCTTGTCAATTAACGGTGTGTCCAGTTGGAGCAGCGGCTCACCGCCGGTAAACACCACATACGGGGTGGCATTCGCGCTACCTTTTGGCCAGAGCGCATTAATATGCGCAGCCAGCTCGGCCGCTGTTGCGAACTGCCCGCCGTTCTGTCCGTCAGTACCGATAAAATCGGTATCGCAGAAGGTGCATTTTGCATGAGCGCGATCCACTTCACGGCCTGACCACAAATTACAGCCACTAAAACGGCAAAAAACGCTGGCACGACCCGCTTGTGCGCCTTCGCCCTGTAGCGTGTAAAAGGCTTCTTTAACGTGATACATCAGCGATTCACCTTAACTGCCGCATCGTAAGCCAAGGGGTCGAGGGCATTGTTAGCGGCAAAGGCCTCCAAGCGCTCTCGGCAGCTGCCGCACTGACCACACGCTAACGCACGTCCTTCATAACAGGTCCAGGTATGCTGGTAATCGAGCCCCATGGACAGGCCATCGCGTAAAATATCCGCTTTTGATGAGTAGAGGTAAGGGGCATGCAGCGTAACGTGCTCAAAGTTGGCAATACCCGCTACGTGATTCATGGCATCGACAAACTCGGGGCGACAATCCGGGTATAAAACATGGTCACCGCCATGGGCGCCATAATCCACGCGCCCAGCGCCTATGTTGACCGCTTTGGCAATCGCCAGGGACAGTAAAATCATATTGCGATTGGGAACGACAGTGGCGCGCAAATTATCATCTGCGTAGTCACCCGTCGGCATGGCTTGGTCGGCGTTGGTCAGTGCGGAGTTATCGATCAAACCGTGGATGGCTCGAATGTCGACCACCTGGTGAGGAATACCCAACTGACGGCACACGTGCGTAGCCACATCCAACTCGCGTGCGTGACGTTGACCATAGTCAAAAGATAGTGCGTGGACCTCCAGTCCTTCACGCAGTGCGCGGTGAAGCACCGTATAGGAGTCCATGCCGCCGGAATAGATAACCACCGTCGCTGTCGGTGACGTAGAAGGGAGAGAAAACGTACTGGACATAAATAGTGCTCGCTGTCGGAGAATTTTTCGTGCGCGATAAGGCTGCACGGAGTGCCGGGGTCCGGTCCGGGAGGGCGGCAGTTTACGCAATGAGAACGTATCTGACCAGCCGTAGTCTGAATGATCGTCTCTCCTTCTTCGTCATTCCCGATAAATTGAGCAGCATGCTACGCTCATTGTTTTGCTAAGCTTATCGTTTCCGGCGGTTACAGATGGTGCTTCGGCTTACAGGTAGGTAGCTTAGCGGTTAACAGTTAGTTTTCAGCGGTTCGAGGGGATCATGGCCACCATAGAGCACAGTGAAATTGTTAAAGCATCACCTGAGCGCGTATTTGAGCTATTGCGCCGCGTGGAAGATTTTGCTGATTATTCTGATTTAATACGTTCCATTGATGTGTTGGGGGACGACCGCTATCGTTGGCATGTCCGTGCAGTAGGTATGGACTGGGCATTTGACGTGGAAGTGACAGAGATCCAGGCGCCCCATACGCTGGCTTGGGAGTCGCTTGATGGGGTGAAAAACCAGGGGCGTTACCGGCTGCGTGAAGTGCCAGAAGGAACGGAAGTATCACTTACGCTTGGTTATGAAATTCATAATCGCTTTATGGAAAAAGCCGTTAATAAAGCAGCGAAGCCGCTCGTAGGTAAAGTGAGCCGGCAAATTCTTGAGCGTGTTGAGGCCAGGCTGAATGCGTAATGCCTTTCGTCTTGTGTGGCGTTTGGCGATAGCTGTTGGCATGATAGCCATACTGGCGTGTATGTGGTTTTGGCACTCGCCGGATTTAATGGCGGTCAGGCATACCGTTGACGAATGGACACATCATCCCGCAGTAGTGGTTGGGGTGGTTGTTCTTATGGCCGTTACCCTGGCTGCCGGGTTGCCCGGGAGTATTGGCTTTTGGTTAATTGCCCCCTTTTACCCACCTGTCGTTGCCACCATTATGCTGACACTTGGAAGTGTGGCGGGCGCGTTGGGTGGCCATCAGTTAGCAGCACGTACCCGTAGCGCATGGCAACCTAAAGGGCTAACCCTAAAAGTCATGCAAACGCTTCAGGACAGGGGAGATCTATTAACCCAGTGCGCACTTCGTGTCTTGCCGGGTTTTCCTCACGCGGTGATCAACTTTGCAGCTGGGCTATGCCGTGTGCCACTGTCGATTTTTCTTCTTGCGGCAACGCTAGGCCTATCGATTAAGTGGGGCGTATACAGCAGCGCTATTCATGGGGCGCTTGAAGCGATAGAGGAAGAAAATGCACTTCAGTTTGAGGTGCTGCTACCGCTTGTTGCTCTTACGGTACTATTGCTTGTTGGTGCTTGGGTCAAGCGCCGCTCGAAAGCGGCGCCAGCGCGTTAACTCCCTTGGTGCATGGCAACGTCCAACTCGTCGACTAGCTCGGCCCAGTCAGCGTCGTCTTCAATGGCTTCACGAAGAAATTCCGCTTGGCCTTCATTCCAACAGGGCGCATCGGAAAGCACCATCTCTTTGGGTAAAGGGCGATGGCGCTTGATGAAAACTTCAATCGACTCAGCGTCTGATGGCAGGCCCAGTTGTTCGAAAAGATCACTAAAAAGATGTACCGGTTTTTCCATAATTACGGGCTCCGTCAACTGGTTAGCATTGATTAAACATAGCGTAAATTACGGATATCACCATGCTTATTAGCGTTCGCCGACTAATGAAGCGAGAAAGCGTTGCCGCTGTGTCTCTACATCAAGCGGTTGAGCTAAAAGATGGACCAGTTTGGTAAAGGTGGCTTCTGGTGTCATGGCATCGCCTGAGAGCACGCCTGCATCTGTTAACCCCTCGCCCGCAGCGTATGCTCCCATATGAACGCTGCCTTCAGGGCAAAGGCTTATCGCCGCTAGCAATTTCCCCTCACCGGCCGCGCTAGCCAGTACATTCAATAGAGCTGGATCGTTAGGTAGATTGCCCGCCCCCCACAACTGGATAACAGCGCCTTTAACGCGTGAATCTCCAAGCCAGGCTTCCAGCTGCCAAGCGGCCAAACCGGGCCAGAGCGCGATACGAACCACTTCGCCTTTATCCAACCCTTGGTAGCTGGGGAGTTCAAAGCGTGGCGCGCCACGCTGTTGAGAGGCAAGCCCACGGCTTGGGTAGTAAACAAAGTCATTGCCTACTCGCTCACCAAGTAGCGGGTAACCTGGAGAGGTGAAGGCTGTTAGTGCGTCACTGTGCAGCTTTATAGCTCGTACGCCACGCAATAACCGGTTTGCAAAATAAATAGCGACTTCCTGAAGCTCGGCGTTTGCCGCAAACCGCAGCGCGCCATGAATATTATCAAGAGCATCACTGTTGGGTGCTTCCAGGGGGCGCATTGCGCCGGTTACAACGACAGGGCGCTCTAGGCCTTGCAATTGATAGGCAAGGCTAGCGGCCGTCCAGCTAAGCGTATCGGTACCATGAATCACGACAAACCCCCGGTAATCCGTTAACCGGGTGGCGATGTCACTGGCTAACTGCTGCCACTGAAGTGGGGTCGCCGCGCTGGAATCAATCAGCGTGGTATAACTAATAACATCATAAGCAGGAAGCGATTGCTGTTGGGCAATGGGGAGCTTGCCAAGCGCGGTCGCCATGCGTTGGGCAAAGTTCGCGCCGGGAGTCAGCCCATTGGCACTTTGCTGCATGCCGATGGTGCCGCCCGTATAAATAACCAAAATGCGTTCGTGGGTGGGAGCCGTTGCGGTTAAAGGTGAGAAGCTACTCATCACGGATTTCCTGGCGTAAATATTTGAAGGCCAAGCACTAAAACTCCTGTTTGATTCCAGTGCAGGTTAGTAACGGTGAACCAGAAGCGTGCCGCTTTGATCGTCCAGCTGGCGCGTGCGGCCAGCCAACAGGGCGAATCCACAGCAAACACCTACCAACGAGATCAAAAGCCAGGCAATTTGGTCTGCATGAACGCCGGATTGGAGCAGCAAGCCGACACTAAAAGGCCCAATAGCGGCAATGGTATATCCTCCGCCTTGTACCAGGCCGGAAAGTTGTCCTGCAAGGCGTGATGTCGCTGTTCTTAATACCAGCAGGCTGAGGGCCAGGCTAAAACTGCCGCCTTGGCCAAGGCCTAACAAGATGGCGCCAGGCCATTTCCAGGCTAAGGGCGCTATAAGTAGCAGCCAAAGCCCTAGGGCCGTACTAAACAGTACAAGCAAGAGCGCCGGGCGCTGGTCTGACCCCATGCGGGCAAGCCAGGGTGCCCCCAAGGCTGAAACGAGTTGACACATGATCGAAATAGCCATTGTCCAACCCGCGCTGGCCTCATCATAGCCACGATCGACAAGCAGCGTTGGCAGCCATCCAAAAACGATATATGCCATGGATGATTGAATGCCCATGAACAGCATTACTTGCCACGTGAGCGGTTTGCGTAACAGTTTAAGAAGTCCCGAAGATGGCGGCTGAGGCATACCATGAGAGGAAGTCGAGGGCATTTGGCATTGCCAGAGAATCAGAGCAAATAGCGCCAGTAACGACCAGCTCATCAAACTTGCCTGCCAACTGCCCAGCCACACTGTCAGCGGCACGCTAAATCCCGCTCCCAACGCGCCTCCCAAGCAGAGTGCCATCGTGTAGAGGCCCGTCAAAAGATCAGCACTTTCGGGTAGCTCGCGTTTCACCAGTGCGGGCAGTAGAGTGCCGCTAATGCCTATGGCGGCGCCCGCCATTGCTGAGCCTATAAACAGGACGCCGGGCAACGGTAAACCGCGCAGAATCAAACCTGCAGCCAACAGTAGTAGCGCAGCACTAAGCGCCCGCTCGCTGCCTAGCCGTTTTGCTAAAAGCGGCGCAATAGGAGCAGCCAGGCCTAAAAACAGCACGGGGAGTGTTGTCAGTACGCCCGCTGCCGCGGGTGAGAGCCCGGCAGCTTCCTGAAGACGCGTCAGCAAGGGGGCCACTGAGGAAAGGGCAGGGCGTAAATTTAGCCCCACCACAACCATCAGTAAAATAAAGGTAACGGAACGTCGAGACAACATTGTGCGGCCTACTTGAGGTAAGGGCGTAAATCGCCGCGGACTGCATCCAGTAGCGTGATGAAGTGATAATCCTGTGGTGTTTCAATGGAGTCCACACGGACACTAGTGCGCATACCTTGATTGATATCCAGCTTATCGAAAATCTCAAGTGTCACTTTCTGAGCAGGTTTATCACCTGGTGCCAGAATGCCATCTTCAAGGGTAAAGGTTTCGATTAACGTGGCGCGCACGCGGGTGCTGTTGTCTTCGCTGAGTACACGGCGAATAAACAGCCAGCCTTCGCAAGGTAGCGCTACATTATCGTCACGCTCGCGTAGGAACAGCGTCCGGTAGCAAGCGCCTTCGTTAGCGGCTTTCTCCGCCATGCTGCGGTAGGCTTGTATGACCTGCTTTGAAGAGGCGCGTGCATCTTCCAGGCGTTGCACGATTCCCTGGTGTTCACGACTAAGCTGTTCTTGGCGTTGAAAACTGAGCCACTGCCGATATTCATTAATAAGTTGAGAAGATGACATGATCGCTCCCTGATAATGTAGTAGCCAACGTAGTGGAATATGCGAGGGCATAACCTTCGCATATTCCTTGTTAGCAGGCTAGCGGCGTGCGCGCCGACGGCGCTCGCCGCTGGCATTTCCATTATCGCTAGTTGGTTTGCGTCGTGCTTGAGGTTGGCGCTGGCGACGACCATTCTCAATGGGCTCTGGTTTGATCGTGGGATCTGGCTCAAACCCGGGCTCTATATGTTTGGGTAGGTTTTGCTTGATCAGCCGCTCGATATTGCCCAGCAAACCGTGCTCGTCCACACACACCAGTGATACTGCTTCACCATTGCTACCCGCTCGGCCTGTCCGGCCAATGCGGTGTACATAGTCTTCCGCCACATTGGGCAGGTCGAAGTTAACCACGTGGGGAAGCTCGCTAATATCCAGCCCACGTGCGGCGATATCCGTCGCGACTAATACTTGCAAGTCACCACTTTTAAAAGCCCCCAGCGCACGGGTACGAGCGCCCTGACTTTTGTTGCCATGAATAGCCATGGCAGGAATATTCTGTTTTGAAAGCTGTTCGGCAAGCCGGTTGGCGCCATGTTTGGTACGGGTGAAAACCAGCACCTGGAACCAGCCGTGGCGCTGAATCAAATGCGCCAACAGCTCACGCTTTTTTTCGCGGTCTACGCGATAAACCGCTTGGAGAATTTTCTCGGCGGTTGTGTTGCGTGGAGCCACTTCAATAAGGGCGGGGTTATTGAGCAACTGCTGCGCCAGCGTCTGAATTTCATTTGAAAACGTGGCGGAAAATAGCAGGTTTTGGCGCTGTTTGGGCACTAGGCGTAGTACACGTTTAATATCGTGAATAAAGCCCATATCCAACATGCGGTCGGCTTCATCAAGCACTAGAATTTCGATGGCTGAAAGGTCAACGTGGCCCTGCTGCTGAAGGTCCAGCAGGCGGCCGGGGGTGGCAATCAGTACGTCCAGACCTGCTTTAAGTGCATCGACCTGGGGCTGTTGGCCTACACCACCAAAAATAGTGTGCGAGCGTAAAGAGAGATGCTTCCCATAGGTGGATACACTTTCACCTACCTGTGCAGCAAGCTCCCGAGTAGGCGTCAATACCAGCGCACGCACCTGACGTTTGCCTGGCCGTTTTCCACCGGAAAGACGCTGTAGCATGGGTAGGGTAAAGCCGGCCGTTTTACCCGTGCCCGTTTGGGCGCTTGCGAGCAAGTCGCGACCTTCTAATACGACAGGAATAGCCTTTAATTGGATCGGAGTAGGCTGGGTGTAGCCTTGCGCCGTAACGGCGTGTAATAAATCTTCTTGCAGACCAAGTTCAGAAAAGCTCATGCGTTCTCCGCAGCCACCTAACAAGGCAACAGTTGCTTAAAAGCGTTGTTGCTAGGCGTAATTTTTCAAAAGACGAGAATGGTTATCCTCGCGACAGCAAAGCTTGCCAAGCCGCGATGATCGTTGATTAGCCACGTATGACCATAACGAAAAAAAGTGGTCAGTATGGAAGAGACGGGCATTTGACTGTGGGTGTTACGCTATCGCAACACTCAAAATATACCCGTCAGTGTAACATGAAGATTACCTCAGACGGGCATACTTGTGGTGATTGGTTGGCGGGCTCTCAAGCGCTTTGGTTATTTCATCCCGCTTAAACCGGCTAATGGAAATAGCTACCCTGACGTATTTGATCGGCAATTTGTCTCGCAACATCCTCCCAGCTAGCGCTTAGGGCACGTACCAGGGCGGGGTAGCCGTCCTCATCCAGTATTGTTTGCGCAGAAAAACTCTTCATGGCCAACAATTCATCACTTGGGCTGCGTAGCTGCCACTGCCCGGCCACCACCGCTAAACCATCGTAGCGGCCTTGAAATTGATCAACATCAAGCCGCAGGGTGAGCGCTTCAGGTTGGCTGCTGTCATCACAGACTACGCGAATAAGCGGTAGCTCTTGCGACAATTGTGTCCGTAAGCTGCGTGCAAGCTGTCGGTCAATGCTTTCGGCCCATTGATGCTCTCGCGCCTGGTTAAGCGTAATGTCATCCAGTTGCATGACGATGCCATCGACATCGAGATAGTGAGCAAGGCGTGGCGAGCGCAGCTGTAGCGTGCCTTGGGGGCTACTTGGTATATTGGCCAGCCCGTTACTGGGTAGCATATAACGCGCCGGGGGCGTCACACTGCTTGCGCAAGCAGCCAGCATGAGCGATAGGGACATTAGCAATAAGGATTTTAAAACGAGTATACGCATAATATTCCCCTGTTTAGCGCGGTGCACGCGGTATAGGATCTTGAGTATCCAGATTATCAAACAGCAGCGCCCGCGGATTATCGTTCAGTGTGCGGGTTAGTGGTTGAAGATCGCGCATTAATCGATCCAGGCGCTCGATGGCCGACGTCAGGTCCTGGTAAGCCGGTGAGGAAGGCGACACGCCCTGGAGGGTGCTTTGAAGCTCGTTAAGCGTAGCATTGAGGTTGCCGCCTACTGCACGAGTTTCAGGGTCGCTTAGCAGCTGGTTGAGCGACTCGCTGACACCGCGGACCTCATTAAGCATGCTTTCAGAGGCTTGTAAGCTACTGTCCATGCCCGCCAGTAAGGGCTCCACTTCAAGCGCGTTCAGCTTGTCGAGTAGATCGGTAATTTGGGATTGGATTTGGGAAAAACCACCCGACACCGTGGGGAAAACCGTGCGGCCAGAGAAAGTCGACGCAATGTAGTCCTCGTCGGTGTCTCGCTGAAAGTTCAGATCCACAAATAAAGCGCCGGTTAGCAGGTTACCGTTTTTAAGCGACGCACGAAGGCCAAGTGTAAACATGCGGTTAAAGCGCTCTTCCCACTCTTCCAAATCAATATCCGAATTCTCGATGCCAAGCCGCTGGGGCTCAAGGCGAATGAGTACGGGGATGGCGAAGCTTGCGCGTGAGCTTGGCTGTGGTGATGTAAAGTTCCAGGGGACAGCGGCCACGGTGCCTATACGAACACCTCGAAACTCGACGGGCGCACCGCGTGAAAGGCCGCGAACGGTGTCATCCACTAACAGAACGTATTCCAGGTACTGATTGAAGGTACCCTCGCGAGCATCATCCTCATCCCCGTACAGATTAAAGCGGGCGCCCGCTTCTACAGGGCGTCCCATTGGTAAGTCTTCGGGCACCCCAAACGTGACACCTCCTCCTAACAGGGTTTCAAGTGATTCAACGTTAACCCGAAAGCCATTTGAATCAAGGCGTAGGTCAATGCCGCTCGAGGACCAGAAGCGGGTGCTGTCGGTCACCAGCAGTGCATAGGGCTCTTCGATAAATACCTGGTGATGCATGGTGCGTGATTCGGGGTCGAAACTTGCTTCTTCAACGCGGCCCACCGTATAGCCCTGGTAGGAAACCGGGTCGCCGACACGCAACGAATTGCCGAGTTGACTAATGAGATTGATATTGATGCCGGCCATTCCGGCCGTGGCGACAGGGGGGACGTCGCTTACCGGAAAGTTACGCCGCTGTTCTTCAGAGCTTCCGGGCTCAAGCTGTATATAAGCGCCAGAGAGGACAGTACTCAGGCCGCTAATCCCTTCACGCCCGATACGAGGCTTTACCACCCAAAAGCGGCTATCTTCACGCAACAAGGCTTCAGCCTGAGGCTGAATGCGTGCTGTAATCACAGCACTGCTTAGGTCTTCAGAGAGCTGGACATTTTGCACGAGGCCAATTTCAACGTTGCGGCTGCGGATGGAGGTATTTCCCGCTTCGATACCTTCGGCGTTGTTCATGGTTAATGTGATAAGTGTGCCGCGGCTGGTGTAATTATCGTACACCAGCCATAGCCCAATAATGATAGCCACAAAAGGCACAATCCAGATAGGGGAGATGCGTGATTGCGGCGAAGACCTGGCTTTGTTCATGTCAGGCTCTTGCTTGTTAGCTATGGGGGTGTCGTTACCCATTAATGGCTCCCAGAGTGGCTATTATTTGATGTGGACGCTGCCTTGGTAGGAGCATCCCATATTAAGCGGGGGTCAAACGTCATGGCGGCTAGCATTGTCAATACCACGACCGAGCCAAACGCCAGCGCGGCAGGACCTGGCGTGATCGACATAAGTGAGCCAGCGCGTATCAAGGCAACCAGAATAGCCACTACAAAAACATCGACCATCGACCATCGTCCGATAAACTCGGTAATGCGATAAAGCCGCGTACGGCTGATGGTATTGGGTTGGCTGTTGCCTCGGACGACAATACATAGCCATGAAAGCGCCAGCAGTTTACCGACAGGCACAATAATGCTGGCAACGAAAATAACGGTGGCGACTGGCCATGAGCCCATCTGAATCAGTTCAACGACGCCTCCTATGATGGTCGAAGAACCGCTATGCCCCAGACTCGTCGTGGTCATAATAGGGTAAACATTCGCAGGGATATACATGACAGTCGCTGCGCCTAGCAGTGCCCAGGTGCGTTGTAAGCTATAGGGGAGTCGGGAGTGAAGTTTCTCATGACATCGAATGCAGCGAGATTTATGTCCTGGGGTGAGTGAATTGACAAGCCCACAGGTTGGACAGCCTGTTAGGCGCTGACTAGCGGCGGTTGCTCCTGTTTGGGTGCCCTCTGGCGCCAAGGGTTCTCCTTCGAGGGAAAACCACATCCAATCGGCATCAATGGACTGGATGGTCATTAATAAAAGTACCGCAAAGATGCAAAAACCCCAGAAGGAGATACCCAACTCAATTTGCGCCATACCGGCTATTTTAATCAGGCTTACCAGCGCCCCTATAATAAAGACATCCGCCATCATCCAGGGCGTCAAGTGGGCAAGTGAGCGGGCAATGTCGCGACTATAGGCGAGTGGCTTGCCGTGTAAAAGCCCCAGCTGCAGCCAAATCACGCTAAGCAGATAAAGGGTCGGCAGCACAACGATGGTCATGATGACGATAATGGCCACGACCGGTTGGTGAAAGGCAATTAACGTGGTGGCCGTTTGTGACAGCTCTATGCGATTGCCGACGCCACTAACGCTGAAGCTTACAAACGGAAACGAAATAGCCACGATTAATGCAATTAATGCCGCAATGGCAAGTGCCATACTGCGCTGAGCGGGGTAGCGGTGGCGTTTTACGAGTACATGTGAGCAGCGCGGGCAGCTGGCCTTTTCGCCCGAGCATAAGGGGGGCAGCGCGGATACCCAGTCGCACTCATGGCAGGCGCGTAAACGTCGACGCTGAACGCGAGACTCAGGTGGTTGCCGATCCACTAGAGGCGCATTAACGGAAAGTGGGGAACGCTTTAATAAACGGAAGTGGGGCAAAGGGGACACTCTCACTGCGAATGCGATGTAAACCGAATGAACACCGGGCCTTTTTTATATCAAACCCAAATAGATCCATGCTGGCATAACCCGATGCTTGACCCGACTGAAGGGTTAGTCAAGGATGCAGCCGCGATAGTGCCTAATATTCTGCCATAAGGAAATAAAATGTTGCTTCCACTTGTAGCTGTAGTGATGGGACTGGTGTTGCTCATCTGGAGTGCTGAGAAATTTATTGATGGCGCAGCTGCAACGTCACGTTGGCTCGGTCTTTCGCCTTTATTGATTGGTATGTTGGTCATTGGATTCGGTACCTCAGCCCCTGAGATGATGGTGTCAGTATTGGCAGCCTTGCAGGGGAATCCCGGGCTTGCAGTAGGGAATGCCTATGGTTCCAATATTGCTAATATTGGTTTGGTATTGGGTTTTGTTGCACTCATTGCACCGTTAGCTGTGCACTCCAGCGTCATCCGCAAAGAGATGCCGATTTTAATTCTGGTCACACTGATCACTGGGATTATGCTCTGGGATGGTTGGGTGTCTCGCTGGGAAGCGGCCCTTTTATTGGTAGCCCTCGTCATATTTATCGGCGTAAGCATCTTTCGTTCAAAAAAGCAAAAGGACGATGCGCTGGTTGAGGAAGTCGCTGAGACGCTGGACAGTAACCCCATGTCGCGTGGTAAAGCGATTATGTGGACGTTGGTTGGGTTGGTGTTCTTGGTTGCAAGCTCGCGTATGTTGGTTTGGGGAGCGGTAGAAATTGCGCAACGTTTTGGCGTGAGTGACTTGATTATCGGGCTAACCGTCGTAGCCGTTGGTACCTCACTGCCCGAGCTTGCTTCTTCGATTAGCGCGCTGCGCCGTAAAGAGCACGATATGGTGCTGGGTAACGTTGTTGGTTCTAACTTGTTTAATAGCCTTGCTGTAGTGGGGCTTGCGGGGGTTATTGCACCTATTGATGCTGGGCGGGAAGTGCTGGTGCGTGATTGGAGCATTATGACCTGCATGACCCTGCTAATGGTTCTCTTCGCATTTTCCTGGAAAGGACGTCCGCGTCGAATTAATCGCCTCGAAGGCGCTGTTCTTTTTACGCTTTTTATTGCGTATACCGGATATATGATAAGCGTTGTCGTATTATCTTAATGAATAATTGGCATTATTTGATGTGCGTCAATGCGACACGCTTTGCGAAAGATAGATCGGTGTATAATGAGATGTAAGCCAGTAAAATGGCAATATAAATAAAAACAGGCTAGATGCTTATAATTAAAGGCTGAATCTTTAAGTTTCAGCTAAGCTTGCGTTAACAAAAACTGGGGTATTAATTCAGGTTAGGAGCGTGCAATGGAACTCGATCCCTTAATGCTGTCGCGAATACAATTCGCGTTTGTTATCTGTTTTCACACGATCTTTCCGGTTTTCACCATTGGGTTGGCCTCTTATATTGCGCTTTTACAAGCACTTTTTTTTAAGACGCAAAATCCTGCATGGGACCGTTTAGCACTGTTCTGGACGAAAGTATTTGCTGTGGTTTTTGGCATGGGGGTGGTGTCGGGAATCGTGATGTCGTTTCAGTTCGGTACGAACTGGAGTAATTTCTCTCTGGCGACCTCCAATTTTATAGGTCCCATGCTCAGTTATGAAGTTGTGACAGCCTTCTTCCTTGAAGCTGCCTTCCTTGGCATATTGCTGTTTGGCCGTGGAAAAGTGCCGCAGGGTATCCATTTGATGGCGGCTGCCTTGGTGGCGCTGGGCACCTTTATTTCAGCGTTCTGGATCCTCGCGGCAAACAGTTGGATGCATACACCGGCAGGCGTTGAGTTGATCGACAATCGTTTCCATGTGATCTCCTGGTTTGACGCGATTTTCAATCCCTCCTTCCCTCATCGCTTTGCACACATGGCTGTAGCTTCCTTTATCACCGGCGGGTTTGTCGTGGCAGGCGTTAGCGCCTGGTTTTTGTTGCGTGGAAGAGATCCAGAGGCTAACCGTCGTGCGCTTTCCATGTGCTTATGGTTGCTGCTTTTCCTGACGCCTCTTCAGGCGTTTATAGGCGACTCCCACGGGTTGAATACGCTCAAATATCAGCCAACGAAGGTCGCAGCAATGGAGGGGAACTGGGAAACATCTACCAGCGTGCCATTGCTCTTGTTTGCGCTGCCGGACCAGGAGGCGCAGAGAAACCTTTATGAGATTGGCATTCCTAACGTGGCCAGTCTCATACTTACCCATTCGCTGCATGGTGAAGTTCCAGGGCTTACGGCCGTGCCACCTGAAGACCAGCCTCCTGTTGCCATCGTATTTTGGGCGTTTCGGGTGATGGTTGGCATTGCCTTAATAATGATTGCTGTCTCCTTTGTAGGCTTATTCTTGCGGCGCAATCAACGTATTTATGAGAGTCAGCTGTTTTTGAAAACATTGGTCGGCATGATTTCTTTACCCTTCATTGCGGTTCTGGCTGGCTGGATCGTGACCGAAGTAGGTCGGTCCCCTTGGCTGGTATACAACATCATGTCTCATGCAGAGGGTGTGACACCTTCGCTAACAGGTTGGATGGCGCTGTTTACGCTTATTGGGTATGTGCTGGTATATGCGGTGGTTTTTTATGCCGGTATTTACTATCTAACCCGGGTGGTTCGCAACGGCATGTTGCCTGAGCAAGAAAAGGCGTCTGTTAATAGGGATGCTGACCGTCCCAAGCGGCCGCTCTCTGCCGCCCACACCCCTTTTGATGATGACATTGATCCGGTGAGGAGCTAACCATGGAAATGTTTGATCTGTCGATTATTTGGGCTGGCATTATCGGGTTCGGCGTCATCATGTATGTACTGATGGATGGCTTTGATCTTGGCTTGGGGATTCTATTTCCCTTTGCGCCAGATGAAGAGGCTCGTGATGTCATGATGAACTCTGTGGCACCGGTCTGGGACGGTAACGAGACTTGGCTGGTTTTGGGGGGGGCTGGCTTGTTAGCGGCTTTTCCCTTGGTTTACTCGATTTTCTTACCGGCACTCTATATCGGTGTTTTCTTGATGCTGGCAGGGTTGATTTTTCGTGGCATTTCGTTCGAATTCCGCTTTAAGTCGCGCCGTAACCGCCACTGGTGGAATCGCTCCTTTGCCTGGGGTTCGGCGGTCGCTGCGTTCGCTCAAGGCGCTGTGGTTGGTGCATATATTCAGGGTTTTCAAACCGAAGGCTTTGTTTATACCGGGGGCGCCTTTGATTGGTTAACGCCGTTTACGGTGTTAACAGGCTTGGGGCTTATGGCAGGTTATGCGCTTTTGGGCTCAACCTGGCTGATTCTAAAATCGGAAGGCCACGTACAGGATTGGGCGTATAAAATCACGCCTATGCTGCTGGCAATGGTGCTGGTGGTCTTCGCCATTGTTAGTATCTGGACGCCGTTCGTGAACCCGGTTGTTTGGGATCGCTGGTTTGGTCATCTGCACTTGATCTGGATTTTCCCAGCGCTAGCGCTCTTCTTCGCCTTTCTTGTATACCGCTCGGTAAAGCAGCGCCGTGAGAGCTATCCCTTCCTTGCGACTATCGGTATTTATGTATTTACCTATCTGGGCTTGATCGTGAGCCAATGGCCGATGATAGTGCCGCCTAACTACACCTTGTGGGATGCGGCGTCAGCACCTGAGTCACAGCTTTTCTTGTTGATTGGTGTGCTCTTTGTTATCCCCTTTATCCTGATGTATACCGCATGGACGTATTGGGTATTTCGCGGCAAGGTGCGTGTAGGTGAAGGTTATCATTAAGCCAGAGGCTATCAGATGACGGAGCAGTCGCTAACCGCGCGCTCCTGGTTAAAAATGCTGGCAACCTTAGAGCGGCGAAGATTAAATCTCGCCGCTTTTCTTGGCATTTTAGCTGGGGTTCAAACGGTTATTATTGTAGTGGGATTGGCCTGGTTAGTAGAGCAGTTGGTTATTGATCAACAAGCGCCTTATCCGTTTTTAAACGTATTAATAGGGCTGGCGCTGTGCGTGCTTGGGCGCGGAGTATGCCTGTGGGGGCAAGAGGTAATAAGCCTGGAGGCTAGCCTACGTATCCGCCAATACGCCCGACGTCAACTGCTGGATAAATGCTGGACATTGGGTCCTGTGTGGTTGGCTTATCATCAAAGCGGCGCCTTGGCGACGCAGGCGGTAGAAAATATAGAGGCACTGGATGGCTATTTTTCGCGCTTCTATACGCAGCTAAGAATTACTTCTCTCTTACCGCTACTGATTCTATTGGTGGTGCTACGACTGGATTATGTCGTTGCTCTCTTCTTGTTGCTTTCTGCGCCCATTATCCCGCTATTCATGGCACTAGTAGGTATGGGAGCTGAGCGTATAAATCGGGACCAGTTTGCAGCGGTTGCACGGCTCTCTGCCCACTTTCTTGACCGTGTTCGTGGAATGTCGACGCTTCAGCTATTTGGTCGCACGGCGAGTGCTCATCAGGACGTTTGGTGGGCAACAGATGATTACCGTCGTTTAAGCATGCGAACGTTGCGCTTGGCTTTTTTATCGTCTGCAGTGCTCGAGTTTTTCGCGTCGGTCGCCATTGCCGTAGTAGCGATATACGTAGGGTTTGGCTTACTGGGATATATTGAGTACGGGCCTGCACCTTCTTTAACGCTCTTTACGGGCTTAGCCGTATTGCTGCTCGCTCCTGAGTTTTTCCAGCCGTTACGCACCTTGTCACAGCACTACCATGATCGTGCTACTGCTTTAGGTGCCGCAGAAAGCCTGGTAACGGTGCTGAATGAGTCGAGCATACAACGAAGTACGTTTGATGAGCCTGCAACTGATGACGATATTGCAGTGCTTCAAAATGTCAGCGTTGACTATCCGATCCGCGGCCGGGTGTTAGGGCCAATGGATCTGACGATCAAAAAAGGCAGTGTCATTGCGATTAGTGGTCCATCCGGGAGCGGGAAGTCGACACTGTTGGCGTTATTGGCCGGTTTTTTGACGCCATCAAGCGGCACGCTTCAGTTGGCTCAGCCGCGTTACGCGTGGCTGGACCAGCAGCCGGGCCTGTTGCATGGCACCTTGGCGGATAACTTGCGGCTGGCAAACCCTGATGCCGATACTCCCGCAATGCTTTCAGCACTTCACCAGGCTGGTTTGGAGGAGCTTCTAAACCAATTGCCTGATGGTTTGGATACCATGATAGGAGAGCGCGGAGTGGGGTTATCGGGTGGTCAGGCCCAGCGGCTGGCGTTGGCGCGCATTTATTTAAGTGATGCTGATTTAATCCTGCTCGATGAGCCTACAGCAAGCCAGGATGCTGAAACCGAAGCCTCTGTGATTAGTGCATTGTTAGCATGGGCTGCACAGGGGCGTACGGTGATTATGGCAACGCATCACCCGGCTGCAATTAAGGCGGCTCAGCTCCACTTTTATATGCAGGACGGCCGTTTAAAGGAGGTGCGTGATGCAACCTAATGCGTCCTCACAAAAAAGTGAGCTGTCCCAAGCGCGCCAGGCATTGTCGCCCTGGGTGGCGTTAATGATGAAGCGTCGAAGGCGGTTCGCGATCGGCGCGCTCCTTATTTGCTTAACGCTTGCTGCGGGGCTTTCACTGCTGGGCCTTTCTGGGTGGTTTATTACCGCATGTGCATTAGCGGGCATCGCTTTTTTGCTTGGCTTACCTGTTCAGTTGGATGTGTACGTACCTGGCGGAGGAATACGCTTCTTTGCGCTATTACGTACTGTCGCCCGCTATATAGAACGTCTCTATAATCACGATACGGTGCTTCGCCTCTTGGCTGATTTACGCTACCGCGTGTTTGGCCAGCTTATGCGATTGGATGAGGCGGCGTTGCAGCGCGAGCGTGTCAGTGACTGGCTGGGACGTTTAACCGCTGATATAGATGCTCTCGACAATCTTTATCTTCGTTTGCTGATGCCACCCCTGGTTAGCTTGGTAGTTATTGTGGGGTTAACCCTCTTTATTGCTATTTGGTTGCCTGCGTTAGCGCTGTGGGTCGGCGTGGTTCTGCTGGTTCTGTGGGCGAGTGTTACCTATGGCATGGCGCGCTTGGGGTATGCGCACAGTCATCGCCAAGTGGCTGACCAGGAAGGGTTACGGCGGTTGGTCGTTGATCAGTTGCAGGCCTCAGCTGAGTTAATTGCCTATCGCAGCGCTGCGTGGCACCGTCAGCAGGTGGAGGCGCACGAAGATGCAGCGCTTGATAATCAACGGCGCCTTGGCCGAAGCGTTGCTATGGGTGATAGCCTCATTAGCGTTATTACCGGGTTGCTGCTGTTAAGCGTTGTATGGCTGGGTGGCGTGCTGGTGGCGAGTGGGGTAATAACCGGGCCTATTCTGGTGATGTTGCTGCTGGTGGTTCTAGGTGTGAATGAGGTTTTTGTACCGCTTCCGGGTGCTTTCGCTCGCTTGGGGGGCAGTGCCGCTGCAGCAGAGCGTTTAAATGCACTTGGGCCCGAGTGCCAGCAGAGTCAACACCAGTCATTTTCCGGGCAACAGCTTGACCTTGGGTTGCAGAAAGTCACGCATTGTTATCCTTCTAGCCTGATGCCAGCGCTTGATAGTGTATCGTTTCATCTGGCAACGGGGGAGTGGGCTATCATTACCGGGCGCTCAGGTGCGGGTAAAAGTACCCTGGCGGCGCTTTTGACGGGGCGGCTTGCTCCTTCTAAAGGTGTGGTTAATGTAGGAGGCTGCGTGCCTACTGCTGTGCCAGAGCAGGAGCGTTCGCAACACATTGCTTTGTTAACCCAGCAGGTAGACCTTTTCGATGCGTCATTGGAAGAAAATCTGCGCTTGGGGAATCCTGATGCTGATGATGAAGCGCTTTGGGATGTGCTGAAAGCAGTAGCGCTCGATGGGTGGGCTCAATCTCTTCCGGGCCAGTTGCAAACACCCGTAGGTGAGCGAGGGCAGCAACTGTCTGGTGGGCAGGCGCGGCGGGTGGCGCTGGCTCGGCTGTTGCTCATGGACCCTTCGGTGGTTATTTTAGACGAGCCTTTTGCGGCGATTGATCATGATACGGCCGTAATAGTAGCTACCACGCTTTCTCGCTGGTTAGTCGGGCGCACCACCATCTTCTTTGTTCACCATGAAGTGGGTAGCTTGCTAACGCGACAGATAACCCATCACTGGCACTTAAGTGCCGGGAAGCTCAACCCAGGTAAGTAATTGCTTGAGTTGGGCGTTAAGGAAAAATGATGCAGGATTTTTTACGTCACCTCCCTAAAGTCGAGCTTCACTTGCATATTGAAGGCTCGCTGGAACCGGAGCTTATGTTTGCTCTGGCAGAGCGAAACAGTATCGAATTACCTTATTCCTCCGTCGAGGAGGCCAAGGCAGCCTATCGGTTTAAAGATCTACAAGGTTTCTTGAATCTCTATTTCCAGGGCATGAGCGTTCTTCGTCATGAACAGGATTTTTATGACTTGGCGATGGATTATTTCAAGCGCGCTAGTAGTGAGGGTGTCGTCCATATCGATATACATTTTGATCCTCAGGCACATCTACAGCGCGGCGTTTCTCTGGACGTGGTCATGTCCGGATTATTGCGTGCCAAGCAAGAGGCAGAGCAGGCTCTGGATTTAAGTGTCGGAATGATCATGGCCTTTTTGCGTGACCGGCCTGCCGAAGAGGCACTTCAAGTGCTGGAGCAGGCAGCACCTTACTGGAGTGAGCTTGACGCCATTGGTCTGGATAGTGCTGAGCGCGACCATCCACCCTCAAAATTCGTTGCCGTATTTACGCGCGCCCAGGAGTTGGGCTTGGCTCGGGTGGCTCATGCAGGAGAGGAAGGGCCGGCCTCTTATATCATTGAGGCATTGGATTTGCTTGATGTGTGCCGCATTGATCACGGTATTCGCTGTCTGGAGAGTGACGAGGCGGTGGAGCGTCTATATCAAAAGCAAACCGTGCTGACCGTATGCCCCTTATCCAACGTAAGCTTAAATGTGGTTGATAGCTTAACCGATCATCCTCTGCCGGCCCTTCTTGATAAAGGGCTTAATGTGACGATTAGCTCGGATGATCCGGCTTACTTTGGTGGTGGTCTATTGGCTAATCACATCGCTTGTGCTCAATCATTCGGCTGGGGTGAAGAGGCTTTCCTGACTCTTAACCGTAATGCCATAAAAGAAGCCTTTACAACGGAATCCAGGCGCCAAGAGCTGCTGGCCCGCCTTGATGTGGTCGAGTATTAGGCTGGCTAGCGTATAAGGGCTATTGACTTAGCTTCTTGTATCAATGCGTTAGTGCTTTAAAGTAATTGCAAAAAGTTGTTGACCCATCAGGAAAAGTGGGTAGAATACGCCCCACATCGAACGGGCAGCGCCCTTCGGTAGCTCTTTAACAATTTGATCAGGTAATTCATGTGGGCGTTTGCCGATGAGGGTGACAAGTCACCTTATATCAAGGCAAGCGCACAAGAAGAATTTTCGAATTCTTTAAATTCGTTTGAACCTTGAGCCAGGATTGATTCACCTTTGTCACTTTCGAGTGACAAGC
>NZ_JBQSYY010000013.1:0-99721 GCF_052379785.1 Halomonas sp. 72 | reverse complement strand
CCTTCGGACGGATCCGACTATTTTTTTCACCTCTGCAGGTATCATGGTCCTGTTCCTGGTGGCGCTGTTGATTGCACCAAACGCGATAGGGAGCGCCTTTGGTACGGGGCGGGAGTGGGTGGTTACTAACCTTGGCTGGTTTTTTATTTTAGGGGTGACCAGTTGGGTGGCGTTTTTGCTGTGGGTGGCGATTAGCCGTTACGGGGCAATTCGCTTGGGCGGTAACGACGCAAAGCCTGCGTATAGCAACATTTCCTGGTTCACCATGCTGTTTGCGGGCGGTATCGGTACGGTGTTGATGTTCTGGGGGGTTGCCGAGCCTATTTCCCACTTCTCTACGCCGCCAAGGCCGGGTGTCGAACCCTTTTCGGTAGAAGCCGCCGACGATGCCATGAGCTTTTCGATCTATCACTTGGGGCTGCATACTTGGGCGATTTTCGCGATGCCGGGGTTGGCGTTTGCGTACTTTATCTATCGTTACAACTTGCCGATGCGTTTTAGCTCCGTGTTCTACCCGTTGCTGGGCGAGCGCATTTACGGCCCTGTCGGCAAAACCCTCGATATCTTTGCCATTCTGGGCACGCTGTTTGGTGTCGTGGTTTCCCTTGGCTTGGGCACCCAGCAGATCAATGCGGGGCTAACCGAGCTGTTGGGTGTGCCGGATTCGGTGTTTACCAAAGTGACTATCATCGCGGTGCTGACCGCCATTGCCGTTGGGTCAATCGTGGCCGGGCTGGATTCAGGCGTGAAACTGCTTTCCAATCTAAATATTGGTATGGCGGTTGGCTTACTGCTATTTGTGCTCTTTACTGGCTCAACCGTGTTTTTGTTACGTGCGGTTGTTGAAACCTTTGGCCTGTATATCACTAACCTGTTGCCGATGGCGTTCTGGAATGACACCCTGGCTCGCTACGCCAGCACCGACGGCAGTGGCTGGGGGTGGCAGGGCAGTTGGACGGTGTTCTATTGGGCCTGGACGGTGACATGGTCGCCTTTCATCGGCATCTTTGTGGCACGTATCTCTCGCGGGCGCACCATCCGTGAGTTTGTGCTGGGTGTGCTGTTTGCGCCTTCCATGTTTACGCTGGTGTGGTTTGCGATCTTTGGTTGGTCGGCCATGGAGATTGATGGCATTGGCGCAGCGGCTCGCGAGGCAATGGGGGACCAGGCGGGTGCCTTGTCCGCCGCCGTGGCTGAAAGCATCCCGCTCGCCATGTTCGCGTTTTTTGAGAACTTCCCAGCGGCTACGTTAATCCAGGGCTTGGCGGTGGTGGTCGTGGCAATTTTCTTCGCTACTTCGTCAGATTCTGCGTCGTTGGTGGTCGATATGTTGTGTACCGGCAGCGCCGACCCTGGCCCTTGGCATCAGCGCGTATTCTGGGGTGTTTCGGAAGGCATGCTGGCCGCTATGCTGATTGTGCTGGCGGGTGATGCGGGGCTTACCGCACTCCAAGAGGTAATTACCGTGGTCGGTTTGCCCATGTTTATCCTGGTGTTTGTCATGATGCTATCGCTGCTGCGCGGCCTTTCTCATGAGGACCTTACCAAAGTGAAAGTAGGCAGCCCGCCCAAGCCCGAAAAGCTGAACGAATAATCTTACAAAATGGCCACACAGAAAAATGCCCGCTGATGGCTCAGCGGGCATTTTGTGTAGCGTTCGGAAGTTTAATCTTCCCTGTTCGCACGTTACCAATATTCGAGCCAGCAGTCGTTGAGTTGTCTCGTAGTTAGAATAGCAAAACTATTTAAAACGGCAGAACGCCGCTAAAGCCAATCCCTAGTACGGCGATCACGACAACCACGACAACAATAACGGTAGTAGAAGGCATAATTACATTCCTTGTAAGGGTGGAGAGCCTTTAAGGCTAGTGCATGGGTGGCTTTTTCGCACGTGGCGAGGCGAACATGCCGATACGGAATGATTACCCGGTGGGCTGATTAAGGGGCTGAAGCCAATTAGGAACTGAAGTAGAAGCTGAAAGTAGAAATTAAGCGTAGCAACGAACAGAGGAAAGCAGAGACTTAACCCATTAGCGCCCAGCAGAGGTGCTGGGCGCTATGATGACTACTGTAGGCACGTTAAGGCTATGCTGGTTTTCCGCAGCTACAGTTGTGACCGCAGCCCGTGGAGCCGTCTGTATGGGCAATAGCACACGCCTCGGAGCAGAATTTCTGACCATCTTTCTCAATGGATTGGTCGTCCACGGAACAATCGCATTTCGGGCAAGCACACTGTTGTTGAGCCATATTGCACCTCCTGTGTTGGTAACGTCAGCATAGACCCGGCTCCCAGTGTTATGTAATTGCGTTAGTGATTTATAGTTCCAGCTCGGCGTAGCGTTCCGCCATAAAGTCCAGCAACACGCGCACTGAGGGAAGCAACTCGCGGCGTGCAAGGTAAACCGCGTGAATCACTTCTTGGCGTAGTTCCCATTCCGGTAAGACAAGCGTCAGCTGGCCGGAATCAATGGCGCCCGGCAGCACCAGCTTGGGCATTTGCGCAATACCAATGCCTGCTAGCGTGGCATGGTAAAGGGCGGTCATGTCGGTGGTAATAAAGCGTGGCGTATGCTCAATAACCTCGATGTGTTCGTTGCGCTGTAATCGCCAAATGTGCTGCTCCATGGGCCTTGCGCGGCTGATACTGGGAAAGTGGGTAAGGTCGCTGGGCGCTTTCGGCTTCCCATAGCGGCTGAGCAGTTTCGGGCTGGCCACCAGGCACTGGCTGCTTGCTGACAGCACCTTGTGGAACAGATCGCTATCTTCAAACGGTAGAGGGCGGGCACGAATAGCAATATCAATACCTTCCGTCAGGGGGTCTACATGGCGGTTGGTGGCTTCCAGGTGAATATGTACCTGGGGGTAGAGTCTCATGAAATCCGCCAGCATCTTGCTGACATGAAAGTTAAGTAACCCGGTGGGGCAGCTAAGCCGTATGATGCCGCAAGGCCCAGACTGGCTCTCTTCAATCACCTGCTGGGCAGCCTCAACTTCTTCCAGCATGGCTTTACAGTGCAGGTAATAGCGCTGGCCGATATCGGTCATACGCAGATGCCGCGTTGAACGGTGGAGAAGCAGTACTCCTAATTGTTTTTCGAGCTCCCCAACGTGTCGGCTAAGCTTTGACTTGGCGATGCCCAAGGCGCGCCCAGCGGGTGCAAAGCCTTCGTGGTCCACCACTTGGACAAAATAGTACAGGTCGTTGAGATTGGGGATTGTCATCATCGTTCTCAAATTGAAACGGTGTGTTGTGATTTTCCCATCTAATCACCGAGCAGACGACCGTCTACACTCAGTTTTGTAAGTCGCAAGGCCAACCGGAGCTACCAATGGTGATGGCTCCATTAACTGAGTGCTAGGAGTGGATCATGTCAAAACCTTACGTTCGTCTAGATAAAGATAATGCCGCCGTATTGTTGGTTGATCATCAAGCGGGCCTGCTTTCACTGGTGCGCGACATTGAACCTGACCGTTTCAAAAATAACGTATTGGCCCTGGCTGATACAGCAAAGTACTTCGGTTTGCCCACTATCTTGACCACCAGTTTTGAAAATGGCCCTAACGGCCCGTTAATGCCTGAGTTAAAAGAGCGCTTCCCCGACGCGCCTTACATCGCTCGCCCTGGCCAAATTAACGCGTGGGACAACGAAGATTTCGTTAAGGCCGTTAAAGCGACCGGTAAAAAGCAGCTGATTATCGCGGGCATCGTTACCGAAGTGTGTGTTGCCTTTCCGGCACTTTCTGCCCTGGAAGAAGAGTTTGACGTGTTCGTGATCACCGATGCATCCGGCACCTTTAATGCCATGACGCGCGATGCTGCCTGGGACCGTATGTCAGGCGCCGGTGCGCAAATGATGAGCTGGTTTGGCGCGGCGTGTGAGCTTCACCGCGACTGGCGCAATGATGTTGAAGGCCTAGGTACCTTGTTCGCTAACCACATCCCCGATTATCGCAACCTGATGAACAGCTACAGCACGCTGACAAGCAAGTAATCACGAGTAACCACTGGCGGCTGAATCTGTCGCCAGTGGCTTCTCTCACCTAGGGCAGCAAGGCATGTTTATCTTCATCGATAACGGTTACTACGCCATAAAACATAACGATAAAGCCGGGCCGCCTTGCCTACGCTATTTTTGAGGAGTGCAGCACATGAGTTGGATGCCGACGATTGAACCCCAATGCCCATCAGCGGGTGGTCTGAAGGATATCGAGACGCTGATTATTCCCCGTGCGCGTGACTTGGGCGGCTTTGAAGTGCGCCGCGCATTGCCTGCGCCCAAGCGGCAGATGGTCGGCCCGTTTATTTTCTTCGATCAAATGGGGCCTGCCGAGTTCTTAACGGAAGGTGGAATCGATGTTCGCCCTCATCCGCATATCGGCCTGGCCACCGTTACGTACCTTTATAAGGGGGAATTTCAGCACCGTGATAGCCTGGGCACCAACCAAATGATCTATCCAGGAGAGGTCAACTGGATGGTGGCCGGCAATGGCGTGACGCATTCAGAGCGCACCAGCCCCATTACCCGTCGGCAGCCAACCCATTCGCTGTTTGGCATTCAAACCTGGGTAGCGCTGCCTGAAGAACACGAAGATAAACCCGCCACTTTTGAGCACCAGGGCCAGGACGCACTGCCGCTACTGCAGGGTGAAGGCAAAGAGGTGCGCTTGATTCTAGGCACGGCGTGGGGTGAGAAAGCGCCCGTACAGACCTTCTCGGACATGTTTTATGCCGATGCTAGCTTGATGCCGGGCGCTAAATTGCCACTGCCTGATAACCATGAAGACCGAGGCGTTTATATTACCTCGGGCAGCGTGATTATCGCCGGTGAAGTGTTCGAGGAGGGCCGGATGATGGTGTTCCGCCCAGGCGACCCGATTACCGTTACGGCAGGCGAGCGCGGCGCGCGTTTAATGCTGCTGGGCGGCGAGACGCTTAACGGCCCGCGCTACGTGTCCTGGAACTTTGTCGCCTCTTCCAAAGAGAAGCTTGAAGCCGCCAAGGAAGCATGGATTGAAGGCGATTTTGAACATGGCCGCTTCCAACTGCCACCTGACGACAATAGCGAATTTGTTCCTTTCCCAGGCCAGCCGGGTAATTAAAGACCTGACTACTTTCTACCTCGTTTGAAAAAAAGCATAAAAAAGCTCGCATGAGGGAATACCTCAGCGAGCTTTTTTCACAGCGTTTTACGAGCGGCTATCGCGCAGCTTTGGGTTACAGAGTGATGACACCGATAAGGTAGCCAAAAAGCAGTAATACCAAGCTGAAGACCCACATAATGCCGAAGGAGTACCGGATATGTTTGCCCATTTCCAGCCCGGCAAGCTGTAACGCTAACCAAACGGCCGGGGCAAGCGGGCTAACAAAGGTGCCGATAATATTACCGATCACCATCGCGTACGCGGTTGAAACCGCCGGAACCCCTGCATTGCCGACCACTTCAATCACAATAGGCAAAAAGGCGAAGAAGTACGCATCGGTGCTCAGAATAAGATCAAACGGTACGCCAAAAATGCCGATCAATATATGCATATAGGGCACCACGGCTGCCGGTAGAATTGCCACGATATCCGCCGATAACTCGCTCAGCATATTGGAGCCATTAAGAATCCCGAGGAAGGTGCCCGCGGCAATAATAATGGTAGCCATAACAAGGGCATTGGGCGCATGGCGTTTGATGCTCTGCATCTGCCCATCCATTTGGGGAATGTTAACCGGTAGTGCCAAGGCAACACCGATCATAAAGATCAGCGCGGGCGGCAAAGTGTCCATGGTAAGCGCAACGACAACCGCGAATAACAGCAGCGCATTAAAGGCCATTTTCCAGCCGGGCACCTTGTCGGCGGCTGGCTGTGTTTTGAAGGTTTCCTGAATATTGGCGGTAGCGGTGTCATTCAAGGCAGCGTCAGCGTCGAGTGAAGGCAGGCGCTTGATACGACGATTTTCACGCAGGCCTAATACCACTGCCAGTGCGAGTAGAAGGACCAGTGCAAATATCTGCAGGGGAATAAGCGGGCGCCATAGCTCGCTTGGGCTCATGCCGAGTACGGAACCAATTCGGGCGAGCGGGCCCGCCCAGGGAAGCATATTCATAATGCTGGCGCCCAAACCGACCAGCAGTAACAGCAGGTAAGGGCTCATGCGTAGGCGCTGGTAGGTAGGTAGAAGTGCAGGAATGGTTAGTAGAAAAGTGGTGGCTCCGGAGCCATCCAGGTGGGCAATACTGGCAACAAGCGCGGTGGCTACGGTAATGCTAACCACATTGCCTTTGGATACTGAGAGCACCTTGCGAATAACCGGTTCAAATAGCCCCGCATCCTGAAGGATACCGAAGAACAGAATGGCAAACACAAACATGACAGCGACAGGGATAACGCGTGCGAAGCCTTGCTCATAAAACATCGCGATATCATCAATACCAAAACCGGTAACTATGGCGGCAACAATAGGCACAAGGACGAAGGCCACCAGGGGCGATACGCGTCCGCTTAACAGCATGGCTACAATAGCAGCGATAGCGGTCAGGCCCGCTAGGCTTAGCGACATTTTCAGCTCCTTGAGCGTGAATTTTCAATCCAGGATATTTCACTATTTCCTGAATTAAACTAATGGTTAATAAACTAAAGTCGCGCGGATTATGGTGACTCTGTTTTGGCTGCACAACCTAGACTTTATGCTTAGTCGTCTTGTAAACGCCGATATATAGACGAACGGTTTTGCACCAACAGAGAGACGATGAACGGCCTGGTACCTGATAACCAGGGGTTATAGGGGGCGGCTTAAGGCGAGGCCTAACTGGCTGAAATAGCGTTGAAAAGCAGTATTGATGTGCTGGCGGGCGCTGCCCTGGGGGTAAAGGCCAAGTTCGGCTTCTGGGGTGGCTTTGGTGCCTTTAACCAAAAATTGATTCTTGATCGGCGCGTCCTGCACAAAGGCTTCAAACGCGCGGGCGCATAGCTCTTCCGGTTTGCTGTAATACACTTGTCCCAGCTTGCGGTCCATGGCTACCGAGTGCTGAAAAAGCTCGCTGGGCCGCTTGCCGTCGGGTTGTAGCAGAATGGCCGTAAAGCACTCCATTAGGCGCAGGTTAAGTGGGTGCACAATAGGCGGCGCATCAGCTAGCCAGGCGGCTGATGCAAATATATCGCGAGATAGCCCTGTGAAACATTTTTGCGCAATGTAGTGATCAAAGGCATGAAACCACTCGTGAGCGATACTGCCAGGGCCTACGTTCTTAGCCAGCGCAAAGCTGCGCTGGGCGGGGTCGTAATGGGCGGCAACGCCGGGCCGCCCGCCGCTGCCATACTGCAATGCCAGTGAGCCGCGTAATGACACCAGCGTTTCGGGGCCTTGTAGAATCAACATCAAATCGCACAGCGCATCATGAAACAGCTCCGCTGCACGGTCGCGCTCAGCAGGAGTCACCCAGCGGCCAATTTCGATGGAGCGAAAATCGAACTGGCGCCGAATAAGCGCAAAGCTACTGGGCTCCTGCTGGCGATGAGACGGCCCGTTGCGATAAAACGTTCGAGCGTCGATACTCACGGCGCGCTTACCTGTTGGCTATCGGTAAAAGTATTCAAGCTAGACAGCCTGAGGATTAGTGCTGAATCCTTGCCTCCCTGGCGTGAATAAAGAAGTCACGTAAACGTTTCAGAGACTCTTCATCCCAGCCGGGCGGTTCGGAAAGCGCGGCCCAGGCATCAATATAGTCTTCCGCCGCAATTTCATGGCCAAAGCCTGGCGGGGCGCTTTCGGTAGTAAGGTCTACCAATAATTGCAGCATTGTTACCACAGGATACCAGCGCAGATCGGGTGAAACATCGGGACCACGCGGTGTGTGCATCCAGTCTGGTTCACGCCAGAAAGAAGCGGGTTCAAAAAACGTAATGGGGTCGCTGGCATATTGCAGGTAGGCAATACGAAAATTTCCCCATTCTCCCGGTACTTCTTGAAGCCCCTGCGTTTGGTTCATAAAGCGCACTACCGAGCCATCGCGAAACCTGGGTAGCCAAGCTGGCGAGCCGTGATCACGGTCAGCCGTAATGCGTTTCCATGTGTCGCTTCGGAAAGGCGGGCCGGCCCATAGCGCTCCATTAAAGGGATCATCAATAATATCGTAGAGATCAAACGAAAGATCCGAGTTAAGTGCGCCCAGGCTGAGCCCAAACAGGTACAGCCGAGGGCGCTCGTCACTGGGAAGGCTGGACCAGTAATCATAGACCACTGCAAATAACGCCCGGGCATTTTCGACGCCATAATCGGCTTCAGAAATTAGCGATAGATGGCTGGGCAGATAGGAGTATTGGGCTGCTATCGTGGCAATGTCGCCGCGGTGTAGGTATTCCACTGTATCCTGCGACCCCGGGTCTATCCACCCACGCCCTGTTGGTGTTGCTAATACCAAGACAGAACGCTCGAAACCGCCCACTCGGATCAGTTCTTCCAGCGCGAGTTCGGCTCGCTCGGTAGGCGTTTCAGCAGCATTAAGACCCACATAAACGCGGACAGGGTCAGGAGCTTCTTCGCCCAGAAAGTCACCGATTTGCGCGCCGCTCGGGCCTTCGGTCACAAAGCGCCGGCCACGGCTGCCTAACGCTTCCCAGCTAATTAACGACTCTGCGCTGCCGGGCTTTAGTGGGTCTTCAGGCGGAGAAAGGTCGCTTTGCATAAGCTCATCTACCTGCTGATAAGAGCGGTCGGCCACCTTTAGCGCATACGAAAAAAGAATGCCTTCGATAACGAGCCAAAACAGCGCAATAGCGGCGATCGTGCCCAGCACATAGGCTACTCGGCGGGGCAAAATATAAGCCAACTTACGTGAAAGTAGCCGGAAGGTACGCCTAAAAAGCAGCGCCATAAGCATTAAAAACGCAAACACACCCAAGGCAATTAAGGCAATGGAGAAGGGATGTGTGCCGCTAACGGGTTCCATCTCCATTAGTTGGCGAATACTATTTTGCCATTCGGCGGCTCGCCATAAAAAAAGAGCGGCGATGCTCAGGGATACAGCGGCGGCTAACCAGTGAAAATACGTTTCCAGCCGCGCATTGGGGGCAGGTAAATGGAGGTAACGCCAAAGCCCATGCCCCATCACTCCCAACGCATAGCCTGCGGTAAAACTTAGCCCCGACACGATACCTTGCGCGATGAGTGGGCGAGGTATAAGGCTTGGCGTTAGCGAAAACGCAAAGAAGAGCGTGCCCAGTACCAGGCCCACGCCTGAAAAACGCGCAAGGCGTGAGAAGATCCACTGTTGTTGTCTGCTCAGTTCCATTGGTTATCCATGGTCGCTGTAGGCTTTGAACGAAAATCGCTAAGGCGTTGGCGCTAAGCGAGTGGCTTTCTGCTAACTTTATTCTATTTCAGGCGCAATGAACTTGCGAATAGATGGACTTTCGAACAGGTGGATATGCGCATAGGAGTGAAGCGTCATGGGTGGGGGAGGAATAAATGCTGGGTATGGAACCAGACGAAAAGAAGCCCTCGATGCGAGGGCTTCTTTTCGTCTCCTTGACCATCCATGACATCTTGCAGCTCATCCTGAGCGATCGCTTCCTTGCTAGCGGTTTCCTTGCCGCGAACACTACAGACCATAGCTAAAAGTTAATTGGTGTACAAATAATTATTGTAAAGATATTGTACGAAAACGTTTCAGAACTGATCCGATGCGCAATGGAGGCAAACTTCTGTTTAAAAAATGGCCAATGCTTGCCTGCGGGTTGGCCTTCTGCTGTGCTTAATGGCTGAATTCAGGGTTGGCTCGTTGTGGCGTAGGGCGATACCAGGCTTGAGGTTGAAAGGCGAGTTGTCCGTATTACCCATTTATCAGTAATAGTACGAAGAAATTAGTATATATTTTTGAGTTATACTTAACGTAATTGTCTTAATCAGTGGTCCCCAAAGCTTTTGTTGGTAATTTGGCGCCGTTTTTATAGTCAAGTTGTTTAATGTTTAATAAAGTTTATTTGATAATTTGCTAAGATTGAAAAGGTCTAAAGTTTAGCTTTTGTTTTATTCGGTAATTATTAACCTTGTTTGGCAGGTGCTTTTGCTTTGAAATAAAACATTTGCAGGGTGTATTAAATGTTTGTAAAAAAAGCGCTTGTTTTATCTTTTCATAACCTGGGTTAGATAACTCAGGCGCTTTAGGGTCCATTGTAGCCATATAGCGCAAGGACAGCGTATTAAGGAAGAGCAAATAAGGATATTTGTGGTACACAAGGAAGCATGAACAGGATGTTCGTGGTGTAGGATTATGGAGGAACTAATCATCCCCGGCCAGCAATGGCCGGGGTTTTTTTAATACTCTTTTGAAAAGATAGTTCGCTAATTAAGGTGTGGGTAACAGCAGCGGCATAATAAAATAAACAAACAGCGTAATCGCAATAGCGCTTACGAGGTTCATGGCAAATCCCGCTTTGGCCATTTGTTTAATAGAAATACGCCCTGTGGAAAATACAGCGGCGTTAGGCGGGGTGGATATCGGCAACATAAAGGCACACGTAGTGGCGAGAGCAACCGCCACCATTAATCCGAGCGGGTTGCCGGTCGTGATGGCTGCAGCCATGCCTGCGGTAATGGGCAGTGCCATATTTGCCGTTGCGGTATTGGAAATGATTTCCGTCAAGAACAGCATTAACAGCACCATAATTAACAGTAGCCAGAAGTAATTGACGCCATCCAGTAACTGCAGTTGCTCGCTGATCCAACCGGTCAAATCGCTGGCGATGAACGCAGCAGCGAGCGTCATACCCCCGCCCCAAAGTATAAACAAGCCCCACGGCAAGCCCTTCATATCGTCCCAAACCAGCAGGGCGCGTTTTTCGTTGTGGGCAGGAATGACAAACAACGCAATGGCGGCGGTTACCGCAATAATCGTATCGTTAATGGGCAGATCAAAAAACGGTGCCAGCCAGCCGCGTAACGCCCAGGCCAGTGCCGTTGCCACAAATACGCCCAAGACACGCCTCTCTTCCTGGCTCATGGGGCCAAGAGCCGCAAGTTCCTGGGCCACAAAATCAATCTCAAGCGGCGTATTGGGTATTTTGGTGTATATCCGAGTGAGATAGACGTACAAAATCGCCAGTAAGATCAGCGTGAGTGGCAGCGCGAAAATCATCCACTGCAAGAAGCTGATTTCTACCCCTTCAAAAAACTGCGGGATCATGGCCACTACGATGGCATTGGGCACTGAGCCGATAATGGTTGCCAGCCCGCCAATCGAGGCTGAATAAGCAACGGTTAGCAGCAAAATACGTGCAAAGCTATCGCGATGATGACGTTCAAACTGGTCGCGTTCGTCTAATTCATTGGTTAGCGCGACGGCAATAGGCAGCATCATAAGCGCTGTGGCGGCGTTGGATATCCACATGGATAAAAACGCCGAGGCAATCAAAACGCCTAATACGATGCTGCGCAGGCTGTTGCCAATGCGGTTGACGATAGACAGGGCGATGCGTCGGTGCAGATTCCAGCGCTCAATGGCAATGGCCAGAATAAACCCACCCATGTACATGTAAATAACCGGGTTGGCGTAGCCCACAACGGCTTCGTCCAACACCATCACACCGCTAAGCGGCAGTACCAACATGGGTAGAAAAGAAGTAACAGGGATAGGAACCGGCTCTGTCACCCACCAGGCGCTCATCCATACGGTTAATGCCAGCACCGTGCGGGGGGCTGGATCAATCAGCGTGTCTGGCATCAGTACCTGTATTAGTACAAAAAGAAGTGGTCCCGCTAACAGTGGTACCCAGTGGCGCCAATTTGACAATGACATTCGCATACTCGTCTCCTGACGCTATTGCATGAATTTATTGATAGTTTGCTAACAATAAGAAGCGGGCATGCTACCACTTTCGTTTATACGCCGTTGGTTGTAGATTTTTAGACTTTGGTATAAGGATGTGGAGTGCCGGCCAGCGCTGCTTTCACTCAGCGTGGTAATCAATAGCAAATTGAGAGGGTGCAAGGGTTGGGGCGTTATTTGGCGGGAAGCATAAAAAGTAACATGTCGTATTGTCAGAGTTATTGGCGTTTAATTTTTTATTTGGCTCTTATTGTGCATGAAGATTAACTATTTTTAAGTATAAGCAGCGCATAATGCCGGTGCCTACGTTGGCTATTGGCAACCATCTTTTAGAGATTAAGGACTTTTAAACTTTTCCTGCCTCAGGTTAATGTATTTGACACATTTAAGGTTCAAGGTAGGCAGTACCACAAACGGAAACGTGGTTAGGAAGAACAAGCAAGGAGTGCTTGTGGTCGCCAAGGATGCACGAACAGGACGTTCGCGAGGAAAGATTACGGAGGAACCGATAAAGCCCCAGGCAGTGATGCCTGGGGCTTTCTTATTGCAACGTGCTAATAAAACATACTAATGAAAATGAACAGCGCGGTTATTTGTCCTCGTTGTTCTCCGGTTTTGCATGTCCCTGGTGGCTAAGTGCGCTTGCTTGGTCAAGGCGCGGATGGTTATCCAAAAAATCACGCTCAAGGTTGGGCAGTTTGTCCAGCGCTTGTAGGGTATGCGTGAGCGCATGGATAGCGGCCAGTACGTCCTGGGTGTTTCCGGTTTCCGAAATGGTGTGCATATTGCGGATCGGAAAACCGATGGAGGTCGCGGCGCTGTCGATAGAGGCCAGCACGCCTGCCATGCCGTCGGTGCCTGTATCGACGCCCACCATATCGCGCTGCATCGGAATATCCTGCTCTTTGGCGGCGCTGGCGATGATGCGGTTTAACTGCTCACTGGCAATCGAACCTACCGACATGGTAAAGCCTTTGCCCATTTCCAGCGGTTGCATGCGTTTATCGCCGATACCCGGCGCGGCTACGTAGTCGTGGTTAACGTCCACGCCAATCAGCGCATCGGGTTTTAGCTCACCGGCCATTACCCGGCTACCAAAGCGGCCAATCTCTTCGTAGCTTGCAATCGCAAACATAATGCGTACGTTGTCAGTGCCGCCTGCTTCGGCGATTAACCGCGCTACTTCAGCCGTTACAAAACAGCCCAAGCCGTTGTCCAGGTAGGCGCCGTAGAAGGTGTCGGGGCTGAAGCCGGGGCGGATAGGGCGGTCAAAAATAATCGAGTCACCCGGGCGCACGCCTAAATTAAGCACTTGCTGCTTTTTATTCTCGCCGTGAATTTGCAGGTCCAGGTAGATCTGTTCTTTCTTAATGCCTTTGTCACCGGTGCGCGCTGCTGGGTCGGAAAAGTGAATGGCGCCGAGTGCTTCAACGGTGCCGCCCTCAATCGAGCGATAGCTGCCCGGTTTTTCGGGGTCTTCACTGAACAGCTTCACTTCATGGCCGATCAGCACGGAAGGTAAAAAGGAGTCGGTGTTGATCCAGATTTTACCGTCTTCACCGATAGAGCGTACCTGCATACGGATCTTGTCCGCATGGCCGATAATCATGACCTTGAACATATCATCGCGGTTAGGGTGGGTATCCAGCACCACGCCTGCGTTGCCCTTAAACTGGTGAAGGTGCCAGCTTTTGGGGGCAAATGTCTCGAAGTAGGGCTTTAAGACGCCGTAGGTCATGGCCCCTTCAAGGCCAACCGGGCTAGGCGCGGCCAGGATGTCGCGCATCAGCTTGAACTGCGCTTCGGGCATCGGTTGTGTCCAGGGTTTTGCAGTATCGCTCATCGTATCGCTCACTTACTAAGGTGGGTGTTAATCATCTCTAGTCTGCCAGATTCACGCTCAGTGTGTAGAGAAAGCCATACTGAAAACACTTATTCGTGGCGATGAATCAGCTGGCGTAGTGCACTGGTTGCCGCAGATGGTGGATGCCGCCGGCTTAATATAATGCCCAGTTCACGGCGGATAGTTGGCTCGATTAGCGGGCGATGCTCAATGCCGTCGGTAGCAATTTGCCGGAAGCTTAATGAGGGGAGAACACTGATTCCTAAGCCCGCCGCCACCATACGGCCCACCGTCGCGATCTGGCGCGCATCGCATAAAATATCCAGCCGTTCCCCCACGCTTTGCATAATGCGATCAATATCCTGACGTGAGCTGGATAGACGGTTAATGCCGATAAAAGGGTAGGCCGCCAGTTGGCTCCATGCGACTGATGACTGAGCGAGCAGCGGGTGGCCTTTGGGGAAAACTGCTACATAACTATCTTCGAGGATAGGCTCGAAAGTCAGGTCATCCGCATCATCAGGAGGCACTGATAGGCCCAGATCAGCGCGGCCTTCGCGTACCATCTGATTGATTTGGTCTGCCAGTACGTCATGAAGACTCAGATTAATGCGTGGGTAAGTCTCATGAAAGCGCTTGAGAACACAAGGGAACAGGCCAGCTGCCAACGTGGGCAGTGCTGCTACCGTCACTTTGCCGCGCTGTTTGGAAAACTGATCACTAAGATCTTCAAATGCCTCATTCCAATCATTCAGCAACCGGATAGCGACCGGCAAGAAGGCATCGCCTTCCGGTGTCAGAGTAAGCTGTCGCGCCGTACGGGCAAACAGTGCGCCGCCCACGTTATCTTCCAGTTTGCGCAGGGCAATGGAAATAGCTGGTTGGGAAAGGTGAACTCGCTCGCTGGCTTCTGCCAGGCTGCGAGAGTGAGCGACGGCAACAAATACGCGAAGCTGCTGGATGCTTGGATTCATTTATAAAGTAAAACACAAATTAAAAACTATTCAATAAACAAAAATGAAAGCCAGCCCTATTATCTTTTTTTCAATAAAAATAAATGGAAGTGAAAGATATGAATAGTAAAAACACGTTATTGAGTGCCGCTGGATTGCTAAGTTTCTGTCTGTTGACCCTTGGCGTAGTCGAGGCTAATAACGCAAGTGAGCTTCCCTGGTTAAGAATCGTGAGTGAAAAAAACTACGATGGCGAAAGTGATGATTTGGTAACGGCGGGGCTGGGTATCAGCGCGTTGATCAATGAAAATGCACCTAAGTTTCTAGATCCGTTGGCGCCCACTGCTGAAGAATTGAGGCGTAGCTCGCTTTTCACCAAAGGTACCGCGGGTTTTGGCATCACCTATGGACCCAACGTCGATGCCTCTACGGGCAGTCTGTTAAATCAAGAGTTGATAGGTGGCTCTGAAATTATTGCCTATGCCGACGATGGCAGCGGAGGCGAAAACGTTTCTCTGCTACTTCAAGTGCCTGAACATTTCGATTGGCAAACACCCTGTATTCTGGCGGTACCAGTGGCAGGCTCCGCGAGCCTGTTTCGCGATGTCGCGACCATTGGCTATTGGGGGCTGCAAAAGCAATGTGCGGTGACCTATACCGATAAAGGGCTGGGAAACGGCTTTCATGATCTTGAAACTGATACCGTGACACGCTTTGACGGCATTCATTTGCCTGCGAACGAGGCAGGGCAGGATTCGCTTTTTACCGCTGACATGACATCTGATCAACGTCACCGTTTCTTGAGTGATTACCCCCATAGAATTGCATTCAAGCATGCGCATTCGCGCCAGAACCCTGATGCTTCTTGGGGGCAGGATGTGCTGCGTTCCATACAGTTTGCCCTTTTTCAGTTAAATCAGATAAGACCTGACGAAGCAAATGAGCTGGACGCTGCTAATACCATGGTAATGGTTGCTGGTAATTCAAATGGCGGCGGTGCTGCTTTATATGCCGGCGAGAGCGACCGGGAAGGGTTGATCGACGGCATTGTGGCAGCCCAACCGCAAGTGCAGCTTCAACCCGATGAGCGTGTTTCAGTCGTCAGGGGGGAGCGAACGATGACGGGAACAGGGCGTTCTCTAATGGACTACTTTACTTACGCGATTCTCTATCAGCCTTGTGCGGCAGTCGCAACGCCTGACGCCCCCATGAGGCAGACTATTACGCAAGCGGAACAGCGCTGCCAAAGTTTGAAAGAACGCGGGCTACTGCATGCCGAAACACTGTCGGCACAAGGGTATGAGGCGTTGGAAAACTTGCAGATGTACGGCTGGGAGCCCGAGTCCGGCCTTCTACACGCATCGCACTATGCAATAGCGCCTACCGCCACCGCCGTTAAATATGCAAGCTCCCATGGGCGCTTTGGGGTGGAAGAACGCTTATGTAGGTATAGCTTTGCCTCTGTTGATGAACATGGCACGCCCCGAGCAGTACCGCGGGAGGAGCTAGCGGTTATTTTTTCCACGGCGCCGGGCGGTGCTCCCGCTGGATCGGTTGATATCATAAACGATGCAAACCCCGGCGGCCCTATGAAGGATTCGCTATCGAGCTCTCCAAGCAGCGGACGTCAGGATTACAATTTGGATGGTGCCCTTTGTCTACGTGAATTGATAGTAGGCGACTCTGAGGATGCTTTACGTGTACAGGCGGGCATCGCAGATGTTCAAGGCAGCGCTAATTTAGGAGGAATTAGTACAATTATCGTGCATGGTAGGTCTGATGCGCGTGTGCCCGTTGGCTTTACTTCGCGCCCCTATCTGGCACTCAATTCCCTAACGGATCCTCAGCCTAACGTGCACCTTTACGAGCTAACCAACGTTGAGCATTTTGGCGCAAAGCTACCTGGTTATGCCGAGAATTTTGTGCCGATTCAGCCGTACCATATAGAGGCGTTAGAAATAATGTATGACCATCTTCGCCATGGTACACCGCTTCCACCTAGTCAGGTGATTCGGCCTGTGCCGGGCGAAAATAGCGGATCAGGAAACCTGCAGCAGCCCGGAATTCTTATGCAGCCTCAAGCAGGCGATATTATTCATACTCGCGAGGGGCACGTAACCATACCCGATTAAATCACGCCGCCATGGTACTAGCGCGTATTAACAAGCCTGCTTAAAAGGTTTTATAAAACAAAACAAAAGGCAAAAAATATTCAATATACAAAACTGAAAGCCAGCGCCATTCTTGAATTAGCCGCAGCTAACCACTGCACGGCAGAAAGACAATCCACACTAAAATAACAACGGCTCGTAAGCGGGCCTTGGAGACGCAATGAAAACGCTACTTACCGCCATAGTGGCCAGCGCCGCTGTGTTGACTGCTGCTACTTCACACGCCGATGAACGCTTGTTGATTGGCTCTACTTCTAGCTCTTCCAGCCACTACAGTTACTTTGTCGCGATTAACCAGATCATTAATAACCAGGTCGAAGGGGTGAGCTCCTCCGTCGCGGAGACAGGTGCAGCGGTGGATAACCTGCGCCGCTTGGGCCGCAATCAGATTGATATGGGCTTAGTGACTACCAACATCGGGTATCACGCCTATGCCGGTGAAGAAGATTTTGAAGGTCGCCCTGTCGATAGCCGTTTGCTATGGGTATACACCGTGGCGCCGCAAAACGCCGTTATGCGTCAAGATGCCAATGTAGCCACGCTTTCTGACCTAAACGGTGTGCGTTTCAATCCCGGTATCACCGGCTCAGCAACAGAGAAAACCACCGAAGCCGTTATGCGCACGTTAGGTATTGAACCAGAGTACGTGCGTGGCTCCACTACCGATATGGTAGATGCCATGAAAGACGGCCGGGTCATGGGTTCCGTCAAGTCAGGTGTTGGCGAACGGCTTGATGGCTCGACCATGGATATCGCTACGTTCACACCCATCAACGTGTTGTCGCTTGATGAAGAACAAGCCGACATGTTGCGCAGTGAAATGCTCGACATTGCGATTGTCGATATTCCTGAAGGAGCGGCAGACGGTATTTCTGCTTATACCACTTGGGCATTTGGTGTCGCCGTCCATGCCCACCCGGATATGGATGAAGAGACGGCCTATCAAATTGTTAAGGCGGTAATGGAAAATCCTGATCCGCAGGTCAACGCATTTTCAGCTATGCGCGACGCTGATATCGCCAAGATGACCCTGGAGGTGGGCACCGTGCCGTTGCATGCAGGGGCTGCCCGCTATTTTGAAGAACAGGGGTATGACCTCCCCGATGCCTTGCAGCCTGTTGAATAAGGCTAATCGGAGAGCATGATCATGCGCGAGACAGTTACCAAAGGTTTAGCACTTATACTGGGTGGGCTAATCCTTTACACCTCCGCCACTGGGCCGTTTGAAAGTTTGATTCAGCGGAGTATCTTTCTCGCGCTGGTTATTCTGCTTGGACTTGCCGTTTATCCGTTAGGAGAAGGGAAACGCTGGCGCCCCCTAGGGCTTGCGGTAGATATCTTTCTGGCGGTCGGTGTAGTGGCAGCCTGCAGTTACGTAGCAATGAACTATGAGCAAATTCTGGTCGAGCTGCCCTGGGCTACGCCCCGCGATATGCTGCTGACCAGCGTACTGCTGGTGGCTATTCTCGAACTTTCGCGCCGGGCGATCGGGGTTATCTTTCCATTATTGGTGATAGCGGGATTAGCTTACGCATGGTTAGGGTCTGCCATTCCTGGGCCACTTGGTCACCGTGGGTTTGATCCTTACTACATGACGGAAACCATCTTCCTCGGCGATTTAGGCGTTTGGGGCATGTTGGTAGGGGTGGCCGCCACAACGATTGCGGCTTTCGTTCTGTTTGGCTGCTTGCTGCTGCATACCGGGGGCGGTACGACCTTTATGGATTTAGCCCTGCGTATTAGCGGTCGCTCGCCGGGCGGTGCTGCCAAAGTCGCTACCGTTGCTTCCGGGCTATTCGGCATGGTTAGCGGTAGTGCGGTGGCTAATGTGGCCACCACGGGAAATTTCACGATTCCCATGATGAAGCGTTTGAACTACCCCCGACCGTTTGCGGCCGGTGTCGAAGCAGTCGCCTCAACCGGCGGGCAAATTGCGCCGCCTATTTTGGGCGCAGCAGCGTTTATCATGGCCGAGATTTTAGGTGAAAGTTACCTGCGGATTGCGCTAGCCGCTTTGCTGCCGGCCATTCTGTTTTATCTGGGCGTGTTTATTACTATCCATTTAGTGGCCAAGCGCCGCCAGTTGCAGGTAGTGCCTGGTGAAGAGCTACCGAGCTGGTCAGATGTGCTGCGACCTGAGCGTATTATTCCTATCTTGGCCGCTTTAGGTGGACTGTTTTACGGTGTGCTGAGTGGTCGCTCGATCCAGATGGCAGCGTTCTACGGCATCTTGATGACAGTACTTACCTTTGTACCATTTGCACTGCTTGCCAAGCGGCCGCTGCGTGAAATTATTAGCAAACTCATCAGCGGATTAGTTGATGCGGGCAAGGGCATGGTGATTATCGGCGTACTACTGGCAGGTGCGCAGATACTGGTCGCGATGATTGGGATGACGGGCATTGGTGTGACGCTGGCAAGCTTGATTGTCAACGTGGGTGGCGAATCGCTTTTCCTGGTCGCTTTTATTGTTGGCGGCGTGTGCCTGATTTTGGGCATGGGCATTCCAACAACTGCCGCTTACGTACTGGTGGCTTCGGTATTGGCACCTGCGCTAACGGCCATTGGTGTTGAGCCGCTCATTGCTCATCTGTTTGTTTTCTATTTCGCAACCCTTTCGGTCATTACCCCGCCTGTCTGTATTGCTGTGTTTGTAGCTTCAGGTATTGCTGGTACCAACTGGCTACCGGCAGCCGGTGAGTCGGTGCGCTTGGCGGCGGCTATTTATGTGATTCCTTTCTTGCTGCTGATTTATCCCGCCTTGGCAGGGTTTGGCTCGGCCTTGGATATCGTTCTGGCGAGCTGTCAGGGGATGGTATTTGTGGTGGCTTTTGCGGCGCTTATGTCGCGCGTGGCAATGACAGGCAAGCGCTTTATTGATGTTGTAGCGCTTGTGGTGGTCATTGGCCTTGCGCTGACGCCGGGCTGGCTCTCAACGCTTGCGGCGTTAGCACTCATTGTCGGGCTATTTCTTCGCCGCCGTTCCCTGCTTGATGATACGCCTGGGTCTGTTGCCAGTAGGCATCAAACTCTTCAAACCAAGGAGACACACCGATGAGTTTTTTACTAGGTAGCGGCGCGGGATTTTCTGGTGACCGTACCGACGCGGCTGTGGCAGTGGTAGTGGAGTTGATCAAGCGTCAGCAGCCGTCCGCCTTGGTGTTTGAAACCCTGGGTGAGCGCACCTTGGCCGCCGCCCATCGGGCCATGCGTGAGGATCCAGAGAGCGGGTTTGAACCTCTGTTAGATGAGCTGTTGGCCCCGGTGCTGCGCGACTGCTTGGATCATAATATCCAGATTTTAGGCAACTTTGGTGCTGCGAACCCGCAGGGTGCCTGCCAAGTGATTGCTGACTTAGCCGCGCAGCTGGGGCGTCGTAATGTACGAATTGCCCAGGTACATGGCGACGATATTCGTGACCAGTTGCATCGCCTGGACTTGCAACGATGGGAAGCTGAACGCCTTGATATGCCGGACGATAACGCCTTGATTTCCGCCAATGTCTATTTGGGCGCTAAGGCGCTGGCGGAGGCATTGGCGATGCAGGCGGATGTCGTCGTTACCGGGCGTGTCGCGGACCCTGCGCTGTTTTTAGCGCCGCTCATGAATCACTTCAACTGGCGCTGGGATGATTGGGACCGCTTGGCTTGCGGCATGATGGCCGGGCATTTAGCCGAGTGCGGTGCTCAGGTGAGTGGGGGCTATTTTGCTGACCCCGGATTTAAAGACGTGGAAGGGCTCGCCACGGTGGGCTACCCGATCATCGAAGTAGAGCAGGATGGCCGCCTGATAATTACTAAGCCCACGGGCACCGGTGGCTGCGTCACGGAACAAACGGTGAAAGAGCAGCTGCTCTACGAGGTTCACGATCCGGCTAACTACCTGACCCCGGATGTCACGGTGGATCTCTCTTGTGCTGAGGTGCACCAACTGGGAGAAAATCGTGTCGCGGTAACCGGAATTCGAGGTAAGCCTGCACCTGAGCGTTTGAAAACTACCGTTTGCTACGATGGCGGTTGGCAAGGCGAGGCGGAAATTTCCTATGCAGGCCCAAATGCGCTGGCGCGGGCCCAGTTGGCAGCACAGGTGCTGCGTGAACGGTTGGTATTTCGCGCTCCTGCGGAGCTACGTACGCGTCTGGATATTATTGGTCTGGCCAGCGTGTTTGATAGTGACAGCGGTAACTTGCAGCGTAATGCAGCAGGTATCTCCGGTGGTGATTACCGGTTGCGGCTCGCGGCCGAGCATAGCGAGCGCCGCTGGGTAACGCGGGCCACGCAAGAGTTGTTAGCGCTTTACTGCGCCGGGCCCGCTGGTGGTGGCGGTGTACGTCGTCAGTTTCAGCGGCGGGTTTTTACTGCGTCCTATTTAGTAAAGCGTAGCGATATCCACGCTCATGCCAGTCTATTTGAGTCGTCGGCGCTCGGCCAAATTAGGAGTGAACGTTATGTTGCAAGCTGAAAGCCCTTTATCCATGGAGCATGCGCCTACTTCTGTGATGCTCCATCAATTAGCCCACGCCCGTGCTGGTGACAAGGGTGAACGTCTTAATGTGGCGCTGTTTGCCTATGACATTGATGACTACGCAACTTTGTTGGAACAGGTGACAGAGGCGCGCGTGCTGTCACTTTTTTCCCACCGCGGGGCCAGCCGTGTGCGACGCTACCCACTACCCAACTTGGCAGGCATGAACTTCGTGATTGATGACGTGCTCCAGGGAGGGGTTAATGGCGCCCTTAATTTGGACGGGCATGGCAAAACGCTGTCCTTCTTGTTGCTTAGCCTGGAGATCAATCGATAGCAGAAGATAGCAAGACCCCGACCTAAGTGGTCATGACGGGCTAACTGAAATCCCTTACTATGCTGCTAATGTATGCATGCTAATCAATGTAATGGTGAGTAATGGGCATTAATGGAGTCGTTTGATGACCCCAGCCACGCTAGGTTCCCAACGATTTAAAGTGCTACTGGCGGGCGTTTGCAGTCAGCTTTTGTGTGTTGGCATCGCCCGCTTTGCCTATACGCCATTGCTGCCGATCATGCAGCAGCACACCTGGATGGGCGACGCGGATGGTGGCTGGCTAGCGGCGCTTAATTACGCGGGCTATATGCTGGGCGCGGTGCTGGCCGCCTCGATTCGCAGTATTTACATCAAAGACACGCTTTACCGTATTGGCCTGGTGCTGGCGGTGCTGACAACCGTGGGCATGGCTCTTACGGAGAACTTCTGGCTATGGGCGGCGCTGCGTTTTTTGGCGGGGCTTTCCAGCAGTGCGGCCATGCTTTTGGCGTCTGGGCTGATCCTTCACTGGTTGATGAACCATCACCAGCGGGGAGAGCTGGGGATTCATTTTGCGGGGCTGGGGTTAGGCATTGTACTGGCTGCTGTGGCGGTAGAGTTAATGCTGGCGTTCTCGCTTGACTGGCAAAGCCAGTGGTGGATTTTTGGCGTATTGGGCGCGGTGCTGTTGGTGCCTGCCTGGCGATGTCTGCCACGCCCGGTAAGGCCGGTTGCAGGTGCGCATCACAAAGCATTGCCTGCCGCCAAGCCGCCTTCGCGTACCTTTATGCGCTTAATGTTGCCCGCCTATTTTTGTGCCGGGTATGGCTATGTGATTAACGCCACGTTTATTGTCACCATCGTGGAGCGCGAGCCGCTGCTTGCGGGCGCGGGTAACTGGACCTTTGCTGTGGTCGGTTTAGCGGCCGCACCTGCCGTTATGCTGTGGGATTTGGTGGCGCGGAGGCTTGGCTATTTGGGGGCGCTGGTGGTGGCCATGTCGATCCAGGCCGTGGGAATTGTATTGCCTGCTATCTCCTCAAACCTGGTGGTGGTGTTGCTCAGCGCGGTGCTATACGGCGGCACTTTTCTAGGCTGCGTGAGTTTGGTGCTGACCATGGCTGGCAGGCTTTACCCGGCAAGCCCTGCGCGTTTAATGGGCCAAATGACGCTGGCGTATGGCGCCGCGCAGATCTTTGCACCCGCCTTAACCGGCATGCTGGCTGAGGCCTCGGGCCACTATACCGTGGGCCTTTGGCTGGCCGGTGGCTTTGTCATGTTGGGGGCGGTGCTATTGGTGTGGCTGCGATGCGTGGACCAAACTGCTCAGCGGCTGGATGCCGAGGCGCAAGCGCTGTCTGTAATGCGCTAATTGAAGCGCTAAGTGATGAGCGAATGGGGCAGGTCAGGAAGAAGCCAGGGGCGTCGGGCGGCCGTTTTCAGAAAAGAGTTAACGAGTTTTGTGCTTTTGAGCCGAAATCCTCTAGGATAAACGCTTTTTTTACACCAGAAGGATAGTCATGGCGTCTTCCGAGCAACCTCGCATCCAGTGGCTGGGCCGCTGGGGGTTCGTGCTCGCCGCTACCGGTTCGGCGGTAGGGCTGGGCAACATCTGGAAATTCCCGTATATCACCGGCGAGTATGGCGGTGGCGCGTTTGTGCTTGTCTATCTGGCGTGCATTTTTGCGGTGGGCGTGCCGGTAATGATGAGCGAAATCGCTTTCGGGCGGCGAGGGCGCGGCAGCCCCATTGATGCGATTCGTCGAGTGGTTAACGAGTCCGGTCGCTCATCGGCGTGGTCGCTGCTTGGCTGGATGGCCATGCTGTGCGGCTTTTTGATTCTGTCGTTCTACGTGGTCGTGGCAGGCTGGTCGTTTTCTTATCTGTGGAAGATGTTAACCGGTGGTCTGGTGGGCACCAGCGTTGACGACATGGCCGCCGTTTTTGGGGAAAACAACGCCAACCCGCTCAGCCTGGGCTTCTGGAGCACGCTTGTTACGCTGGTGACCATGATTATTGTGGGCAAAGGCGTTCAGGAGGGGATCGAGAAAAACGTCAGTTGGATGATGCCAGGCCTGGTCATCATGCTGATACTGCTGATTGTGTACGGCGTGTTTTCCGGTGGCTTTGGTGATGCGGTACGCTTTTTGTTCTCCTTCAAGGCGGGGAGCCTCTCCAGTGAAGGGATGTTAGCCGCGCTTGGCCATGCGTTCTTTACCTTATCGCTTGCCTCGGGTGCCATTCTTACTTACGGAAGCTATCTGCCCAAAGGCGCCTCCATTGGGCGTACCACCATTAGCGTCGCCATTGCCGATACGGCCGTTGCCTTGATGGCGGGGCTGGCGATCTTCCCGGTAATTTTTGCCAATGGCATGGACCCAGGTGAAGGCCCCGGGCTTATCTTTATGAGCTTGCCGCTGGCGTTCCAGGCCATGCCGCTGGGTACGCTGTTTGGGATTCTGTTTTTCGCCATGCTCTCCATGGCCGCGCTGACATCGTCCATTTCGATGGTTGAGGCGACCGTTTCCTGGCTCTGCGACAACAAAGGGTTCTCACGCCGCAGTGCTGCGTGGAGCACGGGGGTTGTGCTTTGGCTGATTAGTACCGCTGCCATGCTCTCCTTTAACCTGGGCGCTGATTGGACGTTGGCAGGCAAGACCTTCTTTGACTGGCTGGACTACATCACTTCACGCTGGATGATGCCGTTGGGTGGGTTAGGCACCGTCATACTGGCAGGCTTTGTCCTGAAGAGTGAAACGTTCCGCGACGAGCTAGGGCTCTCGCCTCTGCCCTATACGCTATGGCTTGCCATGGTGCGTTATGTCAGCCCGCTGGGTATTTTGGTTATTTTCGCTGATGCATTAGGGCTGTTTACCGTTACCTTTTCAGTTCATTGGCCGTGGTTGTTGGCTATCCTGCTGATCATGATGGCGCTGGGCGAGTGGTTGAGCCCTCGCCTGCGTCAGGCGTTAACGACACGCTAACGGATTCTCTCCAGCCAACGCTGCTGCTGAGCAATGAGTGACGGCTCATCCAGCGGCGTTTGGCAGGTGATTTGAGTCTCTTCCTGAGATCGTAGTTGAGACAGGAGCTGAGACAGGAGCTGAGACAGTAGTTGAGATCGTAATTGAGATAGCAGCGGTTACTTGCGTAAAGCAGATTGCTTGATAGCACCAGGATGGGTGCCTGCCTTCATCAACTCATCCCAGCGTGTGGTGTAGCGGCCTGAGCGGTGCCCGCAGCGTAGCTGCCAGGCGGCATCGGCATCCGTCATACCAAAGCTGATGGTGCCTTGCCCCATGCGCTGATTGATATTATCCAGGGTGGCCATTAAGTAAGGGTATCGGTTCCGCGGTGGTTGATGTAGCAACGAGAGCTGGTGCTGCTCGGCATCAACCAGATCCAGCAGCATCACACCTGCCTTCATAAACCGGTAGCCTGGCCGGTAAACCTGTTCAATCCCTTGGTGAACGGCCTCAAGAATTGTGCGCGTATCATCGCTGGGTGAGGGCAGGGGCACCATGGCGTGAGGAGAATACTGGGGTTGGTCTCGGCGGTGGCGGTTGGTGTTTAAAAAAATCATCACGGCTCGCGTTAGGCTGCGCTGCTGACGGAGTTTTTCGGCGCTGCGCTGGGCATGTTGGCGTAACGCGTTATGTACTTCTGTTTTACTGCCGGTTGATTGGCCGAATGAGCGCGACGTCATAATGCGGTGGCGCGGTTGATCCAGCGCATTCATCTGCAGGCAGGGCGTACCGCGCAGCTCCAGCGCCGTGCGGGCCAGCACTACCGAAAAATGTTTGCGCAGTAGCCGAAGGTCAGCCTCACGTAAGTCCCAAGCGGTATTAATATTACTGATCGCTAACCGCTCAGCAATCCGGCGCCCAACGCCCCATACGCTGCCCACCGGTGTCTGTTTAAGCAGGGCGGTCGTTGCCGCATCTTTTCCCGTCAGCAGGCACACGCCTTGATAGTGAGTCGCCTGCTTGGCCAAGTGGTTGGCAAGCTTCGCCAGCGTATGCGTAGGGGCCAGCCCGACGCATACCGGCAGGCCTAAATGACGCCGAATCCGCCGACGCAGCCATTCGCCCAGGGTTTGGCACTGCTGGTTGCTGAACGCCTCTAGGTAAATAAACATTTCATCAATGGAGTACGGCGACACGGCTGGGCAGGTATCACGCAGTAGCTGGCACAGCCTGGCCGACATATCGCCATACAGCTCATAGTTGGATGACTTGAGGTAAATGTCACCACGCTTACGCAGGCTTTCGAGCTTAAACGATGGCATGCCCATGGGGATGTCCATGGCTTTCATCTCGGCAGAGCGGGCGATGATACAGCCGTCGTTGTTCGACATAACGCCAACCGGTTTGCCTTCCAGCGCAGGATCAAACACACGCTCACAACTGACGTAAAAGTTGTTGGCATCGACCAGGCCAATCATCGGACATACTCATGAATGACGGCACGCACTACTCCCCATAGCTGGCACTCGGTGCCTTCCAAAGGAAGCGGCGGGTAGTGAGGATGCGCGGAGCAGAGATGCGGCGTATTTTGGTAGAGGGCGTAGCGCTTAATCAGCACTTCCTCTTCAAACATGGCAACCAGAATGTGCCCTAGCCGAGGCTTAATGCTGCGGTCAACGACCAGCAGGTCGCCATCAAAAATCCCCCAGCCTTCCATACTGTCACCAGCGGCGGAAAGGTAGAACGTCTGGGTAGGGTTTTTTATTAACCGCGTGTTGAGATCGAGCGTACGCGGTTCGTAATCCTGCGCTGGTGATGGAAAGCCGCTAAAGCCCGCACGGCCTTGTAACGATGAAAAAGGCAACGGCTGAGACGTTAACGGCAAGGTGGGCACGAGCGTCGATGGAGGCAACGACATCGTCGGCATCCTCACTGAATGTAATGTGTATGTATATACAGTATTTATTCGTGAGGTTTAAATTGCAAGCGTTGAGCGGCGATTAGGCAAGCCTAGCGCGCTAGCCACAACCCCACGACGATGGCACTAACAACAGCAATAAAAAAAACAAGGTTACGGGCGCGTGTATCGCGGCGTGGTTTCATGGCAGCACCATTAGCAAGAGTTGGGTAAAAGCGACGGAAGAATTGCGCCTGGCATGGTAACGTTTGTTACTGATACCGTCATCCAGACATTGCCTGAACGCTGAATTCAGGAACATTAAAGGCGTCGCGTTATTTGCCAACGAGATGGCCGCTTCATCAGGAAAACAACCTATGTGTGAACCAACCCTCCAACCCGCGTCTCGACACTTCGCGCAGCCGCTGGTGCTTGCGCAAGGGCGCTTGGCCGCACTGGGCTGGGGCCGCGTGGATGCACCTGTCTGGCTGGCGCTACACGGCTGGCTGGATAACGCGGCAAGCTTTAGCCGCTTGGCACCGCTTTTGGCAGATGCGCTGGATATCCGCGTGGTAGCCATTGATTTTCGCGGCCATGGGCACTCCCAGCATGCCGCTTTCGGAAGCGACTATGCGTTGTGGGATTACTGCCACGACGTGCTTGATGCGCTGGACGCACTGGGTATTGAACAGGCTTCTTTACTGGCCCACTCCATGGGCGCAGCGGTTGCCTGCCTATTGGCCGCTGCTATGCCGGAGCGTATTGCCCGGTTAACCTTGATTGACGGGCTGGGGGCATTGAATACGCCTGCGGAAGAAACCGCCAGCCAGTTGCGCAAAGGGCTTATTGCCCATCGTCGCCCGCTTTCCCGCCCACCACGCTATGCTGATATCGAAAGTGCGGTTGCCGCGCGGGTAGCCGGTGGCGTCACCACGCTGGATAGCGTAACGGCGATGCCGTTGGTTGAGCGTAATACGCAAGCAACTGCCGATGGCTATCTACAAATGCGTACGGATAGTCGACTGCTAAAACCCTCTCTGGTGCGCTTTACCCCTGAGCAGGTACTGGCTCTGTTAGCGTGTATTCAGGCGCCGGTACTACTGATTGAAGGCGAGCAGGGTATTTTAGGAAAGCGTGCCTGGGCCGAGCAGGCGCGCTTGGCGGTTAATGATCTGACCCGCCATGTGTTGCCTGGTGGGCATCATCTACATTTGGAATCTAAAGCGGTTGCCGCTGTGGCGGAACTCGCCACCGCTCACTGGGAGGCAGCCGTGTAAAACGCTTATACGGTCGGCTCAAGAGCAATAGGAATAGCCAATGAATCAACTGACGCACGCGGGTAGCGGGAAAAAAGTGGCTTTGGTGTTGGGCAGTGGCGGGGCGCGCGGTTATGCCCATATCGGTGTCATTGAAGCCCTGGAGGCACGAGGCTTTGAGATTATTTCAGTGGCGGGATGCTCCATGGGCGCCCTGATTGGTGGCATCTACGCTTCTGGCAAACTGCCCGAGTATCGGGAGTGGGTCTGTAATCTCGATTATCTGGATGTGCTAAAGCTGGTGGATGTGACCTGGAGCCCGATGGGTGCCATGCGTGCCAATAAGGTGATGAGTAAGTTGGAGGCGTTGGTAGGCGATGTGCTCATTGAGGATTTGCCTATTCCGGTGACGACGGTGGCGACTGACCTGGTTCGCCAGCGCGAAGTGTGGTTTCAAAATGGCCCGTTACTGCGCGCCATTCGCGCCTCTATCGCCATTCCAGGCGTCATTACGCCGGTCAATGTTGGTGACCAGGTGTTGGTCGATGGCGGGCTGCTTAACCCGCTGCCTATCATGCCGGTTATTTCTGCCCACGAAGCAGACCTGGTAATTGCGATTAACGTAACGGCACATAGCCCGCAGCCGGTATCACTGGAAGAACTCCTGCCCCGTGAGCACGAGGAAAATGATAGCAGAACGGCGCAAGAGCGTGACCGTGATGAAAAAATTGGCGGCTGGATGAGCGACGTGCGCCAAGCCACCCTGCGTTTATGGGAGGGGCTTGGCAGCAGTGAAGAAGACAGCGGCGTGGAAGCTGGCGCTGAAGAGAGTGTTGAGACGCGAGGCAAGCGCGAGTGGAGCAAGCTCGATATGATTTTAGAGTCGTTTGATATTACCCAAGCGGCCCTGGCAAAATACAAAATTGCCGGTTATCCGCCAGATATATTGATCGAGATTCCCAAGACGGTATGCAGCACGTATGAGTTTCATCGCGCCAAAGACTTGATCCGCCTGGGGCGGCATTTGGCCGATGAGGCGCTGGAGCGGCGCATGCCCAGCATTGCCTCGGATGCGACAGAGTGAGGCAGCGAGCCACTGGAAAAGTGCCAGTAGAGCAGTGAAGAGAGCGGTTGAGCGGCGTTACGCCCCGCGCTTACGCAGCAATATATAGACCGCTCCGGTGCCGCCATCAATATCAATGGCCGAGCAAAAGGCCAGCACCCCCGGCCATTCGCGTAACCAGGTATTGGTGTGGCTCTTAAGCACCGGAAAATCTGAAGTGGTGCCCCACGCCTTGCCGTGAACCACCAGCACGCAGCGTAGCCCTTGGCTTGATGCATCGCGCAAGAAGCTTTCAAGCTCCGCGCGGGCTTCTTCAAGCGTGTAGCCGTGCAGGTCAAGCCCCGCCTGCCACTCGGTTTGGCCACGCTTTAACTGGCTGAAGGTACGCCAGGGTAAATCGGGCACGCTAAACTCAAGGTACTCAGACGGGCGCACGGCCTCGACCCGGCCATCCGATGTGCGGCCGCTGGCTTGTACTGTGCTGTTTTGAACCGCCGCATTACGCCGTGCCTGTTGGGCTTCATCATTGCGCTTGGGCTTGCCGGGGTCGGCTTGATTATGTGCAATACGGCGTACGCCCGCTGCTTGCAGCGCCTGGCGAAAAGCGCTGATATCGTCATCGTTGGGCAGGTGGCGTCGCGTCATATCAAGCTCAAAGTGTGAAAAGGAAGAAAGAGTAAAACAAGAAAGCATATAAAGTGCCGACAGTATAGCGAGCTGAGCGGCGCTGTGAACCGGGCGGCGTCAAAGGTACAATCTTTACAGGTACAATCTTTTCTTTATCAATGAGTGTAGCCGCATGTGGCTGCATGGATGGTTTTCGTTTATCAGGAGTCGCTGTGACCACGCACCTCAATGCTGAGACCTCTCACTCAACCCTTTCGTTGCCGGATACGGCGTTGGTGAGCGATCTTTTTACACTACGCGACTATCTGCGCTGGGTATCCAGCGAGTTCTATCTGGCTGGGCTGCACTATGGCCACGGCACCGAGTCTGCCTGGGATGAAGCCGTTGCGCTCTGCCTGGGGGCACTTCACCTGCCCTGGAACGTCGACCCCGCCGTTTTGGAAGCACGGCTTTTGCCTGTTGAGCGCCAGCGTATTATCGCCCTGACCCGGAAGCGGGTAGCCAGCCGCCAGCCATTGCCGTACCTGCTGGGCGAGGCCTTTTTTGCAGGTCACCCCTTCAATGTTGATGAGCGAGTGCTGATTCCGCGCTCGCCGATTGCCGAGCTGATCGAAGACGGTTTTTCGGCCTGGTTCCCGGAAGAGCCGCCGGAGAGCGTGCTGGATTTATGCACCGGCTCTGGTTGTATCGGCATTGCAACCGGCCTTTATTTGCCTACCTGCGAAGTGACGCTTGCCGATATTAGCCAGGATGCACTGGCCGTCGCCCGAGAAAACATTACCCGCCATGACGTGGGTGACCGGATACGGGCGGTCGCCTCGGATGTGTTTGACGGGCTGGAAGGCCAGCGCTTTGACCTGATTGTTTCCAACCCGCCCTACGTCGATGCGCGTGATTTGGCTACCATGCCCGCCGAGTTCCGCCATGAGCCCGCACTGGCACTGGGTGCCGGTAAAGATGGCCTGGATATTGTGCGGCGTATTTTGCGCGAGGCGCGCAGCCATTTGAGCGATACAGGTTGGCTGATTGTCGAAGTGGGCAATTCTGACCGCCATGTGGAGGCTGCGTTTCCCGACGTGCCTTTCCTGTGGCTTGACTTCGAGCGCGGCGGCCAAGGCGTATTTGCTTTGAGCGCCGATGAACTCGACGCCCATGCGGCGTCTTTTGCGTAAGGAATGAACGCCCATGTCTGGCAATAGTTTTGGCAAGCTGTTTACCGTTACCACCTTTGGAGAGAGTCACGGCATTGCGCTGGGCGCCATTGTAGATGGTTGCCCGCCGGGGCTTGCGCTGTGTGAAGAGGATTTACAGCGCGACCTGGACCGTCGTCGCCCAGGTAGCTCTCGCCACACCACGCAGCGCAAAGAGCCTGATCAGGTGAGGATTTTATCGGGCGTGTTTGAGGGAAAAACCACCGGCACCTCGATTGGCCTACTGATCGAGAATACCGACCAGCGCTCCAAGGACTACTCGAAAATCAAGGAGCAGTTCCGCCCCGCCCATGCGGACTACACGTACCACCATAAATATGGCCACCGTGACTATCGGGGCGGCGGCCGCTCAAGCGCCCGCGAAACGGCCATGCGGGTAGCCGCGGGTGCTATCGCCAAGAAGTACTTGGCCGCCCAAGGCGTACAAATTCGTGGCTATATGAGCCAGCTGGGCCCCATCAAGATTGAGTTTAAGCAGTGGGAGGCCGTCGAGCAGAATGCGTTTTTCTGCCCCGATCCCGCCAAAGTAGCCGAGCTTGAAGCGTATATGGATCAGCTACGCCGTGACCAGGATTCCGTCGGTGCCGAGATTACCGTAGTCGCTGAGGGCGTTCCGGTCGGGCTGGGTGAGCCGGTGTTTGATCGCCTGGATGCTGAGCTGGCGCACGGTTTGATGAGTATTAATGCGGTAAAAGGTATTGAGATTGGTGCGGGTTTTGAATCCGTTGCCCAGCGCGGTAGCGAACACCGCGACGAGATGACGCCGGAAGGCTTCTTGTCCAATCATGCCGGTGGCATATTGGGCGGTATTTCCAGTGGGCAACCGATTGTGGCCAGGCTGGCGCTTAAGCCGACCTCCAGCATTACGACGCCTGGGCGTTCCATTGATGTTAACGGCCAGCCGGTCGAGGTGATTACCAAAGGTCGCCACGACCCTTGTGTGGGGATTCGCGCCACGCCGATTGCCGAAGCCATGATGGCGATTACATTGCTTGACCACTGGCTGCGCCAGCGTGGGCAAAACGGTGAGGTTAGCGTTGATACACCCCGTTTAGCGCAGCGTTAAAGCGGCGTACGGCTTGGCGTAACGCTGCTACACTCAAGGAAGATGGCTGAGGAGTAACCCATGAAGATTAACGTTGAGTTTGATCTGACCCCGGATGAATTTCGTCAAGCATTGGGGCTTCCTGATGTAGAGGCATTCCAGCAAAGCCTGCTGGAAAATATTCAGCGGCAAATGGAGTCGGGTGCAGAAGGGTATGACCCCATGAGTTTGATGCGCCCCTTTTTGCAGCAGCCCATGATGCAGCAGGGGCTTTCTCAAGGGTTGGCCAACTTTGGAACTTACCAACAGATGATGTTGGATATGTTGCGCCAGGCAGGCAACGCCAGCAGTACCGCCCCTGATGATCAAGCGGCGGACAGTGATGCGTCGAGCAGCGGGGGAGCGCCTAATGCCAAAGCAACGGCGTCCTCGCGTTCGCGTGGTAAAGGAAAAACCGAGTAATGCGGCGAGGTGCATAGCGGCCAGTTAATGAGCGCCGTCATCCAGGGCTCTTGAAAACAGTGTTATTGAAAACAAGGCTCTTGAAAACAGTGTTATTGCAAAGCACCCGGTCAAGGATTACTCTTTTTGCAGTGCAGCAAATCACGTTCGTAGGGGGGGGCGCGAAAGCGCCCACACTCTGAAACGGAAGAGGATTGGACACTATGCAAGACGATATGATGGACGCTTTTAACGCCCAGACCCGCCAAATGTTTGAGCCCATGCGCAAAATTAACTCGCTGATGCTCAACAACATGGAAAAAATGACCCAGTATCAACTGGAAGCCATGAAGCGCTATAGCCAAATGGGCACCGAGCGCATCCGCAGTGCCACCAGCATTCAGGATGCAGAAAGCCTGCGTGATTTCGGCACCCAGCAGGCTGAAATCATGAACGAGCTTTCCCAGCAAATGCAGGAAGACGCCCGTGCTATGGGTGAGATGAGCCTGCAGTTCAAAACGGAAATGGAAAAACTCTTCAGTGATGCCGGGCAGCAAATGACCGAGCAGGCGACTGCCGCCGCAAAAGGCCAACAGCCTGGTGCTTCTGGATCCGCCTCGAGCCAGTCTTCACGGAAAAAATAAGAAGTCGGCTAACTCACGGCGCCTCTAGGCGCCGTATTGTTATAAGGGGATTCAGTATGCAGGGGTGGAAACGACCATTGCACGACATGTTTCAGCAGGGAGTGTCTCAAGAAGACATTGAGGCATGGAATACGCAACTGAAAGAGGCCGCTGAGCAGTACCAGGGGCTTATGCAGGATCTGCTGGCACGCATGGCCCCAAGCGAGGCGGCCGACTCGGTCTATAGCGATATGCGCAAAAGCTTCGAGGCGGGTGCGCAGGCATTAATGAATAACCCAACCTTGCTGTGGCAAACCCAAGCGCGCCTGCTGCAAGATCAGTGGCTGCTATGGCAGCAAAGCATGCGTGCTTTGTCTGGTGAGCAGGTCACACCGCTGATTACTCCTTCCAAAAGCGACCGGCGCTTTAAAGACGATGCCTGGACGCAAGACCCTCACTATGCGGCGATCATGCAGCAGTACCTGCTGTTTTCGCAGGTAGTAGAAGAACTGATCGAAAGCCTTGAAGGTATGGATGACCTCCAGAAACGAAATCTGGGGTTTTATGCCCGTCAGCTCGTCAATGCCATGTCGCCCACCAATTTCGTTTCTACTAACCCTGAGGTGATGCGGCGAACGCTGCAAACCCGTGGGCAAAATCTGGTAGAAGGGCTATCTCGGCTGCGTGAAGACCTTGCCAACTCAGCGGAAGGCATCAATGTGTGTATGACCGAGCGCAATGCGTTTGGCATCGGGGAAAACATCGCGGTTACCCCTGGGGCTGTCGTGTATGAAAACGAGTTAATTCAACTGATTCAGTACACGCCCACCACTGAGAAGACCTTTAAAACGCCGCTGTTAATCGTGCCGCCCTGGATCAACAAGTATTACATCCTTGACCTGCGCCAGGACAATTCCATGGTCAAGTGGGTGGTGGACCAGGGCCACACCGTATTTTTAATTTCATGGCGCAATCCTGGCCCTGAACAGCGTGACATTACCTGGGCCGATTACATGCAAATGGGGCCGATCAGCGCGATTAGCGCCATTGAGGATGCCTGCGGTGAGAAGTCGGTCAACCTGGTGAGCTACTGCGTAGGCGGCACCTTGACGGCTTCGACCGTTGCTTATTTGACGAGTACCCGCAAGGGGCGAAAGGTGAAGTCGGTCACCTACATGGCCACGCTGCAGGATTTTCGTGACCCCGGCGATATCGGTGTTTTCCTGAACGAAGCCGTGGTGCAAGGACTTGAGCAAACCATGCAGCTAAAGGGCTATCTGGATGGTCGCTCGATGGCTTACACCTTTAACCTGCTGCGTGAAAATGATCTTTTCTGGTCGTTTTATATCAATAACTACCTGAAAGGAGAGATGCCCGCCGCCTTTGACCTTCTCCACTGGAATACGGATGGCACGAACCTACCGGCGGGCACGCATGCCTGGTATTTACGCCACATGTATCTTGAAAACCGTTTGGTCGCGCCGGGGGGGATTGAGCTTGATGGTGTAAAAATTGATTTACGCAAAATCTCCACCCCTAGTTATTTCGTGTCGACCAAAGAGGACCATATTGCCAAGTGGAACAGCACCTATTATGGGGCGTTGCTGCCTAAAGGTCCCGTCACGTTTGTATTAGGTGGCTCGGGGCATATCGCCGGTATCGTTAATCCACCGCAAAAGAACAAGTACGGTTATTGGAGTAACGACGCACTGCCAGAAAGCCATGAAGCGTGGCTTGAAACAGCGGCGTTTAATGAGGGGTCCTGGTGGCCGCACTGGCAGGCATGGATGACACAGAATGGTTATGCGGATACCCAGAAAATGGTGCCCTCGCGCACACCCGGCGACGGTAAGCTTGAGGTGATTGAGTCAGCACCAGGGCGCTATGTAAAAATGACCATTCCTGACGTGCTAAGCGAACAGGGCAGCCTGTAAAGGCTGCTCCGATCATCCGGGTATTCTACAAAAAAACTATCCTTCTCATGTTTAAGCGAGGTGCTAACAATGCCGCCCACTACCCGTTACTCATTAGCCCCCGCGTTTAGCGCACAACACCGTCCTGGAAACAGTCCTGGCAATAACCATGGCGCTTGCTGCTGTGGTTCACCCGTCTTACAGCATTTTCATGAGCGCGTTATGGCAGAGATTGCTCGCCGCGAAATGCTGGGTGGGCCGGCAGCGGTCATGGCGCTGTTTGCAGGTGTACATACGCCACACGTGGTTGACCAGCCCTCAAAAGCGCATGACGGCCCTGTGCTACTCACCAACTTAACGCTTTTTGATGGAAGTGGTGGCCCGTTGCGCGATGGCGTATCCGTTAAGGTAGAGGATGGGCGGGTCAGCGCTATTCTTGAAGGTAATGCTGGCGCCGAGTCCGGGGACGTTATCGACTGTGATGGGCGCGTGTTGATGCCTGGCTTAATCGATGCGCATTGGCACTCCACGCTAGCCGCTATTACACAGATGGAAGCCATGAGCGCGGATATTGGTTATATCCATTTGGTCGCCGCAAAAGAGGCCGAGCGAACGCTGATGCGAGGGGTTACGTCGGTCAGGGATGTGGGAGGGCCGTCATTTGCACTGAAGAGAGCCATTGACGAAGGCATCGTGAACGGACCGCGGATATTTCCCGCAGGCGCCATGATTTCCCAGACATCCGGGCACGGTGATTTCCGAATGCGGCACGAATTGCCTCGTGGTAGTACAACCCCGCTAAGTTACACGGAGCAGCAAGGGGTAGCCATGATTGCTGACGGTGAAGCGGAAGTGCTTAGGCGCACGCGTGAGCAGTTGATGCTGGGGGCTTCTCAAATAAAGCTGATTGCGGGTGGTGGCGTCGCGTCATTTTATGATCCGCTCGACAGTACGCAGTTTAGCGAGCGCGAGCTTCGCGCAGCGGTTGAGGCAGCCGGTGACTGGGGCACGTATGTCATGGTTCATGTCTACACCTCCCGGGGTATTCAGCGTGCCCTGCGGGCAGGCGTACGCTCAATCGAACATGGTCAGTTGGCAGATGAAGAGACCGTTCGAATGATGGCCGGTGAAGATGTGTGGTGGAGCCTTCAGCCTTTTCTGCAGGATGAAGATTCCAACGTTTACCCGGATGCGGCACGCCGAGAGTCTCAGCGGCAAGTTGCCGAAGGAACGGTTCGCGCGTATGAAATGGCCCAGCGATTTAACGTTAAAACTGGCTGGGGAACGGATATTCTTTTTAATCCCCAAAATACCCCCAACCAGCTGCATCACTTGGCTAAGCTAACGCGTTTCTACGACCCGTTGACCGCATTGGCAATGGCGACGGGGCGTAACGGGGAGCTACTTTCTCTCTCGGGGCCGCGTAACCCGTATCCGGGAGTGCTTGGGCGTATTGAGCCTGGTGCGCTAGCCGACCTGCTGGTCGTTGATGGTGACCCAAGCAAAGATCTTGATTTTCTTAAAGATCCAGAGCGTAACTTGCGCATGATTATGAAAGCTGGGCGTGTTTATAAAGATTGTTTGCAGCAATAGCTTGGCAAGATCGTTTATAAATATCGATTTTAAGTGCTTGATCGGTTGTTTGTTTATGTTGAATCAATCATGCACTGACCGCTTTTCCGGCCATTAATAGAAGTGTTGGTTTTAGGACAACCTTGCTGGTTTAAATGTTTTTAACGCGGTAGTTGGGATTTCAGCAGGCCCCACGTCTATTTCCGGGCTTAAGGAGATAGGCGTTGAACTCTTTTTAGGGGGCTATTCGTAACCGCCGTTCCTATGCTTCTGGGCGCCCCCTTTGTGGCAAACACAAACCGCGCCGCGTTCTCGCCTAATATCGGCAGGCCGAGGGTGCTGTCATAATGTCGCAGGAGGGTTGTAGAACACCTGGATGGCGCTATGGTAGCCAAAGATTCATAACGACATGCGATAGGCCAGTACGTGCGAGCTTGGCGCGTGTGCCGTTTAACCGTGTTTATTTAAAGGGAGCATCGAAGTAATGGCGAACAAGGCACTGAATGTCATGGCCCAACGAGTGACTCAGCGGCTGGCGTTAAGCGCGTTAGCACTGCTATTAACGGCAGGTGTTGCGCAGGCGCAGACGCTTGAAGTAAGCAATGCTCGGTTAAGCCTGCTGCCTGGTAACACGCCCGGTGCGGGTTACTTTGAGCTTTATAATACGGGAGATGAAACCGTCACGCTGGTGGGCGCTCAAAGCCCTGCCTTTGATAGTGTTGAAATACATGTTAGCTCCGAGCACGACGGTATGGCCCATATGCACGAGCTTACATCGCTTGAAATTGCCTCAGGCGAGCGTTTTGAGTTTGCGCCCAAAGGTCATCATCTGATGTTTATGCGCCGCGTTGAGCCCTTAAACGTAGGTGATGACGTTGACGTGGTGCTTGAGTTTAGCGATGAACAGCAACTGCCCGTTACCTTTAATATTGTCTCTCCAGCATCGATGTAAAGGCCAGGAATAGGAACCCTATATGTACAAGTTGTTGTTCGCCGCGTTGGCGTCTCTTTTACTGGCTGGTTGTAGTGATCAGAGCTGGCGTACCACCGACGTTGCCGACATTATGCCGTCGCTTGATTTTTCACTGGTGGATGATAACGGCGACAGCGTCCAAGCGGATGAATATCTGGGTAAGCCAGCGCTTGTCTATTTTGGCTACACGTTTTGCCCCGATGTTTGCCCCATTACCCTGGCAAGATTAGGCGATGCGATCAGACAGCTGGATGATGAGACGCGCGACGAGGTTCAGGTGCTGTTTATTTCGGTCGACCCGGCGCGTGACACGCCCGAGGTGCTAAAACGCTATACCAATGCCTTTGGCCCTGAGTTTACTGGCTTGACCGGCGATAAAGCCGACATTGATGCGATCACCAACCGTTACCGCGTTGCTTACGAATACGGTGAAGAGAATGAGAATGGTGACTACCTGGTAACACACTCCAGCGCTGTTTTTGCCTTTGATCGAGAGGGGAATGCACAGTTCCTGGTGCGGGATAGCCACCCGATAACGGATGTTCAGGCGGATATCAAACGGCTGATAGAAAAAAGCTAACGCCGCTTGGAGTAGCCCCAGGGAGCTAAACAGGTAGTAGACGTAGGTAGAAAAAGTCTGTAGCAAAAAAGGGGCGACTGATGATCAGTCGCCCCTTTTTATATGCCGTTTACTTGGCTAATACCTGGCAACGAAAGCGATTTAGCAGACGGCAGAGAGGCCGCAGCGCGACTTGTACAGACGAGAGTTAATATCCAGTTCGATATTCTCACTGTCTTTATCGTAGAAAAAGGAGGCATAGCCATTGTCAGAAGAGGCTGTGCGATAGAGGCCGCAGATGCCATAACCATACTGCACTTCCTGCAGCTGCGAGAGCTCAATATCATGGGATGTCCCCAGCTTATTTGCCAGAGCGTGTTGAATGTCATCGCCAACATGGCTGTCAGACATAACCTGGCCACCGAAGATAGCGCCCGCCAACACGACAGTAAGCGCCAGCGGCATCACGACAAGTAGTAAAAAAGGACGAGATTTTAACATAGTGGTACTCCTATGCCAGCCAGAATCAAAAAAGTGCCCTATTGTAGCGTGTCATGTTGAAGGTTCCTATCGACCGCGACAACGTGTCAAGCGAAGGCCAGGTAGCAGCATTAGCCCCGCTAGTAGCCATGCAGGCCAGCTCCCGGTGCGGGTAAAAGGTGTTAACCCCTCCATCGCATAGAACTCACCCACTAACGCTGTCGTTTCAAACTGGGGCGCTTGAGCAACGATGCTTCCGTGGGCATCAATAATCGCTGTAACGCCGTTACTGGTGGCGCGTATTACATAGCGACCATTTTCAAGTGCTCTAAGTCGTGCCATTTGCAAATGCTGGAAAGGGCCAATGGAGGCGCCAAACCAGGTGTCGTTGGAAACCGTCAGCAGCACATCGCTGTCCTGAGCGCGACGCGCCACAAGCTGCGGATAGATGATTTCATAACAGATCGCGTTGCCCAGGCGAATGCCGGAGGCCTGCATGGGCGTCTGATGCGATGCGCCTTTGGTAAAGCTCGACATCGGCAGGTCAAAAAAGTCGATAGCACCGCGCAGCACGCTTTCAAGCGGTAGGTATTCGCCAAAGGGCACCAGGTGCTCTTTTTGATAACTGCCTTCAACGTTGCCAATGCCCACCACGCTGTTGTAGTAGCGGTTAGCCACATCCAATTGAACGATGCCTGTCACCAAGGCAACGCCTGGCGGAAGGTTAGCCTGAACGCGCTCCAGGACCGGACGTGCCTGAGTTTCCGTCATGGGAAGTGCGGTTTCTGGCCAGATAATTATGTCAGCCTCATCGGCGACTTCAGCGGTCAGTCGGCTGTAGGTATTCGCTGCGATGCGCTGGCCGTCTGGCGTCCACTTTAGCAACTGCGGGAGGTTGCCCTGAAGTAAAGCAACCCGAGTCGGAGTGCTGGAAGGGGTGGTCCACTGTGCAGGCAAGGCCAGCGGTATCAGCCAGATTGCCAGTAACGGGGCCAGTGCCCACCACTGGCGGCGCAGAAGCACGTTAGCTGCCAGTGTGCCGCTAAGCACCACCAGCAGGGAAAGTAGGTAGACACCGCCAATTGGTGCCCAGCTTGCCAAGGGTGAATCGACATAGCCTGAGCCCATTAGTAGCCAAGGGAAGCCTGTGAACAGGTAGGTGCGCAGCACTTCACCCAGCACCCAGGCACCGGCAAACGTTAGCCATGCCAATCGCGGGGTGGTAAAACGCCGGTAAAGCCAGAAGGTGCCCGCATAAAAAAGGGCCAGTACGGCGACAAAAAGTGCGGTCAGCAACGCTGCCAGCGGCACGCCGGTATAGCCGTAATCATGAATGGAGATATAGACCCATGAGGCGCCGCTGCCAAAGAGTGCAATGCCATAGAGCCAGCCTTTAAGCGCTGCCTGGGCGGGCGTTAAGGTATGAATCCCTACGTAAAGCAGGGCAATCGCTACCGGGCCAAGCCACCATAGTTCAAATGGTGAAGCGGTTAGCGTGGTAAAGCCGCCCGCAACCAGGGCCAGTAACAGTTGAAGCATAAAGGCGGGTATTGGCCCCATGAAATATCCTGTCAATACGTGGTTAATCGGTAAGCTGCTAGTCGTTTTTTTGAGGTTCGAGGCTCTCGCCATCGCTTTCACGATAGGCCTCTAATAAGCGGATGCGCCGGTTATCAGCATTCAAGATGACAAAGTGCCAGCCGCCGAAGCGAGTATGCTCGCTGCGCCCGGGCAAATGACCAAATTGCTGCATCACCAGGCCGCCCACGGTATCGAATTCATCATCAGAGAATTCGGTGCCAAAGCGTTCGTTAAAGTCTTCGATGGGGGTGAGGGCGCGAATAGCAAAGTGGCCGTTTTCCAGCGTGCGGATATCGTCCTCTTCGTCGGTATCGTGCTCGTCTTCAATATCACCCACGATTTGTTCCAGAATGTCTTCAATCGTAATAATGCCGGCAGTACCGCCATACTCATCTACCACAATGGCCATGTGGTTGTGCGTATCACGAAACTCTTTGAGCAGGCTGTTAAGCCGTTTCGACTCTGGAATAAACATGGCCGGACGGAGAACATCTTCCAGTTTGAAGGCGTCCCGGCTTTCCTGGGTTTGCGACAGTAAAGGAAGCAGGTCTTTTACCAGCAATATCCCTTTAACATCATCCAGATTCTCGCCAATCACAGGATAGCGGGAGTGACCGGTTTCCTGGATAAGCGGTAAATAGCCATCACGCGTTTGGTCCAGCGTTATGGCTGATACCTGAGAGCGGGGTATTAATACTTCTCGAACCTGTCGATCGCTAATTTCAAGCGCACCTTCAATAATCATGATGGCGTCCTGATCCAGCTTCAGTTTCCCAGCGGTATGGCGTAAAAACGTCATCAGCTCAGCGCGTGAACTGGGTTCGTCGGTATCTCCGGTAAGGGCGCCAAAGAGTTTCTCGAGCCAGGATTTTTGATTAGGATTGCTCGATCGGTCTTCGCTCATGCGTCAAATCTCTTGTTTACGGGGCAGACAGGTGTCGTAACGTGCCTAAAATCTAGTATCAACAAAAAACAGGGTGCCAACAAGGCGGTGTCCCCCTGGTACGGGGCGCTATGTTGCACTATGCCTCTTGCCTTGCATCAATGAATGGTTTCTTCCCTGCGCGTTGTCAGTGTCATGGCACATGGTAAGGGTCAGAGATGCCCAGCTCAGCAAGCAACGTACGCTCTAGCTGCTCCATCTCTTCTGCCTCCTCATCTTCAATATGGTCATAGCCCATTAAATGAAGCGTGCCATGGACGACCATGTGCGCATAGTGATGCGCTAACGGCTTCTGTTGCTCGTCCGCCTCTTTTACCACAACGGCATGACAAATAATCAAATCGCCGAGCAGCGGTAGCGTGAGCCCCGGCGGGTTTTCAAATGGGAACGATAGCACATTGGTGGGCTTGTCTTTGCCGCGATAATCGCGGTTTAAGGCTTGGCTTTCTTGCTCGTCCACAAAGCGGATCGTAAGCTCTTGGCGCTCATCATCCGGGTAATGAGAAAACACACAGCCCACCCAGTGGGTGAGCTGTTCAAGCGTGGGCAGCAGCGGTTCATCAATAGCGGCTTGTCGATCAATCACGATATTGTTCAACGTGATGTATCTCCCCATCGTTCCTGAGACTGTTCGCGCCCCTGAAGGCGTGCCTCGCGCTCTTGCTGGCGTACTTCACGGCGGGCACGCTCTTCCACTTCCTGCTGCGACTCGAATTCGTCGTAGGCTTCGATAATGCGCTGCACCAAGGGGTGGCGTACGACATCCTTGGCGGCAAAGTGGGTAACGCCGATGCCTGGCGTATCTTTCAGTACGTCAAGTACCTGGGACAAGCCAGAGCGCTGCCCACGAGGAAGGTCGACTTGGGTGATATCCCCGGTGATCACGGCCGTTGAGCCAAAACCGATCCGGGTCAGGAACATTTTCATCTGCTCCGGCGTGGTGTTCTGGCTTTCGTCCAAAATGATGTACGAATTATTCAGCGTGCGACCGCGCATATAGGCCAGCGGCGCTATTTCAATCACTTGGCGCTCGATGAGCTTGGCCACTTGTTCAAAACCGATCATCTCGTACAGCGCGTCGTACAGCGGGCGCAGGTACGGGTCGATCTTTTGGGCTAGATCACCAGGCAAAAAGCCGAGTTTTTCACCCGCTTCAACCGCTGGGCGTACCAGTAAGATGCGGCGCACTTCCTGTTGGTTAAGCGCTTCAACCGCTGCTGCTACCGCCAGATACGTTTTGCCGGTGCCGGCTGGCCCGATACCGAAGTTAATATCGTGCTCGCGAATGCTGGTGACGTAGCGCTGCTGGTTCAAGCCGCGCGGCTTAATCATGGTGCGCGGCGTGCGCATTACCACGTCATCGGGGCTGCCTTCTCCGTCCTGCTCGTCTTCTAGTGCTTCCAGGCCAGACTCTTGCAGGAACAGGTGCACGGTATCTGCCGAAAGATCATCCACCGCCGTTTCGCGGTAGAGGTGCTCAAGCACGTTAGCCGCCGCTTTGATGCGGTTGGCAGCACCGGCCAGCTGAAACATATTGCCCCGGTTGCGCAAAGTCACGTCCAAGCGGCTCTCAATCAGCTTTAGATGCTCGTCCTGCTGGCCACTTAAGCTGGCAAGCCGCTGTGGGTCATTGGGTTCAAGGCTTAGGGTGATAATGCGGTTGGCCTGAGGTGATGGCTGGCTCAAGAGTAGGAAATCCGTCAGTTAATGTGTGTAGACACCCAGCTTACTGCCCCAACCGGGGTTGGGGCAATTACCTAAGATAAGATAGCGATCAGTAACGCTCGGGGGAGACGAGCTCGCCGCGCAGCGAGTTGGGGAATGCCTCAGTGATCTCAACATCCACAAAGTAGCCGATTAGCTCGGTAGGGTTAGCCGCACGGAAGTTAACCACGCGGTTATTCTCCGTACGCCCAGAGAGTTGGCCGGGGTCTTTAGGTGAAAAGCCGGTGACCAGAATGCGCTGGGTAGACCCCACCATGCGGCGGCTGATCTGGGCCACATTCTGCAGAATGCGCTCTTGCAGAATCGCCAGACGCTGCTTCTTGACGCTTTCTGGGGTGTCATCCGGCAGGCCTGAGGCGGGGGTGCCCGGGCGCGCCGAGTACACAAAACTAAACGAGTGATCGAAGCCAATCCGGTGGATCAGATTCATCGTGGCTTCAAAGTCTTCCTCGGTTTCACCTGGGAAGCCGATAATGAAGTCCGATGAGAAGCTGATATCCGGACGGTTAGCGCGCACGCGCTCCATCTTCTCAATGTACTCTTCGGCAGTATGGCCACGCTTCATGGCGCTGAGAATCCGGTCGGAACCCGATTGCACCGGCAGGTGCAGGTGGCTGACCAGTTCCGGGATGTCTGCAAATGCATCCACCAGGCTGTCGGTGAACTCAACCGGATGCGAGGTGGTAAAGCGTATGCGGTCAATGCCATCTACTGCAGCGATGCAGGCAATCAGCTCGGCAAGATCAATTTCATCACCGTCGTCGTTGTCGCCTCGGTAGGCGTTAACGTTTTGGCCCAGCAGGTTGACTTCGCGCACCCCTTGATCGGCCAGGTGGATAACTTCATCCATCACCTTCTCAAACGGACGCGAGACCTCTTCTCCGCGGGTATAGGGCACCACGCAGAAGGTGCAGTATTTGGAGCAGCCTTCCATGATCGAGACAAAGGCCGTGGCGCCATCTGACTTGGGCTGGGGCAGGTGATCAAACTTCTCGATTTCCGGGAACGTTACGTCTACGGCGGCAATTTGATTGTTGCTGCGCGCATCCAGCATGGAGGGCACACGGTGCAGCGTCTGCGGGCCGAAAATCATATCCACGAAGGGCGCACGCTTACGCAGCGCATCGCCTTCCTGGCTTGCCACGCAGCCGCCTACGCCAATTACCAGGTCCGGGTTGGCGTCTTTTAGCTTTTTCCAGCGCCCCAGCTGATGAAACACTTTCTCCTGAGCCTTCTCACGAATTGAACAGGTGTTAAGAAGGATGACATCGGCTTCCTTCTCATTGTCGGTGAGTTCAAGCTGGTGAGATTCACCGAGTAGATCCGCCATACGGGAGGAGTCGTACTCGTTCATTTGGCAGCCGTGCGTTTTGATGAAGAGCTTCTTCGCCATCGGTACCTGTCGTCTATGGGTCGTCGGGGGACGAGGAATGAATGGGGTATCGTTTTAGCAGCGTAGGCTACTGTTGAATAATCCTATTATACGGGCACAAGAAACCGGGGGCTAGCATTCCCCGATAATCGATACTTGACCTTAATCCCTAAATCAGTATACTACGCACCGTGTTTGAGAAGTTCCTCGATAGCTCAGTTGGTAGAGCAAATGACTGTTAATCATTGGGTCACAGGTTCGAGTCCTGTTCGAGGAGCCAACACTTTACAGGTTGGTTCTGCTTAAAACACAATAGCTTAAGATGTTCCTCGATAGCTCAGTTGGTAGAGCAAATGACTGTTAATCATTGGGTCACAGGTTCGAGTCCTGTTCGAGGAGCCAAGCTGACTATTTTACTACCTGTTTCGGCATAGCCTGCTATAGGTAGCGCGTTATTCCTCGATAGCTCAGTTGGTAGAGCAAATGACTGTTAATCATTGGGTCACAGGTTCGAGTCCTGTTCGAGGAGCCATCTACTTGCCTTTTTAGATTCACAGTGTGCTTCTGTGCCTGGTTCTGAAAAGCGTGCTGCTTTCTAGCTCCCCTGATTTTTATTACCTCTTCAAACCTTTATTACCTCTTCAAACCTTTATCGTCTCCAGGACGTTATTAACCCCTGTAAAATTATTGGCCCCGCTGCCTAACGGTATTGGGTTGATTTCGTGTGTCTGGCGGGTCAAAAGTCACGCGTAAAAAAACGCCGACCTAAAAGGTCGGCGTCATACAGCGATCAATGGTTATTTAGCGTGTCGCCATTCGCTGGGCCTGTTGAAATTGCGCGTAATCCAGCAGGATTTCTGCGGCTTCTAGTACGGGAGCGCGATCAGCGGGCATGCCTTCATCCTCTCCGTTTTCGTCAGCATCGTCACTGGGTTCGCTGCTTTCCAGGCGTGCATCCATCCACTCGTCTAGTTCTGGCAGTTTGAGTGCCCGGCGACGCTGGTTCTCTAGCGAAAGCTGCTCGGCCTCTTGGGCTTCAAGCTCACGCTGGCGCTGCTCGCGGTTCAGGCTCACGCTGGTGTGCTGCTCACGTAGCTGGCGGGCCAGCGTGGATTGGCGCTCAACATAGCGGAAGTTGGGGTTCTCTTTGGCGCGCGCTGCGTGTTGGGTGTTCAGTGCGTCTATAAAGGTTTCCGGCGTTCCGTAGCGACGATACTGAACATCTTGAACAGTATCCCAGCCAAGGGCGTTATCCAGGCTGCTTTCACCGATCCGTTCTGGGTCGATTAAGCTCGGGAAGCTAATGTCAGGCTCAACCCCACGATTTTGCGTGCTTTTACCGGTGATGCGGTAAAACTTGGCGCGGGTCAGCTTGATCTGCCCATGGCTTAGGTCGTTCAGCGTTTGTACGGTACCTTTGCCAAAGGTTGATGAGCCTACTACCAGGCCGCGACCATAATCCTGAATAGCGCCTGCAAAGATTTCTGAGGCAGAGGCGGAAAGGCGGTTAACCAGCACGGTCAGCGGACCATCGTAGAGTGTGCCTGCGTCGGTATCGCCGTATAGCTGAATGCGCCCTTGAGCGTCACGTACCTGTACGGTGGGGCCTCGGTCAATAAACAAGCCAATCAGCGAGTTAGCCTCTTGAAGCGCGCCGCCGCCGTTATTACGCAGATCCAGCACAATGCCTTCTACGCCTTGCTCTTTTAAACGCTCAACTTCACGGGCGACATCGCGTGTGGTGCTGCGATACTCCTCTTCGCCCGCCTGCCAGGCGTCAAAATCAACATAGAAAGTAGGAATGTTAATGACCCCAATGGGATGGGGTTCGCCGTCTCGCTCAACGTTGATCACTTCGCCATGGGCCGCCTGGTCTTCAAGGCTTACGGTATCGCGGGTGATCTCGACAATATGCGAGCGGGTCATGTCCACCGCTTGGGCGGGCACGATATCCAGGCGGACGACGGAGCCTTTGGGGCCACGAATCAAGTCAACGACGTTGTCCAGGCGCATGCCCACAACGTTGACCATTTCGCCCTCTTCCTGGCCAACCGCAATGATGCGGTCGGCAGGTTCCAGGACATCTGCACGGTCAGCAGGGCCGCCGGGCACCAGGCTTGCTACTTTCACGTATTCGCCATCGGCCTGTAGCAGCGCGCCAATGCCTTCCAGCGAGAGGCTCATCTGGATGTCAAAAGATTCGCTTTGGCGTGGTGAGAGGTAGCCAGTATGCGGATCAATCGTGCTGGTGACCGCTGCCATTATCAAGCCGAAGACATCTTCTGATTCGGTTTGGCGTAGGCGACTAAGCTGGCCTTCATAGCGCTGGCGCAGGTTGTCGACTATCTGCTCGTCATCCTGGTCGGTAAGCGCGAGCGTTAGCGCGTCATTTTTTAACCGCTTGCGCCATAGCTCATCAAGTTCGCTCTCGCGGGTGGCCCAGGGAGCATTTTCACGATCAACTTCCAGGCGCTCATCGCTATCAAAGCTAAACGATAGGCCTTCATCAAGACGTGCAAGCAGCCATTCAACCCGCGCAATATTACGCTCGCTTAGCTGGTTATAAAGCGCGTAAGCATCATCCAAATCGCCGTTAAAGAGTGCTTCAGCCATATCATTTTCATAATGGCGGTAGGGCTCTATATCGCGATTCAGTAAATAAGCGCGTTGACCATCGAGGATATCCAGGTAGCGTTGGAAGGCCTCCTGTGACCACTGCTCATCAAACGTTATGTTGGCGTAGTGGCCGTAGCGGAGCGCATCCGCAATTTCTACTGCCGCTTGGCGTTGTTCGTCGGTCGGCGCAATTTGCGCCATAACTGCCGGGCTGGTAACGACCAGCATCACGGCAAGGGCGACCGAGCGCGAAAGCGTTGCAAACAAGCTCATCAGTCAAGCTCTCCCGGATTTGTGTACACTCATTCTTCCCTAGACCTGCTTGTGACCTATGTGTTGCATAGGCCAGGGGGCATTGTAGCAGGTCGTTTGCTCTATGAGACTCAATCATTACTGTTATGAGGATTTCCATGTCCGAAGCTTTCAACGCCGATCGGCTAACGCGGTTATGTGATTTTCTGCGCCAGTCGCCCACACCTTGGCATGCAACGAAGGCAATGGCCGAACGCTTGGAGAAAGCAGGTTTTCAGCGCCTCCACGAGACAGCTAATTGGCAGCTGGCGCCTGGGCAGCGCTATTACGTTACGCGCAATGATTCTTCCATTATCGCCTTTCAGTTGCCAAGCGATACGCTTAAAAGCTTGCGTATGCTGGGCGCGCATACGGATAGCCCCGGATTGCGCTTAAAGCCCAACGCCACTCAGCACTCTGCAGGTTGGTTGCAGCTTGGCGTGCAGGTGTATGGGGGCGTACTGTTGGCGCCCTGGTTTGACCGTGATTTAGGATTAGCCGGGCGCGTACAAGTGCGCCATGCAGACGGGCGGCTGGAAAGCCTGCTGCTGAATGTTGACCGGCCTATTGCGATGGTGCCGAACCTGGCCATCCATCTGGATCGCGACGTGAATTCGGGCCGTGCTATTAATCCGCAAACGCAAATGGCGCCGGTACTGCTGCAAAGCGATAGCACCAAGCTTTCTGAATTGCTAGCCGCTTGGCTTGAGGAGCAGCACGGTGTGCGCTCCGCTGAGGTGGTGGATTTTGAACTGGGCTTTTACGATGTGCAGCCGCCTTCGCTCGTAGGGGTTAAGCAAGAGCTCATCGCCAGTGCGCGGCTGGACAATCTGCTCTCCTGTTTTATTGGCATGGAGGCCTTGCTCGAAAGTGATGGTCGCCAGGGGGCGTTGTTAGTGGCGAATGATCACGAAGAGGTGGGTAGTGCGAGCGCTTGTGGTGCGCAGGGGCCGTTCCTGGGCGATGTGCTTAAGCGCATCAATGCGCAGGTAGGAGAGGGCAGCGAGGAGTCGCTGATTCAGTTGATTCAGTCATCGCTGATGATTTCCTGTGACAATGCGCATGCGTTGCATCCTAACTTTCGCGATAAGCATGATGAGCAGCATGGCCCCGCCATTAACGGCGGCCCGGTTATCAAGGTGAATGCCAGCCAGCGCTACGCCACCAATAGCGTAACCGGTGCGCTATTTCGTGATGTGTGTCGCGAAGCCGACGTGCCGGTACAGTCATTTGTGACGCGGGCGGATATGGGCTGCGGTAGTACCATTGGACCGATTACGGCGACGGAGCTTGGCGTGCCTACGCTGGATATCGGCGTGCCACAGTGGGCCATGCACTCTATCCGTGAAACGGCGGGTACGCGTGACGTGGAATACCTAACCCGAGCATTGAAAGTGTTTCTGAATCGGCCGGCGCTTGGTTGATGCGCACTAGATAACGCCCAACAACGAAAAAGGCCCGCTGACTTAGTCAGCGGGCCTTTCGCTATTCGGTGTTGGTGGCTACGCCCTGATTTGAACAGGGGACCCCATCATTATGAGTGATGTGCTCTAACCAGCTGAGCTACGTAGCCTTTCAACGGGGGCGTATATTAACAGCTTTTTTCCGCTCGTCAATATTTTAACGTAATAAGCGCGATGCCCAGGTAGTTACTCGTTGCCTTTTTGAGGTGGTTTGTCAGTGAACTTGTGAGGGGGCTTGGGGGAGTGCTTAGGAGAGTGTTTAGGAAAGTGCTCGTAATCGTGCCCGGAAAGGCTGGGACGGTCAGTTGCCTTGTGCCAAATGCGATGTAAACCACGCTGTATATCGTCGAAAACCTGTTGAGAGATTAAGCGGTCTTTTACCATTTCTTCCATGCTTTCAGCACTTCGGCGCAACGCATAAAGGCGTAACATGCGCTGCTCAAGTTGGTAGGCGTGACGACCGAACTTTGCTTCCGTCTCACGTATTGCTTGATCGACAGCGCTGATCCTTATATTGAGCACCTCATCAAGTAATTCAGCCATGCGCTGGCCGAATAGCGGGGTTAGCCGCTGTGTCGTGTAATGGCGCAACTCTTCTAGTACCGCCCTGTGGCAAATTAATAGCTCAAAACGGTTAGATAGCAGACGTGTCAGCGGCCAGCGAATCCTCATATGCTGGTGAAGAAAGGTGCACAGCTTAATCCAGCGAGTGTGTGAGGTTATTTTCCGTGTTTCTCTGTTATAACCCAAGCGGCCCTCTGAGCGAGCCGCATCAATGGTTCTGCCGCTGGCGCGCATCATCGTATCCAGGTTATGGATACTGGTGACGCCGTTTCCGTAACGCGGAATAAGATCGCGCTCTCGAACAGCCAGCGTCACCAGCGCAATTGCCATACGGTCTCGCTCAGGTAGCGCTTGGTCAAGCGCGAAAGGGGCCGTCTCGATGGCCATATCACGACGAAATTTAGCAATGACATCATCGGTGATGGAGGGGGCAATGTTGAAGTTTTGCGCTGTGCGTTGTAGCGCGCTTTCAACCTCAATGGTCGAAAGATGAATAGCCTGTTGCTGAAGCGCTTTATCGTAAGGGTTTAGCTGATCAAGTTTTAGCTTGCGAATGACCGCCTGAAGACTGGTTCCATTAACCAGTAGGCTGAATAGTACAAAGCCGGTGGCCAGGATAGCGACAAAATGGCGAACGTCTGCTGAAAGCGCTGTTTGCTCTGCAACGCCAAGCGCAAGTACGAGTGTGACCGCGCCACGTAGTCCTCCCCAGGTGATAGCCAGCTTATAGCTTGCGCTGATCGGGGTTGAAAGCTTGAGTCGATTCAACAGTGGCAGAAAGCCAAATAGAACGAGGAGGCGTGCCAGTAAGGTCGCCAGAATAATCGCTACGAGTAACGGTAGCCACGCAAGAGTCATCCCTTCCAGCATTTTTGGCACTTGCAGCATGGCGAGCAAAAACACCATGGCACCCGCGACGGAGGCAATTTGCACCCAGAGAAGTTGCAGGTATTCCCAATTGGCGGGCGACGTCCGCGTTCTGCCTAAACCGTTGAGCACCAGGCCCGCGGCTACGACGGCGACAACCCCCGAAACACCGAAACTTTCGCCCAGCAGGTAGGTGGGGTATGGCAGAGAAAGCGTGATGGCTATCTGCGCTTTGCCATCGTTACCGATAAGAGCGAGCGCCTCTGCACCGATACGCCCGATGATGGCGCCAAGGATCAAACCGCCACCCAGGGATAACGCTAGCATTCCGGCCACCTGTAGCGCAGTGGTAGCGACATGGTCGGTAAGTGAGGCGAGTAGCACGCTGACAATCGCGATTGCGGCCGCATCATTTAGCAGGCTCTCGCCTTCCACTAGACGGATTAGCCGTGGAGGTGCTCCAACGTTACGGAAAATGGCAATGACGGCGGATGGGTCAGTTGTCGCGATGACGGCGCCAAGTAACAGCCCAACAGGCAGCGCTGCTGCGCCTAGCAGCCATATAGACAGGCCCACCATACCTGTAGCAACGAAAACAGCCACTACCGCAAGGAGTAAAATAGGCGCTGCATCAGGCACCATTTCACGAACATCGACACTAAGCGCTGCCTGGAACAACAGCGGGGGGAGAAAGATCCACAGATATATTTCAGCAGGCAAGGATGCTGATAAGAGAGGATCAAAGAGATCTATGGCAGGCCACAATGTCGACAGGGTCGCGTAAGAGAGCCCCAGGGTGATGCCTGTTAACGCCAGCAGCGTCGCTTCAGGAAACGCCGTACGCGCAGAGAGCCGTTGCACCAGCGCAATGATCATAAGCATCAGGCTGCCAAGTAACAGCACTTTGTACAGTGTTTCCATAGGTATCAGCTTCCGGTTGAATAAGCTCGGATGCCTCAGTATTAGTCGGCTGGGCGTAGGATGCCACTGAAAAATTAAGAAAAAAGGGGGAGGGGCGTTGCCTGAAGGTGGCAGATGAAGAGACAAATTGCCATGAGCGCAGGGGTGCGCCCATGGCAGGAGCTAGCAGATTACGGGGTGGTCAATTAAACGTTAAACCGGAAGTGCACCACATCACCATCTTTCACAATGTACTCTTTGCCTTCCAGACGCCATTTGCCCGCATCTTTAGCACCTTGCTCACCGCCCAGTGAGACAAAATCGTCATAGGCGATCACTTCTGCGCGGATAAAGCCTTTCTGGAAGTCAGTATGGATAGCGCCAGCAGACTCTGGGGCCGTAGCACCCTGTTTTACTGTCCATGCGCGGACTTCTTTTACACCTGCAGTGAAGTAGGTTTGCAGGCCCAGTAGGGCATAACCTGCGCGAATAACGCGGTCAAGGCCGGGCTCTTCCATGCCCATCTCACCCAGGAACATGGCGCGTTCTTCATCTTCCAGCTCAGCGATTTCAGCTTCCAGCTGGTTGCAGACGGGCACCACGACGGCGCCTTCTTCGGCAGCTATTTCTTTAACGATGTCCAGGTAAGGGTTGTTCTCAAACCCGTCTTCATTGACGTTAGCGATGTACATGGTGGGCTTTAGGGTTAAAAAACCAAAGCTTTTCACCTGACGCTTTTCGTCCTCATCCAGACCAAAACTGCGCAATGGGTGGCCTTCGGCCAGGTGTGGCTCAATCTTGTCGAGGATGGCTTTGGTCGCGATGGCCTCCTTATCGCCGCCTTTGACCGAACGCAAGAGCCGCTGGCTGGCCTTCTCAACGGTATCCAGGTCCGCCAGGGCAAGCTCGAGGTTGATCGTTTCGATGTCGGCGCGAGGGTCAACCTGGTTGGCAACATGGATAACGTTGTCGTTATCAAAGCAGCGCACCACGTGGGCAATCGCTTGGGTTTCGCGAATGTTGGCAAGAAATTTATTGCCCAGACCTTCACCCTTGGAGGCGCCTGCTACGAGGCCTGCGATATCGACAAACTCCATGGTCGTAGGCAGGACTCGTTCAGGCTTGACGATCGCAGCCAGCTTGTCCAAACGCGGGTCAGGCATGGGAACGATGCCTACGTTGGGTTCTATCGTACAAAACGGGAAGTTTTCCGCATCAATGCCTGATTTTGTCAACGCATTGAAGAGCGTGGATTTGCCTACGTTGGGTAGGCCGACGATACCGCAGTTAAAGCCCATAAGTTCATTCCTGGCCGCTAGGCGCGCGCTAACGAAAGGATGTGTTCAGCGCGGGTCTAAAGTGAAAAAAAATCGATAGTAACTATTTTACGCTATGCAGGCGATTCATGGCTTTCGCCCAATCGCCATCAAGTACAAGCGGGAGTGTGGCTTCGCACTCGTTAAGCACATGATCAATGGCCGCCTGCTCGTCTTTGCCGGGCCGACCAAGCACGTAGTGGGTGACCTGACGTGCCTCACCTGGGTGACCGATGCCTATGCGTAGACGGTGGAACTGCTTTTGGTTGCCAAGTGCGCTGATGATATCGCGCAGGCCGTTATGACCACCGTGGCCACCGCCTGTTTTATAGCGCGCCTGCCCCGGGGGGAGGTCTAGCTCATCATGAGCGACCAGTAAATTCTCGGGGGCAAGTTTAAAAAACTGGGTAAGCGCTGCCACAGAGGCGCCGCTTCGGTTCATGAAGGTGGTAGGGTTGAGCAGATGAAGCTCGTGGTCGCCCACGCGGGCCTTGGCATACAGGCCGAGGAACTTCTTTTCCGGGCGCAGTTCGGTATGGGCGCTGCGCGCAATGGCATCGACTAGCCAGAAACCCGCATTGTGCCGGGTGGTATCATACTCGGCGCCGGGGTTGCCTAGTCCTATCAGGGCCGTTACCTGACTCATTGACCTACCTCCAAAAAAATCCGGGCGTATTCTTGACGTCGTGCGTCATTGGCGGCTTGAGGTGCAGTTGCAAAAAGGCAAGTCGCAAAAAAAATCAAGCGCCGAAGCGCTTGATCTTATCATTCCCGGGCCATACGAGCATGGCCCGGGCCAGGTACGTATTCAGCCATTAAGGCGATGCGCACCCTTATCGGCCTTACTCAGCGCTGGTGCCTTCTTCGCCTTCGTCTGCTTCTTCGTCATTACGTACTTTAACTTTCGTAATGCTGAGAATGGCGTGGTTGTGCTCTTCACCGTGAGACAGGTCAACGGAGGAAACGCCCTTCGGCAGTGTCAGGTCAGACAGGTGCAGGATCGTGCCCAGCTCAACCTCGGAAATATCAACTTCCAGGTAGTCAGGCAGGTCTTTCGGTAGGCAGCTGATGGCAACTTCGTTAGCCAGTACGTGCAGTTCGCCGCCCTGGTCTTTGATGCCCACACACTTTTCTTCGCTGATTACGTGAAGCGGTACGTTCATGGTGATTTCATGAGTAGCGTCAACACGCAGGAAGTCAGCGTGAGTCAGAAGCGGCTTGTAGGGGTGACGCTGAAGATCACGTACCACTACTTGCTCTTCTTTACCATCGATAACCAGCTTGATTACTGAGGAGAAGAAGACTTCGTCTTCAATCGCTTTGTAGAAAGCAGTTTTTTCTACAGAGATTGATTGCGCGCCTTTTTCACCGCCGTAAACAACGGCCGGTACTTGTTGGTTCGCACGACGCAGGCGGCGGCTCGCACCTTTCCCCAGGTCGTTACGAACGCTGGCTTTCAGGATAAAATCAGACATGTAATTTGCCTCTTGGTTTAAGTAAGAAAACGCCGCTGTCCGCGACCAGACGACGACGTTTCCAAGGCCCCAGAAGGGGGCTATATCGTTAGGCGATCAATGGAACATCGCGCTAACAGATTCTTCGTTGCTAACCCGACGGATAGCTTCTGCAATCAAACCGGCAACGCTCAACTGACGAATTTTTCCACTGCGACGCGCATGGTCAGCAAGCGGAATAGTGTCGGCCACGACAACTTCGTCCAGTACAGAGTTGGTGATGTTGTCAACGGCAGGGCCGGACAAGATCGGATGTGTCGCATAGGCCACTACGCGTGCAGCGCCATGATCTTTCAGCGCTTCACCGGCTTTGCAAAGCGTACCAGCGGTGTCGATCATGTCGTCAACGACTACGCAAGTACGGCCTTCAATTTCACCGATGATGTGCATCACCTGAGCCTGATTGGCTTGGGGGCGACGCTTGTCGATAATCGCAAGGTCAGCATTCAGCTGTTTGGCGATAGCACGAGCACGAACGACACCGCCTACGTCGGGTGAAACCACGACCAAGTCAGCGTAGTTTTGGCGCTCGATATCATCCAGAAGAATCGGCGAACCGTAGACGTTGTCTACCGGGACATCGAAGAACCCCTGGATTTGGTCGGCGTGCAGGTCCATCGTCATTACGCGATCAACACCCGCTTTTACCATCATGTCCGCCACCACTTTAGCGGAAATAGGGACACGAGCAGAGCGTACGCGGCGATCCTGACGGGCATAGCCGAAATACGGCACAACCGCCGTAATCCGCGCCGCTGAGGCACGACGCAGAGCATCAACCATCAGGATCAGCTCCATCAGGTTGTCATTCGTCGGTGCACAGGTGGACTGGAGGATAAACACGTCCTTACCGCGCACGTTCTCATTGATCTCGACTGCGATTTCGCCGTCGCTAAATTGGCCAACCGTGGCATTACCCATACGGCTGTCCAAGCTCTCGGCAATCTTTTGAGCGAGTTCGGGATTGGCGTTCCCGGTGAAAACCATCAATTTTGACACGCGCAGCCACCTTTGCAGTGTTTGGAATCAGGGGAGAAAACGCAGATCATGTCAGGTTGGCTGGGGTACCAGGATTCGAACCTGGGAATGCCGATACCAAAAACCGGTGCCTTACCACTTGGCGATACCCCAGCAATAACCTAATGCGATGACCGGGCGCTTTCAGCAGCCCAGAGCATCTTGTAGGGGAGAGGTGTTCAGGCCGCGTGCGACCCATGTCGGCCAGCGTTGACCTGCCAATTCAGCGACTGTACGTGCGGCTTGTTCAGACTCAAACGTCGCAAACAGACAAGCGCCAGTACCGGTCAGCTGAACAGGTGCATACTGCGCGAGCCAATCAAGCGCTTCCGCCACCAGCGGATAGCGTTTTTTTACGATGGCCTCGCAGTCGTTACGCCACTCAGACGCTCCCCCCTGCAGTGCGCGCGCCATAGTAATGGGGCGGCTGTCGCGTGTCAATTCCGGGTCCTGGAAGATTAGGGGGGTTGAGACGCTCACTTTCGGGTGAATAATCACAAACCAGGGCGTATCCAGCGTCACGGAGGTCAGCTTTTCACCAATCCCTTCGGCCCAGGCGCTGTGTCCATAAATAAAGACCGGTACATCGGCGCCAAGCTGTAAGCCCAGCCTGGCTAATGCCTCCATTGAAAGTCCTAATTGCCACAGCTTGTTTAACCCCAGTAATACGGTGGCAGCATTCGAGCTGCCCCCGCCCAGTCCGCCTCCCATGGGAAGCTTCTTCTCAATGGTTAGCGTAGCCCCTGGCATGGCTTTTGGTGACGTGCCTGCCGCGCGCTGAAGCAGGCGGGCTGCGCGAACCATCAGGTTGTCATCGTGAGCCACACCGTTTACCGGAGTGGCGAGCGTGATATCGCCGTCTTCGCGCAGGGTGAGTGTGAGCTGATCACTGATATCAACGATTTGAAACAGGGTTTGTAGTTCGTGATAGCCGTCGTCACGACGGCCCACAATGTGCAGCATACGATTGAGCTTCGCAGGTGCGGGTAGTGTTAAAGAAGCAGGCATTAACGCTCTCACGTGACTTGAATTAGGCGCGACAACTCAACGGGCGCATACACCGTTATTGAGAGCGCCACTGGTTAACGACCAGGGTGATGCGTACATCGTCATAGTTCATCACCAGGCGGCGAGGTAGCCACATACCTTCAACCTCTTCCCAGTCGCGGTAATCAATTTCCCAGCCATCCTGCTGCATGTGCTGCGGAAAGCCCAGCTCGTCGGTTTCCAACTGATAGCTTGCATGTTCACCGGGCAGGCCGCGCACCCAGTCAGGCATGGCGCTAACCGGAAGTGACCAGCCTAACTGCTCTTCCATCAGTGCTTCCGGTGTTTCTGCTTCAAAGCGGCCATCACCCGTGGTTAGCGAGAAGCGACCTTCACGACCTTCAAGTACGCTGCGGCCCCCACCAAACGGCCCGCTGATCAGCATGCGGAAATAGTGGGGGTGTTGGCTCCAGTCCAGGTTGGCGCTCTGATTCTCTTGTGGTGTGCGAAGGCCTGCCTTGCCGATCAACGTCCAGGTATCAAAGGCTTCAACATCCGCTTGCTGGCGTTCCCATTGACCTGCTTGGCGGCCACCTTCTTCCATCGGGCCTTGCGTCGCGCACCCGGCAAGTAGCAGTAACGCTATGCTGGCAAGCAAGAGGCGAGGGGCGCGTGCGGTGCTGGTAAAGCGCATAAAAGTGGGCAGTGTGTTCAACATAACAGGCTCCATGTCAATGTGTTGAAAGGGTAATGGCAGCGTCTTAATGGCGTACCGAGCATAAAGAGAGGCGCCAGCCCCGTTAGGGAGCACCTGACGGGGTTAGTCCAGGATGACGTTCAAGTAACTCGTCAACCTGGGGGTGGTGCGTTGTGTTATCAAGCACCCGTTGGATTAACATGCGAGCCTCATCGCTACGACCAAGGGCATGTAAGACTTCGGCCAAATGAGCGGCCACTTCCTGGTCGGGCATCTGGTTATAGGCACTTTCAAGCCAGACAAGCGCTTCTTCATTTTGGCCCAGCCGGAAATATACCCAGCCCATGCTATCAAGTATCGCTGGGTTGCTGGGGTCTTCTTCGTAGGCGCGCTCAATCAGCTCGCGGGCTTCTTCCATGCGTCCTGGCAAGTTAAGGTCTGCCAAGGTATAGCCCAGTGCATTTAAGGCATTTGCGTTGTTGGGTTCAACACGCAAAAGCTGACGTAAATCTTGCTCCATGCCTGGGAAGTTGCCACTCTGCCAGGAGCGCATGGCGCGTAAATAAAGCAGGTTAACGTCATCCGGTGTGCGCGCCAATTCGCGGTCAAGTAGCGCTAATGCTTCATCGGGCGCGTTCAGTTCGTCCAGCAGTTGCACTTCAAGGGCGACCAGGTCGTCAAAGTAATTTTCATAGCGCATTCGCTCAATGCGTAAAAAAGCCCGCGCATCCATTACACGGTCATCGTCAATCAACATGCGAGCGGCTGCCGCACGGGCGGGTAAAAACTCCTCTCCCTCGCCTACCTGGCGGTAGTAAAGCAGTGCGTTATCGGTATCGCCCTGGGACTGCGTAATAGCGCCCAGCAGGTAGTAGGCAAGGTCGGGAACATTGTCCTGACTTGTGAGTGGCTGCAGCAGGCGGTAAGCAGGCTCGCTGTAGCCTTCCTCAAGGTAGAGTTGCGTTAGGGCCAAGCGTAAGCGCTGGTTTCCGTCATGGCTTTCCAGTAGCGCATCCGTTTGTGCTTCTGCGGCGGCAATATTATTCAAACGAATTTCGGCTTGAGCCAGCAGCAGCGTAAACCGTACGTCATCGGGGGCAATGCTGGCGCCGTGTTGCGCGGCTCGCCTGGCTGTGTGTAGATCGCCAGCTTCGAGCGCCAGTTGTGCTTGGGCAAGCCAAAGCGTCGCCGATTCTGGCGCTTGCTTTGCAACGTCGTCCAGATACGCTTGCGCTTGGCGGGTATTGCCAAGCGCTGATTCAAGTAGCGCAGTGGCAAGCAAGGCATCGCTATGATACTCAAGCTGCTCTGCACTGGGCTGAGCCAGGTGGGCGCGCATCAATTGGGCCAGTAAGTTGAGCGGTGCGCTCCCTTCCGTGATAGCGATGTCGACGAAGGCCGCAAGCTCGCCATTGCCGCCTGCTTGAGTGATCGCTAGCCGCTGTTCAAGGCTGTCCAGCCAGTCACCGCGCTGCAAAGAGATCGCGGCCAGTAGCTGGTTGGGTGATTCTGCCGAGGGGGCCAGCTCACGCCAACGCAGTGCGGATGCCTCCATTAACGCTACATCGTCACCAAACCGAGCCGCAAAAGTGGCGCGTTCAGCCAGCGCCGGAACACTATAGCGTTGCGATGCCTCCAGGTAACCTTGGCTGGCAGAGCGGTAATCGCCACGTTGGCCCGCTAATTCCGCCGTAAGCAGCGTACGTAGACCATCGGCGTCCAGGCCTCGGGTAATAGGTGGGGCCGACTGCATGGGGTCAGAAGCTATCAGGTCTGGCAAGCCGCCTTTATAAGAGGGTGCTGACTGGCAGCCGCTCAGGAATACCACGGTGGCGGCCAAGGGCAGTAGGGATGAACCCAATTGTAGTGAGCGAAGGGGCATGCGTCTCTCATTTTAGTGGCCGAGCGTTCAGCATAGCGGCTTGGCTGGCTGCGGCAAAGTGATGTACGCCAGATGTTAGTCTGCTGTGATAGAATAGTCGGCCTTGAAAGGCTGGCAGATAAGCGCAATTGAGTAATGATCAGCCGTTGCCCAGACTTGCGCTAATTAAGCGTAAGACGTAAACCATTGAGACTTCAAGACCGATAGCAACGTGATGACCGAACCACTAGCGAAGACGCATACCGTATGACGCTTCTTGCCTTGGGAATCAATCACCGTACTGCCAGTGTGGCCGTACGCGAGCAGGTAGCCTTTACTCCGACGCAGTTAGAACACGCGCTGGAGCAACTGCGTGGTCTGTCACATATTAGCGAAGCAGCGGTGCTCTCCACCTGCAACCGTACTGAACTATATTGCGTAACGGACGCTGCTGGCGAGCAAGCCGTGCTTGAGTGGCTAGGGCGTTTTCATAACTTGAGTGTTGAGGAGCTGACCCGCTGCGCGTACCACTATTTAGACAACGACGCTGCGCGCCATTTAATGCGTGTGGCCGTTGGTCTGGATTCGATGGTCTTGGGTGAGCCGCAAATACTTGGGCAATTGAAAGATGCCTATCAACAGGCGCGCCAAATGCAGGGGTTAGGCGGCGAGCTTGAGCGTCTTTTTCAATATACCTTTGCAATTGCCAAGCAGGTACGTACCGAAACCGGGATTGGCAAAAATCCGGTTTCGGTGGCCTATGCTGCGGTGAGCATGGCAAGCCGAATTTTTGATGATTTTAGTCGCTCGCGGGCGTTGTTAATCGGTGCGGGTGAAACCATCGAGCTGGTCGCGCGTCATCTACATGAAGCCGGTGTACGTCAATTAACCGTGGCTAACCGCACACGTGAGCGTGCTGAGCTTGTCTCCTCGCGATTGGGTGGTAAGGCGATTACGCTGTCTGAAATTCCGGCCGCGCTGGAAGAGGCCGATATCGTTATTTCTTCCACCGCATCACCCCTGCCGATTTTAGGCAAGGGGATGGTTGAAAGCGCACTTAAAAAGCGTCGCCACCGCCCGGTTTTTATGGTGGATATCGCCGTGCCGCGGGATATTGAATCCGAAGTAGGCGAGCTTGCCGATGTATTCCTTTATACGGTTGATGATCTGGAAGAGGTGATCGAAGAGAATCGTCGCTATCGCCAAGTGGCTGCTGACCAGGCCGAGTCACTGATTGAACACGGTGTCAGTAGTTGGCAGCATGAAAAACGTATTCGTAACGGTGGCGAGTTGATTCGTGATTACCGTCAGCACGCCGAAACCCTGCGCGATCAATCGCGCGATCAGGCGTTGGAGCGCTTGGCGCGCGGTGAAGACCCAACCAAAGTGATTGAACGGCTGGCTCACCAACTGGCTAATCGCTTAATGCACCAGCCCACGCAAGCAATACGCGATGCCGCCTCGCAAGAGCAGCATGACTTGCTGGAGGCCGCGCCACGCTTACTATTGCCTGTTAAACCCGCCTTTGAAAAGCCCGCGCCCACGGCTAACCGCCAGAAGGATAATACGCCCGCATGAAAGATACCTTGCGCCAACGCCTCGATAGCTTTACCGAACGTTTTGAAGAGCTGGCGATGCTGCTGTCTGACCCTGAGGTCATTAATAATCAGCAGCGCTTTCGCGACTATTCACGTGAGTACGCCGAGCTGGATGAGCTGGTAGCGGCTTGGCAGCGCTATCGCAGCGTTGAAAACGATATTGAGGCAGCCCAGCAGCTTAGTCGGGACGATGATCCTGATATGCGTGAGCTTGCCGAGATGGAAGTCAGTGAAGGGCGCGAGCAGCTAGACCTACTGGATACTGAGCTAAAGCGTTTGCTGGTGCCTAAAGACCCCGATGATGGTCGAGGCGTGTTTTTGGAAGTACGTGCTGGTACCGGTGGTGATGAAGCCGCGATTTTTGCAGGTGATCTGTTTCGTATGTACTCACGCTATGCGGAAAAACGTGGCTGGCGCGTCGAAGTAGTGAGTACCAACCATGGCGAGCAGGGCGGCTATAAAGAGATTATTTCCCGCGTTAAGGGGGATAGCGTCTATGCGCGTTTGAAATTTGAGTCGGGTGCTCACCGAGTGCAACGCGTTCCTGCTACTGAATCTCAAGGGCGTATTCATACCTCGGCATGTACCGTGGCGGTGATGCCTGAAGTTGATGATGTTGGCGATATCGATATTAATTCATCGGATTTACGCGTCGATACCTACCGTTCAAGTGGAGCCGGTGGCCAGCACGTTAACACCACCGACTCAGCGATTCGTATTACCCACATACCGACAGGCGTAGTGGTTGAGTGCCAGGAAGAGCGTAGTCAGCATAAAAACCGGGCCAAGGCGATGTCGCTGCTTGCCGCGAAATTGAAGCGTAATGCGGTCGATAGCCAACGTCAGGAGCAGGCGGATGCCCGTCGCTCGCTGGTAGGCTCTGGTGATCGTAGCGAACGTATCCGTACCTACAACTTCCCTCAGGGGCGAATTACCGATCATCGTATCAACCTGACGCTTTATAAGCTCAATGAAGTGGTGAGCGGCGAGCAGTTGGATGAGGTCATTGAGCCCTTGATCCACGAGTATCAAGCCGAACAGCTATCGGCGCTTCAGGACACGTAATGACGTTTGATGCGCTTTTACAGGCCGCAGCAGAGCGCTTAAAAGCCGCCGGCTCAGCCTCGCCGCGCCTGGATGCCGACGTCCTGCTTGCCCACGTAATTCAACGGGACCGCACATGGCTGTATACCTGGGGCGACCGTGCTTGTTCCGGGTGGGAGCATGCGCGCTTTGATGCACTAGTGGCGGCGCGTGCTCAGGGGCAGCCAGTGGCCTACCTGACCGGTGAGCGAGAGTTTTGGGGGTTGCGGTTGGTCACTTCAAAAGAGACGCTAATACCACGGCCGGATACCGAAACGCTGGTAGAAACAGCGCTCAACCACGTTGCCTCTCCCGTCGGGCGCTTGCTGGATTTAGGTACGGGCACCGGAGCCATTGCACTGGCCTTTGCCAGTGAGCAGCCTGGTTGGCAGGTGGTTGGTGTCGACCTTCGCTCAGAAGCGGTTTCTTTGGCACAGCGAAACGCAGCCGCGTTAGGGATCAATAACGTAGCGTTCATGCAAAGCAATTGGTTTGCTGCCTTTGAGCAGGGTGCGACACCCGTAGAGCGGTTTGATCTTATTGTGAGTAATCCGCCGTATATTGCCGCTGACGATCCGCATTTGCACCAAGGGGATGTGCGCTTTGAGCCGCTGAGTGCGCTGGTGGCAGGGGGCGATGGGCTGGCCGATTTGATACATTTAGTGGCCACGGCGCGGCGCTACTTAACAGCCTCAGGATGGCTGTTGCTAGAGCATGGCTATCGTCAGGCAGCCTCAGTGCGCGCAGCGCTGGTGGATGCGGGTTATCAAAACGTTGAAAGTATTTGCGACCTCGGTGGGCATGAGCGTATTACCCTTGGGCGCTACTAGCTCGTCTGGCTTATCTGTAGTGGATCCTGCTATGAAACCTAAAAATAGAACGCTAGACCGTATCGACCTTAAAATTCTGCGCTGCCTGCAGGAAAATGCACGTATTTCCTATGTTGATTTGGCATCAGAGGTTGGTTTATCCACAACGCCTTGTTTGGAGCGTGTCAAACGCCTGGAGCGCGCGGGCATTATTCGTGGTTACCAGGCGATTCTTGACCCCCAGGCGCTAAAAGCCAATTTACTGGTCTTTGTTGAAATTAGCCTGGAAACTCAATCGCCAGCCGTATTTGATGAATTTCGTCGAGCCGTTGAAAAGCTGCCGCAAATCCAGGAGTGCCATCTGGTCTCTGGTCAGTTTGATTACATCTTGAAATGCCGCATTCCAGAAATGGCCGCCTACCGTCAGCTATTAGGCGACGTGGTGCTTACGCTCCCCGGCGTCAAAGAGTCTAAAAGTTACGTGGTTATGGAAGAGGTGAAAGAAAGCTTTAGCCTGCATGTACCCGACGTTGAGCACTTTGAGGACAAATAAGTCGATGATGGATGATCAGACACTGCTGCGCTACAGCCGTCACATTATGCTGCCTGAAGTGGATATTGAAGGGCAAGAGCGCTTGCGTAGTGCCCATGCTCTGATCATCGGTGCGGGTGGGTTGGGCTCGCCGGCGGCACTTTACCTGGCCGCTGCGGGTGTCGGGCGGATAACGATTGTAGATGCTGATCATGTCGAGTTGTCTAACCTTCAGCGTCAAATTGCTCATCAGCAGGCAAGCATTGGGCAGAATAAGGCGGCTTCTGCCAAGGCCAGTATGCAGGCGCTAAACCCGGATTGCCGTATTACAGCACTTGAAACGCATGCGGAGGGTGAAGCCCTGGAGCAGCTCGTTGCTGCTGCCGATGTGGTGCTGGATTGTACGGATCGTTTTTCCAGCCGCTATGCCATCAATGCTGCCACGCAAAAGGTAGGTGTTCCGTTGGTGTCAGGCGCTGCCATTCGCTTTTCTGGTCAGCTTGCGGTGTTTAGCCCCCGTGACCCAAACTGCCCCTGCTATGCTTGCCTTTACCCACCGGACGATATGGGCGATGAGGCACTTGGCTGCGCAGAAAGTGGTGTGATGGCACCGTTGGTGGGGTTGATCGGATGTTTTCAAGCAGTTGAGGCGTTCAAATTGCTAAGCGGCGCCGGGCAAGCCCACCAAGGGCTTGCAACCTTTGATGGCCTACGAGGCCAGTGGCGACACTTCAATGTACCGCGTGATCCGGCTTGCACTGTGTGCAGTGTGATACCTAAATAGGGCGATGTTTCGCAGAAAGATCTATCCAGCCTGCCTGAAAAGTAACCGCTTATAGAGTGTCTGGCTGATTTTTAAAATATTTCGACTGATAGTATTTTAATGGCAGGTAGCCAAATACAATAACAATGAAACTTCCAATGACTGTGTCTAGTAATCGCTGTGTGGCGTAATTAATATCCGCACTACCAGGCAAAATGATGTTAATGAGCATCAGTATCAATGGTGTGAGAAAGACTGCCTGTAGCGCATAGGAGTATTTCATTGCCCAAGGTAGGATGCCCGCTAAAATAGCCATAAGCAGAACAAAGGCAACGTTTTTAGGAACAAAAAGCAAGATTAATACACCCAGTATAACGCCCAGCAGTGTGCCCGTTATACGTTGAAGAGCTCGCTTGTGGATTGAGCCCAAGTCAGGCTTCATGATTAATCCGACGGTTAACGGAATCCAAAACCAGTGCGGATTATCATCAACCAGGTGTGCGCTATAGGCAACGCCTAAGCATACGGCCAGAGCGCACGCTTGCGCGTAGTGGTGGCTCGCTACTATGGCTACTGGTTTGGTTGGGGTGCTTTGGCTGGCTGCGTTAAGCGTTGCATCTCTGTTTTTTGCCAGATAGCGGCAGAAAAGAATTTCGATGCCCAGTAAAAGCGCGTAAAGAACCATGCCTACAAGATATAAAAGAGCGGGCATCCAGAAGTTATTAATCGAAGGCACGCCCAGGGCGATAGATGCCAAGAGTAAAATCTGTAACATTGCAATTGATAACGTATGGCTAACGTTGCTAAGCAGTTGGGCCACAGCTCCTGCACACATCATTATGATAATAACCGCGCTCCAGGGCAATATATGCAAATACCCGGCTAAATATCCTACTGATCCGATACAAGCAGAAATAAACATTGCTCGATACACGTCACGATAGCTGCCTGATACCTCCCCGGTAACCATCATCAAGCATCCCATGGCTATCCACATTCCCGTCATGATATGGCCAAGCATGAGTCCTGCCATAAGAGGTAAAAAAATACTGACGGCAGCACGGATTGCTCGGCCCCACTGCCAGCGGGGTTTAGAAGAGGATGATGGGTCCGGTGAAGCAGATGCCTTTTTCATTGAGGTCATTGTGTGCAGTCCTTGATTCATTGAACAGCATTACCTTCTGCTAACAATGGTTAAGATATACAGAGAGGCTGAGTCTGGCAATCACCAGGATGACGCAGTATTGTTCACGTGCTTTGATGGCGGGCAGATTTCACCATACGGCGCTAGACACTGTACGGCTTATACGTTTATCAGACGGCTCAGTGTTGAGCAGTGACGAAGGGCAAATTACGCGTAAAGGGAAGACAAAAAAACCGCCAGCAGCGGTTATGACGTCACGGTCTTATACGTCAAAGGGATAGGGGAGGCGGGTAGTGGAAAACCACTACCCGCTTTTTGGTGTTGGTGCTTGGCGATTAGTTACGGATCAGGTAATCAAACGCGCCAAGTGAGGCTTTAGCGCCTTCGCCCATGGCAATAATAATCTGTTTGTAAGGCACCGTGGTAACATCACCCGCGGCAAATACGCCGGGTACCGAGGTCATGCCGTGAGAGTCGACAATGATCTCCCCGCGCGGCGTCATTTCGATGGGCGAGCCTTTCAGCCACTCGGTATTTGGCACCAGGCCAATCTGGACAAAGATGCCTTCCAGCGCGATGTTTTTAGTCTCATCGGTGTTGCGGTCTTTGTAGGTCAGGCCATTAACGCGGCTGCCGTCACCGGTTACTTCGGTGGTTTGAGCATTTAAGATAATGTCCACGTTGGGCAGGCTCTTAAGTTTTTTCTGCAGTACTGCATCGGCACGCATTTCACCCATAAATTCGAAAAGGGTGACGTGAGCAACGATGCCCGCCAAGTCAATGGCAGCTTCAACGCCAGAGTTGCCGCCGCCAATAACCGCGACGCGCTTGCCTTTAAATAGCGGGCCGTCGCAGTGCGGGCAGTAAGCAACGCCTTTGTTGCGGTATTGCTGCTCGCCGGGGACATTCATTTCGCGCCAACGGGCGCCGGTCGCTAGAACCAGTGTTTTGCTCTTGAGTTTTGCACCTGACTCAAAGGTCACTTCGTGCAAGCCACCTTCGGCCTCAGCGGCTTTAAAGGCAGCTGCCGTTTGCAAGTTCATTATATCAACGTCGTAATCCTTGACGTGCTCTTCAAGCGCGCTAACAAGCTTGGGACCTTCTGTATGAGTAACCGAAATAAAGTTTTCGATACTCATGGTATCCGCTACCTGGCCACCAAAACGCTCAGCCGCAACACCGGTATTAATGCCTTTGCGGGCAGAATAAATGGCAGCTGCAGCACCCGCGGGGCCACCGCCGATCACCAGTGTATCGAATGCGGCTTTGGTGCTTAGCTTTTTGGCTTCGCGGTCGGCGGCGCCCGTGTCCACTTTGGCCAGAATTTGCTCAAGGGTCATGCGGCCCTGATCGAACGGCTTACCGTTTAGATAAATACTGGGCACTGACATAATTTCACGCTCTTCAACTTCGTCCTGGAAGAGCGCCCCATCAATCGCCACATGGCGGACGTTGGGATTAAAGATCGCCATCAGGTTTAACGCCTGAACCACATCGGGGCAGTTCTGGCAGGACAGCGAGTAGTAGGTCTCAAAGAGCATATCGCCTTCGAGCGCTTTAATCTGGTTAAGCACCTCGTCAGAGGTTTTCGGTGGGTGTCCACCTACTTGCAGCAGTGCCAGAACCAGCGACGTAAACTCGTGGCCCATGGGAATACCGGCAAATACAACACCCGTCTCTTCACCTGTGCGGTTGATCGCAAAAGAGGGTGTGCGGCTATCCTGACCATCCGTTTTCAGGGTGATCATGTCACTCAGCCCGTTGATATCTTCCAACAGGCCGTGAAGTTCACGTGACTTGTCACCGTCATCAAGGGACGCAACGATCTCGAACGGTTGAGTCACTTTTTCCAAGTAAGCTTTCAACTGATTTTTTAAATTAGCGTCCAACATGACAGTGAATTCCTCGTAATCTGTAAAAGGTGTTCTCAACCCTTAGCCACATTTAGCCCTCGCTAGTGAAAATCACAGCGAAGTCGGTATAAAAGGGAGAACATATAGCGCGATGTAAAGAGAACACCCGGGTGAAAAAAGCCCGGGTGTTAGGCTGCCATCTGGTTAAGCCGTTATCGTAAGCGGCGCTTCAAGAGCGATTAAGATAACGAAGATGGCAGCACTCGCCGTTTAGATTTTGCCAACGAGGTCTAAAGAGGGCGCGAGTGTTTCTTCGCCTTCTTTCCATTTGGCCGGGCATACTTCGTTGGGGTTTTCACGAACATACTGGGCAGCTTTAACTTTGCGCAGTAGCTCTTCGGCATTACGGCCGATGTTGCCCGCGTTGATTTCAACGATCTGAACTTTACCGTCGGGATCGATAACAAACGTGCCGCGTTCTGCAAGGCCTGCTTCTTCAATCAGGACTTCAAAGTTACGCGAGATTTGCAGCGTGGGGTCAGCCAGCATTGGGTACTGAAGCTTGCCGATCGTTTCGGAGCTATCGTGCCATGCTTTATGGGTGAAGTGGGTATCGGTTGAAACGCTGTAAATTTCAACGCCCAGCTTTTTGAAGGCTTCGTAGTTGTCGGCCAGGTCGCCAAGCTCCGTTGGGCAAACAAACGTAAAGTCAGCCGGGTAGAAGAAGAAGATGGACCATTTTCCCTTCAGGTCAGCTTCGGTGACATCAATAAATTCGCCATCTAGATAGGCGGTAGCTTTAAACGGTTTTACTTCAGTGTTGATCAAGGACATCCAGATTATCTCCGTGTCTTGTGAATGAAGGTGAAAATGTTGAGGACTATAGTAGGGGTATTTTCCTGATAGCTAAAATTGAAAAACACCATTTAGCGTATAGTCTTTTACTATTATGCAGCAGCCTATCTACGCTCCGCAGACCTTGAAGTGGGGGCAGGCCCACTATAATGCAAGAATCTTTCACATTGACTTGCGATAGAGACCGCTGCGCCGCAAAATTCGCGTTCAGTAGAAAAGCCCACGCTAACGGCGAGTGGCTGATGGCTGGCGTTAATCTAGATGGTACTGTTTTGAAGAGCTGTTTTTGAATAACCGTTGCTGAATAACTGTTTTTGGATAATGAGGAGCACGAAATGGGGAACATTCACAAACTTTCCGGGGCCGTTGCGGCCGTTTCTTTAGCCGCAGCGGCGACAGTCGCCCATGCCGATGAGGTACGGGTATATAACTGGTCAGATTATATAGCACCGGAAACGCTTGAAAAATTTACCGAGCGTACCGGCATTGATGTTACCTACGATGTTTATGATAGTAATGAGACGCTTGACGCTGCCTTGCTGGCAGGCCGTTCGGGGTATGACGTAGTGGTGCCTTCTACGCACTTTTTTACGCGTCAACGCCAAGCGGGCGTTTATCAAGCGCTTGATAAAGAGCAGTTACCAAACCTGGAAAATCTCAATACCGAGTTGATGGAAAATTTAGACGCGATTGACCCTGATGGCGACTACTCAGTGCCTTACATGTGGGGCACTAACGGTATTGGCTACAATGTTGAGCGCGTGAAAGAGATCCTGGGCGATGATGCGCCGGTCGATAGTTGGGCAATGCTATTTGACCCTGAAATTACCTCCGCGTTAAAAAAGGCGGGTTGCGGTATTTCAATGCTGGATACGGGTGAGGAAATGCTGCCCGCGGCCATGGCTTACTTGGGCCTGAACCCGCTAAGCGAAAACGCGGAAGACTTTGAAGCCGCCGGTGAAGTGATTAGCGCCGTGCGCGATGATATTACCTATTTCCACTCTTCACGCTACGTATCCGACTTGGCCAATGGCGATATTTGTGTGGCAGGCGGATATTCAGGCGATGTATTCCAGGCTGCTGAGCGTGCCGAGGAAGCAGGGCGTGATTTTGACATTGGCTATAGCATTCCTAAAGAAGGCGCCGCCTTGTGGTTTGATGTTATGGCGGTCCCGGCGGACGCGCCCAATGCTGAAAACGCCCATGCCTTTATTAACTTTATCCTGGACCCGGAAATTGCCGCAGAAATTACCGATTACGTCAGCTACGCCAACCCCAATGCGGCGGCCGATGCTTACCTTCCGGAAGAAATTCTGAATGACCCGGCGATCTATCCCGAAGCCGAGGTTATGCAAAACCTGTATGTGGCGCTTGACATGCCACAGCCGGTACAACGTATCCGTACACGTGTGTGGAACCGTGTAAAGTCTGGCCGTTAAGCTAACCTCATCCGACAGCGAGCCAGGCCTTTTGCCTGTCTCGCTGTTCATCTTTTAATGCCCGGTTTTCCGGGTCTTTTGATGGGAGTGGCGAATGGTCACTACGCCCCTGTCGGACGGAAATTCGGCGAGCGAACCCTCGGCAAACGAACCTTCAGTGAACGAAACGGCAGCGTCTGGCTTGGCGATACAACGCCCACAAGGCAAGACACCGCGGTTTGCAGAAGACATCGTGCTAGAAGTTAAAGGCTTATGTAAGCGCTTTGACGAGGCCTTGGCGGTAGATAATGTAAATTTACAGGTGAAGCGTGGTGAGATTTTTGCGCTTTTAGGCGGGTCGGGTTCGGGGAAGTCGACGCTGTTGCGTATGCTCGCCGGGTTTGAAACTCCCACGGACGGGCATATTTTGCTGGGCGGTCAAGACATTACTGCGATCCCGCCCTACAAGCGCCCGATTAACATGATGTTTCAATCCTATGCGCTATTTCCACACATGACGGTGGCGCAAAATATTGCCTTTGGGCTAAAGCAGGACAAGCTTGCCAAGGCGGAAGTAGATGCGCGCGTGGCGCAAATGCTGAAACTGGTGCATATGGAACGCTTTGCCAAGCGTAAGCCGCATCAGCTTTCCGGTGGCCAGCGTCAACGGGTGGCGCTGGCGCGCTCCCTCGCCAAACGGCCAAAACTGTTGCTGCTTGATGAGCCCATGGGCGCGCTGGATAAAAAGCTGCGTACTGAAATGCAGTTGGAAGTGGTCGAGATTATTGAGCAGGTAGGCGTGACCTGCATTATGGTGACCCACGATCAGGAAGAGGCCATGACCATGGCGGATCGTGTCGCCATTATGGCCGATGGCTGGATTGAGCAGGTTGGCTCGCCGGTCGATGTATACGAAAGCCCAGCCAGCCGTATGGTGGCGGAATTTGTCGGTACGGTGAACCTGTTTGAAGGCGAGATTGTGGAAGATGCCGCTGACCACTGCCAAATCGTATCGCCTGAGCTTGAGCGCCCCATTTATATCGACCACGGCATTACCACTCAAGCGGTTGATCGGCGGGTGTGGGCCGCGCTGCGTCCGGAAAAAATCTGGCTAACGCGTGAGAAACCCTCGTCTGATTACAACTGGGCAGAGGGTAAAGTTCACGATATCGCCTACCTGGGTGGTTTTTCGCTTTACTACGTACGCACCGCCTCGGGTCAGTTGATTAAGGTCAGCATGGCGAATACCGAACGGCGAGGTGACCGGCCAACCTGGGAAGACAGTGTGTATGTCTACTGGGAAGACCACAGTGCCATCGTGTTGAACCGCTAATGGCCCTTTCTGGCTACTTGGGAGATTGCTTGCGATGATGCCATCTCAACTCACTGCCCTGTTCAAACGCTTACAGTTAGGGCGTCGGGCGGTGATTGCCTTGCCGCTTGTATGGCTACTGCTGTTTTTTTTGCTGCCCTTTGCCCTGGTACTGAAGATCAGTTTGTCGGAAGGGGTTGTGGCGATCCCTCCTTATGGGCCGCTGCTTGAGTATACCAACCAGACCCTGCATATCTTTCTAAACGTGGGCAACTATCTGTTTTTGCTCTCCGATTCGCTGTATGCAGCTGCCTATTGGGGGTCTGTAAAAACGGCGTTTATCTCAACCGTGGCCTGTTTGTTGATCGGCTACCCGATGGCATACGCCATGGCCCGTGCCCCAGCACACTGGCAGCTTCTGTTGTTGTTGCTGGTAATGTTGCCCTCCTGGACCTCGTTTTTGATTCGCGTGTATGCCTGGATGGGGATTTTAAGTAACAGCGGCCTTATCAATAATCTACTGATAGGGTTGGGTCTGATCGATACGCCTTTACGAATGATGAACACGCAGTTTGCCGTGGTGATAGGTATTGTCTATGCCTATCTTCCCTTTATGGTGTTGCCGCTTTATGCCCATCTAACCCGGCTGGATAATTCACTACTGGAGGCCGCTTCGGACCTTGGGTCACGTAAACTCAATACTTTTATCAAGGTAACGCTGCCCCTTTCGATGGGGGGAATTATTGCGGGGTCAATGTTGGTATTTATCCCGGCCGTGGGCGAGTTTGTTATTCCCGAGCTATTGGGCGGCCCGGATACGCTGATGATTGGTAAGGTACTTTGGGAGGAGTTTTTCCTTAATCGCGATTGGCCCGTTGCCTCGGCGCTGGCAATGGTGATGTTACTGCTGCTGTTAATACCGATTGTTTGGTTTCACCGTTACCAGTCTCGGGGGCTTGAAGAATGAGCGTAGTACGACGGCGGCCGCATTTTTCAACCTTGATGCTGATACTCGGCCTGGTGTTCCTCTATCTGCCGATGGCGGTGTTGGTGGTGTACTCCTTCAACTCTTCCAGGCTCGTTACCGTGTGGGCGGGCTTTTCAACCCAGTGGTACGGGGCGCTGTTCCAGGACCAACAAATTCTCTCGGCAGTATGGACGAGTCTAAAAATCGCGTTTTTTGCCGCGAGCATGGCGGTATGTTTGGGAACGGTCGCGGCGTTTGTAATGACGCGATTTGGACGCTTCCGTGGAAAAACGGCGCTTTCCAGCATGGTAACGGCACCCCTTGTCATGCCCGAGGTCATTACCGGGCTGTCGTTGCTACTGTTATTTGTTCAAATGGCACAGCTGACAGGCTGGCCCGCCGACCGTGGTGTAGGCACTATCTGGATTGCGCATACCACCTTTTGCAGCGCTTACGTTGCCATTGTAGTGGCGGCACGGCTGCGCGAGTTGGATAGCTCGATAGAAGAGGCGGCAATGGATTTAGGTTCACCACCCCTTAAAACATTCTTTTTTATCACGCTACCCATTATTGCCCCTGCGCTGGCGGCGGGCTGGCTGCTTGCCTTCACGCTGTCGTTGGATGACCTGGTCATCGCAAGCTTCGTGTCTGGTCCTGGCGCCAATACGCTGCCCATGGTGGTGTTTTCATCTGTTCGCATGGGCGTATCGCCTAAAATTAATGCGCTGGCGACGCTGATTATTTTGACGGTATCGCTGGTGACGTTTTTGGCGTGGTACCTGATGCGTCGTAGCGAAGCCAAGCGGCAAATAAATTAGCAACAAGGAGGCGTTTGGCTAGAAAACGTCATCGTCTCGGCCGGTTAACACGGCTTCAAGTTCGCCGGTCATGGGCGAGATGATGATTTCAAGCTGAATAGGCGCACAGCATTGATGGCAATCTTCCCACGTGGCGTGGCTGCCTTGAGAGGTGTCGATGACAAACGTCAGAGGCGCATCGCAATAGGGGCAGTTAAAATCGTGGTTTACCAGGGCATCATCGTGCATAAGCAGCTACCTTTAAAAGTTTGGAGCTTGGCGGCAGTGTAGCAGTCTGCGCGAAGTCGGGCATGGCGGTGATGAATCAGGTAGGATATACGCGGTTTTCCACGGACTGTTTTTCAACGTGCTAAAGAGAGAAACGATGATGTTACGAAACATGGTAGTAGCGGCCACTTTGGCCTTCCCGATGGTCGCCTTGGCGGAAACACCGAATGTTACCCCAGGCGAGTGGGAGTTCGTCAGCGTGACCAGCATCAGTGGCGACATGGATATTCCGGACCAAACGGAAACCGAGCGTCAATGTATTACTCAGGATGACCTTGAAGGCGCCGAGTTTGGGTTTATCGAAGAAGAAGATGGCTGCGAGCTTCTCAATCAGGAAATGAGTGCTGACGGTCTCTCTTACAGCATGGTATGTCGCGCAGAGGGTGGTGAAGCCAATATTGATGGCGATATGAGCTTTATGGGCGAGCAAATCAGCGGCAGCGTTGATATTCTCACTCAGTCGCCAATGGGCGAGCTGACCATGAATACCGCTATTGAAGGTCAGCGTGTAGGTGAGTGTGAATAATCACTTGCGTTGATGCCTGAAAAGGGCGCCTCTTTTTGAAGAGGCGCCCTTTTTTTGACCGATAGCCTTTCTTTACCTCTAGAAAGAAAAGCAGCAACACGTCGCTAACCGGCGGAGTCGGAAATTTCCTCTTCCAGACGCCGTTTAACCGCACCGGGGGAGCCGGTATGACGTGCCAAAAGGTCGTATGCAACCGGCACTACAAACAGCGTGAACAGTGTCGCCGCACCAACGCCTGCCATTATCACCGTGCCAATCACCAGGCGGGATTCAGCGCCTGGCCCGCTTGAAATAATCAGTGGTATGGCTCCGGCCATGGTGGTGATTGCGGTCATCAAAATAGGTCGTAGCCGGGTGACGGAGGCTTCAATGAGCGCTGTACGAAAGGCTTTGCCCTCATCACGTAGCTGGTTGGCAAACTCGACGATCAAAATACCATTTTTAGCAGCCAGACCAATCAATAGCACCAGGCCAACCTGACTATAAATGTTAAGCGACTGCCCGCTTAGCAAAAGCGCCAATAGGGCGCCGCTCATCGCGAGCGGTACGGTCAACATAATGACCAAGGGATGGATAAGGCTTTCAAACTGTGCGGCTAGCACTAGAAATACCACGATAGCGCCTAATATCAGCAGAAAGGTGGTCGCGCCACTTGCCTGCTGAAAATCACGTGAAGGGCCTGCCACGTTGGTTTGTGCTTCTTCGGGCAACAGCGTGTCGGCGGTAGCTTGTAGATATGTAAGCGCCTCCCCAAGCGGGTAGCCGTCAGCCAGGTTGGCCTCGATGGTAATGGCTCGAATACGGTCAAAGCGGTTTAACGTGCTGGCGCCAGCAACGTCGGTAAGCGTCACGAGGCTTGCGAGAGGGATTAGTTCACCAGAACGTGCCGAGCGTACCTGTATATTATCCAGGGCGCGGGGGCTGTTCTGCCGATCGCGATCACCTTCGATAATCACGTCGTACTCTTCGCCGTTATCCACGTAGCGGGTAACGTTGCGACCGCCTAACAGCACTTCAAGCGTACGGCCTATTTCGGTAATCGTTACGCCCAACGCTGCTGCCCGCTCATAGTTAATCTCGACACTGAGCTGTGGCTGGGTCTCGTTATAGTTGCTTTCAAGCGCCGTAATGCGTGGGTTATCCTCCCGCACATAGTCCATCAGCAGGGTGCGCCAGCGAGCGAGCTCTGCGTAATTACCGCCGCCAATCACAAACTGCACAGGCTTTTGTGTGCGTTGGCCAAAGCCCTGACGCATAACGGGGAATGCTTGAACGCCAGGCAGCGGCCTTAGCAGCGCTCGCACGTCATCCATCACCTCCCATGCGCTGCGGCGGCTGCCCCAGTCGGCCATATTGATGATGACAAAACCGCCGTTAAAATTCTCGATATTGCCAAAGCCGCGTGGCGCACGTACGACCACACGTTCAAGCTCACCCGTTTCTATCAGGGGAGCCAGTCGTGCTTCGATTTCATCCATGTAGTCCATCATGTAATCGAAGGTGGCGCCTTCAGGGCCATTCACCAATACGATAAAGTTGCCACGATCCTCTTGTGGGGTGTACTCATTGGGTAGCTCGGTGGTTAGCCATGCCGTCATGGCGATCAACAGCGCAAATACCCCGACAACTATCCAACTGCGTGCAAGCAGCCACTCAAGGATACGCTGGTAACGTCGCTGAGTAATACCCAGTAGCCACTGGACACCTTTACCCACAGCGCTGTCGTGCATGCCGGGTTTAAGAATCTTGGACGCCATCATGGGGGTTAGGGTAAGCGCTAGGAGTGTCGAGAAAACAACGGCTGCCGCCATCGTGAGGGCAAACTCAGAAAAGAGCCGACCAATGTCGCCCTGCAGCATGCTTAACGGAACAAATACCGCGACCAACACCAGCGTGGTGGCAATAACCGCAAACGCAATCTGGCGTGTTCCTCTAAAAGCGGCTACCAGCGGCGTTTCACCATAGTCGTGCATGCGGCGATTGATATTTTCCAGTACCACAATGGCATCATCAACAATCAAACCAATCGCCAACACCAACGCCAGCAGAGTGAGCAAGTTGATTGAAAAGTTCATTACGGCAAGCGCGGTAAAAGCCCCAATGACCGCAATAGGAACGGTAACGGCAGGCACCAGCGTGGTCCGCAGGTTACCGAGGAATAAAAAGATCACCACGACGACCAGGCCCATGGCAATAAACAGGGTCATCACGACTTGTTTAATGGCACCGGAAACAAAGACCGAGGCATCATGGGTTAGGCCAAGCGTCATTCCCTCGGGTAGCGTCTCTTGAAGACGTTCCAACTCATGCCGCACTGCACTTGAAAGCTCAACGACATTAGCGGTCGACTGCATCACGATGCCAAGCCCGACCATGGGAATACCATTGGCGCGAAATACGGAGCGATCTTCTACCGAGCCGACCTCAACCCGAGCAACGTCGTCCAGTCGTACTAGATAGCCATTATCATGTTGATTTAGAGCCAGGCGTTTAAAGTCATCGGCGGTTGCAAAGCTGCGCGGGAGGCGAACGATAAACTGGCGGTCTTGTGATTCAATGGAGCCAGCCGGTAGCTCAACGTTTTCGGCGCGCAGGGCATCTTCAATATCGCCGACGGTCAGGCCGCGAGCGGCAAGCGCATTGCGGTCCAGCCATACGCGCATGGCGTAATCCCGGCCACCGCCGATACGAACGCGGGCAACGCCCGGTTGCACAGACAAACTGTCAACCAGAAAGCGGTTGGCGTAATCCGTAAGCTCGGTAATTGAGTAGTCGGCGCCCGAGAGGCTTAGCCATACCACGATCTCTTCGCTGCTATCGGCCTTGGTGACTTCCGGAGCGTCGGCATCGTCGGGCAGGTTACGCAAGGCACCCGAAATTCGGTCACGGATATCGTTCGCCGCCGCGTTAATATCCATTTCAATGCCAAACTCAATTTCAATGCGTGATCGGCCATCCTCACTTTGCGAGGTAATTAACTCAATGCCCTCGACGCCTGCAATTCGGTCTTCCAATACTTGGGTAATGCGCGTTTCGACGACATCGGCGGACGCGCCCGGATAGCGGGTATCAATACTGACGATGGGAGGATCCACGGTGGGATACTCTTGCAGAGGAAGCCGATTAAGCGCCAGCAAGCCAAAGGCAATGATCAGTGCGGCGATGACCATGGCAAGCACGGGTCGTTGTACGGAAATGTCCGATAGACGCATTAGCGATCGGCCTCCAATAAGGCGCGAATACTCGTTTCATCGTCCACGATGCCCAGTAAACGTACTTCCAGCCCGTCTCTTGCCAGTTGCAAGCCGTGAACCACCACTAGGTCGCCTGCTTCAATGCCTTCAAGAATTTCTACCTGCCCGTAGCGCCGTTCACCTATCACTACGCTGTGCCTTTCAAGGCGCGGGGTAGGGCCACTTTGGTCAATCACCATGACATAGTGTTGGTCGCCACTGGGTTCGAGTGCCGCTTCGGGCAGCACGATGGCATCGCGTACGCGCTGTTGAACGACCACTTCCATCAACATACCCGGCCGAAGGCGCATATCGGGGTTTTCAAGCACGGCTCGCACGTTAACGCTTCGCGAGACAGGGTCAATGGGTGTATCGATACTGGCAATATCGCCAGTAAAACTATCGTCGGGGTAGGCGGCTGTCGTAGCACTGAGCGGTAGCCCAATTGAAAGGCGGCTTAGAAAGCGTTCAGGAACGCTAAAATCAAGCTTCATCACATCCAGCTTGTCGAGCGTTACCAATTCCATGCCGGGCGTTACCAGTGTGCCGGTACTAAGGGTACGCAACCCCACGCGGCCGCTGAACGGCGCTTTGATTTGGTAGTTGGTAAGCCGCGCTTCGATAACCTGTGTATTGGCTTGCGCTTGACGAAGCTGTGCTTGAAAGTCTTCGAGGTCCGCCCGAGCGGCCAGGTTGCGTTCCTGTAGCTGGATGGTACGACCAAGCGTGTTACTTCGTTCGTCACTGATGGCTAGAGCTGAGCGCAACTGGGCTTGTTCTTCGGCATCGTCCAGACGAATCAGTACTTGCCCCTGTTCAACCTGGGCGCCATCCTCAAAATTGATCTCGGCCACAATATCGGTGACCGTCGCAGAAAGCGTAACGCTCTCATCGGCACGCAGGGTGCCCAAGGCTTCCAGTGGGTCAGACCACGTCATTATTTCTGCGCGGCTGCCAATTACAGAAGGTGCAGGCTGCGCTGCGGTTTGCCCTTGGGCGGGGCTTGAGAGTAAAACAAAGAGCAAAACAAGCAAATACGGTCGGGTATACGCGGACATGGGTTTCTCGGTATCAGGCGTGGGGGTAATCCTGGTTAGCACTCTTATATGATGTCATGAAACGTGAAGAAACATTTTCTCTTGGTCTTGAACTGTTAAAATGCGTGTCTTCTCCCCCCAAGAGCAATTCTCTATGGTTTATGATGTCGTGGTTATCGGCGCCGGTGCCGCAGGCCTAATGTGCGCTGCACAGGCTGGCTATGCAGGCCGACGCGTGCTGGTACTCGACCACGCCAACAAGGCAGGTAAGAAGATACTGATGTCCGGCGGTGGCCGCTGCAACTTTACCAATCTTGGCACCACACCTCAGCATTTTTACTCTGAAAATCCGTATTTTTGTATTTCCGCGCTTAAGCGCTATCGGCCGGAACACTTTGTAGAGCTGGTTGACCGGCATGGCGTCGAGTACGTGGAAAAAGCCCCTGGGCAGCTATTCTGTGCAACGTCGGCTAAAGAGATTGTGCGAGTGCTATGGACAGAGTGCGAATGGGCGGGTGTGGAAATAGCGCTAAATACCCAGATCAATAAAGTCGCCAGGCAAGGCGACGCCATGCGCCTGATGACATCCATGGGGAGCATTGATGCTGGGATTGTAGTGGTGGCGAGCGGTGGCTTGTCGATTCCCACGATGGGCGCCACCGGGTTTGGTTATGAACTGGCACGCCAGTTTGGCTTGGACGTGTTGCCTACTCGGCCTGGGCTAGTGCCTTTTGCCCTGAGTGATTTCTGGAAGGAGCGCAGTGCTGCGCTTTCCGGACTCAGCTTGCCTGTCGCGGTGAGCTGTGCAGGGCGGCGGTTTGTTGAGCCGATGCTGTTCACGCACCGGGGCTTGTCGGGCCCCTCTATGCTACAGATATCCAGCGTATGGCAACCCGGCTCATCCATAGAAATTGATACATTGCCGGGCGAGGATGCCGCCGCGTCACTGCGTGAGGCGCGTCAAACAACGCCCAAACGTCAGCTATCCACCTGGTTGGGAGAGCGCTTTCCCAAACGCTTTGCTCAGGCACTTTTAGAGTGGTACCCAGACTCGAATCAGGCAGCGCCGCTAGCTCAATACAGTAACGATGAAGTAGATCAATGGGCCTATCGGCTTAACCAATGGCAGCTTAAACCAGCGGGCACTGAAGGGTGGCGTACGGCAGAGGTAACCATGGGCGGGGTCAATACAGACGCTATCTCATCGAAATCGTTTGAGGTGAAAGGTGTGCCTCAACTGCGCTTTATAGGAGAAGTGCTGGACGTGACTGGCGAGCTTGGAGGGTATAACTTTCAGTGGGCGTGGGCGAGTGGGGTTGCTTGTGGGCAAGCTTGCTAGGCCGCGTGATGCGGCCCGGCAATTAAGTAACAACGTTAGAAAGCAGCTTCAGTTTGCGAAATAGCATATAGCCTGCAAGCGCTTTTCTACCGGCTGCCATTACTCCGCCCGGCCTGCGTACAAATTTGTAGGCGAGCAGACCGCCAGCGGCGTAAAGCGGTAACTTGATGCTGCGCCACTTTTGATCAAGTGGGGAGGCCGAACGCTGTAGATAGTCGCTGCATACCAGAATATCAATGCGCTGCTGCTCAAGCTGTGCAAGTAATGCTGCTTTGCGCTCAGCACGGCTTATACGCTCAGAGCGGTTGGGCGGCTTAACGCTCTTGTTGGTTTGCTTCATCGCCTTTCACCTCAAGCAGAGCACGATCAGCTGCTAGTTGTTTAAGCGTTTCTTTTAAAAACGTATGCCGTTTGGCCTGACGAATAGCAATGGCTGCCAATAATAAACTGGCTGCTATTAGAACACCCGCGCTGACACCAATCGCCAGCAGCCTGTAAGAGTCCCAAAAAAACACGATGACTAGCGCGGTAAGCGTTATTACACCCAGCAATAAAAGTAATAAGCTGGCGCCGGTCAAAAGAAACAGGGTGACTAAACGAGCGCGCTCTTCTTCGAGTTCTAAAACCGCCAAACGCAGTCGGGTTTCACTGTTAGCAACCAGTGACCTTACCAAGCGCTTGGAGGCAGAAAATACGCGTTGGGTTGGCCCCAAAGACATTAGCGGCGTCCGAGCAGCATACCTACCAATAGACCGACGGCTGCGCCGATACCGATGCTGGACCACGGGTTTTCGCGTACATAACGATCACAGCAGTCAACTTGATTTGAAAGCGTTTCACGAGTTTCATCATAAATTCGCTCGCCGCGAGCTTCCAGGCGTTCACGAGCGTTTTTAAGGCGGCTTTCAGCACGAGCACGAAGGTCGTGCATTTCGCTGCTGGCATCCTTGGACGTTGCGTTAACCAGTTCTTCTATGGTGTCGCTTAAGTGGCGCAGATCTTCTTTCCACTGGTCAGTGCGGTGCTCAGTATCGAATTGACGCTTAGCCATTTTGTCTTCCTTTGACGAATGAATGAAATAATTAATCTATATCAGCATAGCAGCCGACACATGATAGACAAGGCCATTTTTTAGCGGTTCAAACCCGTCGCACTAAACAGGGGATTTAAACTAAAACCAATGCTTAGACGGTTAACACGATCATCGTAGTCAATCATGCTTTCACCATAGCCATAGTAATACTGGATGTGCCCGCGCAGGTTGCCAAACGTAGGCCAGCTGTAGTCAATTTGAGTGCCGTAGTTACCTGCGTCCGGGTTACCTCGAAATAACGCGCTGATTTCATGATTGTTATTGAGCCGCTTGGCAATATGGATATCGCCATAGCCCATATAACGTTCAATATCAGGATTATCATCATTACTGGCAGACTCAGGAACGCGCCAAAAAGGAGCGAACGTCACTGCCCAATCGCCACGTTGGAATGTGCTTTCCAGGTAGACGCGGTTCCAGCTGCGCGAGAGAGGGTCTGAGCGGCCATTCGATTGGTGATTAAATGCAACGCGATTGCGTGTATTTACCCAGCCAAGCGCATCCCAGGCGTTATCGAAGTCGATAAACAGCTCGGGTTCGTAATTGGTTTCTCTAAACGGGGAGGAGGCATCGGTATTGTAAGCCTGCCACCAGCTGCGCTGGGTATAGCCAAAATAGAGATCCCCTGCATCGCCGAAAACACCTTCTACCAGGTTGGCTTTAACGCTTAATTGGAACTTGATTTCGTAGCGATCCGCGTCTGAATCAGTGGTGATTTCCCGAAAATTCTCGGCATTCGGTTTTGCGTTATAGCTGACAGGGAACAAATAGTTAAGGCGGTGTGTGGTGATCGAAAAGGGATTGCGTGTCGATTCTTGCTCAAGCAGCCGGCGTTCGATGATATCTTCACGAGCGGCGACTTCGGGTGGTTGCTTTACCGTCACTTTTGCAGGCGTGTCGCCAAGTGCTGTCTGGTTATTTAGTTGTTGTTGAAGCTGGTAGAGTTCACTATTGAGCTCACGAATACGCGCTTCAATTTCTTCCTGGGAGTCGGCTAAGGCAGGGCTACTGTACGTTACTGTGCTTAGCAAGGCTATTACGCTTGCATACAGCAGTTTTCGGGTGACCATTGAAGCGACTCGCAAATAATAAAGGGGAAGGATCAATTATCAGAGTCGTTTCTATACATGCCAAGAGAGTAAGTCAACCTCTTCGTTGCGCAGGTCAATGGAACCCCTGACAATGGCTGGTATTTAATTTTTACCACTATCTTTTTTTTCTGAGGGTATATCAACCGTGGTTAGATGTATCTGTAATTATACCTTGAAGGTGCTATTGGCGCTTTATTTGATGACGGTGTGCGTTAGCGTTCAGGGCGCCTTTGACGTTGATCAAGTACCCTCACAAGAGACAATAGCGGCGCGCTTGGCAGCGCTCGATTCAGTAGACAGTGAGCTAACCGCGCAGCAGGTTAGCGAGCAGACCAATTTAAGGGCCGCGCTGGAAATTTACCAACGTTTGGATGCTAATGATGAACGTTTAAAGGTACTTAACCAGCGGGTTGATGAGGCGCCTGAACAGTTGTACCAGTTAGAGCTTGCGTTGGGTGAGGTGGAGGAGAGTTTTCAGCAGTTAACTGCCCAAACATTCGCCGATATGTCGTTGGACGATTTAACGTCACAGCAGGCAGATGCTGTCCTTGAACTGCAGCAGCTGCAAGGGGAATTGACCGATGTGAACTCGCAGTTACTGGCCTCGATTACGTTACCCGAGCGAGCCCAGCAGGCAATCTCCAATGCCCTGCAACGTGCTGAAACGCTACGCCGCGAGTACGATGATCGCGAAGCGCTATTAACGGATAGCCAGCTCTCACTCTCAAAGGATGCGCAGCTCATACAGCTTGGCTTGGCACGACTCTTGGCGGAACGAGATGCCGCTTATAACCAACGAGAGTTAAGTGTTAATAGCCGATTGCGTGAACTCGCGCAACAACGGCGCGACCTCTTTTCGTTGCAAATTGATTACCAGGAAAAGCGTTTGGGTTTACTTGAGGATGCCATTGACCTTCAGCGTACCCTTGAGTCTGAGCAAGTGGCGGCCGAGGCCATCGTGGATAATTCGCTTTTGGCTGAGGGCAACCCTGTCATACTTGATGCCCAGCAAGTTAATCAACGCATAAGCCAGGAACTGCTGCAGGCAACTGACCGCAGCAATACTATCTTGCGTGAGAATTTTGAGGCGCAGCGTGATCTGGACTATGTACTCCAATTGCAGCGTAGCCTCAATGAACAGATTGATGCCATGCGTGGGAGTCATTTGTTATCACTTATTTTAAATGAGCAGCGCCAATCATTGCCTACGCCAGTTCCGCATCGACATTTGCAGGATGAAATTGCGGATCTTCGATTGAGACAGTTTGATTTAACCCGCCAGAGTGACCATTTGCGCCACGGCAGACGGTTAGCCATTCAGCGCGTGGAGGAGGCAGGCCTTGAGGCAACCCCAAGTGTGATCGACGCATTGAACCAGATTTATAGAGAGCGTCGTGAGCTGGTAGAGCAGTTGGAGCAATCCTACAGCAGCCTTTTAAGTTCTGCGATTGAGCTACAGCTTAATCAGAAGCAGCTGCTCACCACGACACGCGAGCTACGTACCACCATTTATGAGCAGTTATTTTGGGTCGCTAACAGTCAGCCTGTGGATATTAACTGGCTGCGCCAGTTGCCCAACAACATTCGCCTGGAGTGGCGAGAAGGCGAGTGGCGAGTCATTTTTTCAAACCACTGGCAGGCGCTTTCCTGGAAAATAGTGTTTGGGCTGCCATGGATGCTACTTGGCCTGTTGCTCATCGGGTTACGCGCGCGGATAAAAGAGCGCTTGGCGACTATCCATTCTCAGATTGGTCGTTTAAAAAGCGATACTCAGTTACACACACCAAAAGCAGTGCTGTTAAACGCGCTATTGGCTATTCCGGGGCCGTTGATGCTAGCCGGTGTTGGAGTAGGGCTTCGCGAAACAGACGATGCATTAACCCACAGTATTGCGCCTGCGTTAATGCAGCTCGCGTTAAGCTGGGGGGTGGTCGCGTGGGGGCGACGTTTGCTCGCACCTGATGGCGTTGCCGAACGGCACTTTACCTGGCCTGCTCGTTATAACGCCCAGATTCGTAAGCTATTACGTTGGCTGGGGTTTGCGCTGGTGCCGGTGATAGCGATTGCGACAATATCGGGGCAGGTGCAAGCACCTCTAGCCTTGCGTCCTATTGCACTGGGCCTGATGGTCGCGGGGCTGTTAGCCATGAGCTGGTGGCTAACGAAGCTGATTTTGGCACATGTTCCTTTTTTTGGGCTTCGCTTATTCCGTTTGGTGCTGGGACTCGCCATGGCCGCCATCCCGCTCGTATTGGTGGGCTTGATCGTGTGGGGGTATGAATACACCGCACTGCGTTTGGCGGGGCGGTTTGCGATCACGCTTTATTTATTGGGGCTGTGGGTGGTTGTTGAGGCGACGGTAGTACGTAGTTTGGCTGTGGCCGCCAGACGCTTGGCTTACCGACGAGCGCTTGCCCGACGTGCTCAAGCGCAGGAGGAAGCTGAAGGGGGGCTTGAGGTGGTGGAAGAGCCGCCGCTGGATATGGAGAAAATCAATACTCAGTCGCTACGCCTCTCCAAGCTGATTTTATTAATCGGCTTCAGCTTACTTTTATATCTTGTCTGGTCGGATCTTTTATCCGTGGTGGGATATCTGGATCACGTTTCCCTGTGGGATTCTGGTGACGAGGATTTGATTGGCAGTGAACTGTCTGTCACGGATGTTATTACCGCGCTGCTGGTGGTCGCGGTCACCTTTATTATGGCGCGTAACCTGCCTGGCCTTTTAGAGGTAATGGTCTTGTCTCGCTTGGCACTAAAGCAGGGCAGTGCCTATGCCATCAGTTCGCTGCTCTCGTATGCGATTGTGGGTACAGGCATGCTGATTGCGCTGGCCACCCTGGGCGTTTCCTGGGACAAGTTACAGTGGCTGGTGGCGGCGCTCAGTGTGGGGCTGGGCTTTGGGTTACAGGAAATCTTTGCCAACTTCATTTCAGGTTTGATTATCCTGTTCGAACGGCCTATCCGCATTGGGGATACGATTACGCTGGGCAACTTGCACGGGACCGTGAACCGTATAAGGATACGAGCGACAACCGTTACTGACTTCGATCGCAAAGAAATTATTATTCCCAATAAAACCTTTGTGACGGATCAGCTTATTAACTGGTCTCTTTCAGATAACGTGACCAGGGTCGTGCTGACGTATGGCGTTGCGCATAACTCGGACCTGGCCAAAGTGCATCAGCTTTTACGCCAAGCGGCAGATGAAAACGAGCGGGTGTTGATTGACCCGGAGCCTCAGGTGTTCTGTTTGAGCTATGGCAACCATAGCTTCAATTTTGAGCTGCGCATTTTTGTTGATGACATCAAGGAGCGCTTGCCTGCGACGGATGAAATCAATTGTCGGGTAAATGAGCTGTTTCAAAAAGCAGGTGTTCGTGTGGCGTTTGAGCAGATGGATGTATGGCTGCACCGTGACCGGGGGGAGTCGGTCAAAGTGCAGTCAATTAATAAGTTACCGCCGTCTACGCATAGTTAGGCGTATGTCAGGGGGCAGGCTTAAGGGCATGAAGAAGAAACTCCCGATTACCGTCTCCTCCGGTAATCGGGCTCTCTTGCCAGTGCTGCACCGCTAACCCACAAGCGTCACAGGCCTTGCGAATCTTTTCTTCCACTGTGTGGTAGTCGGCCGCGCGTCGAACGATGCCCCGCTTATCCAGCGCTCCAGGGGTGAGTTCAAACTGAGGTTTAACCAACGAAATTAGCTCTCCTCCTGTTGGCAGCAGTGCGGCGATCTCCGGCAAAATCAGGGTCTGAGAAATAAAGGAGACGTCCATCACTGCGGTATCAATAGGAGTCGCGGTAATCGCTTCTTGCAGTGCTACGGATGAACTCATGTGCCTGGCGTTAAGGCCTTCGAGGCACATAACACGCGGGTGGGTACGTAGCGATTCCGCGAGCTGGCTATGGCCAACTTCTACGCCAATCACGTGGCGTGCGCCAAAGTGCAACGCGCAATCGGTAAAGCCCCCCGTGGACTGTCCTACATCCAAAATGACATGGTCATCCAGGCGCTTATTTAAAACCGTTAATACGCTTTCAAGTTTTAAACCGGCGCGAGAGACATAACGCTCCTCAGGGTCGTCGTCGACCAATAGCGGTGTATCCTCAGGCCACTTTTCAGAGGGTTTGGTAAGCACGCGCGAAGGCGCCTCTAAACGCACACGCCCATGGCGAATAAGCCGCTGGGCACGTGTACGCGAACTGGCTAACCCTTGGCTGACCAGTAGTTGATCGAGTCTTAACATTGATGACATGGTTAATTAAACACGTGGCTATAACGGGTTAAGTGGCGAGTGAGACCCTTCAAGGGCCTGTAACTCGGTATCGGGCAAGCGAGAGGCTCCCCAACTGCGATATAAAGACTGTTTGACGCTATCAAGCTCTTCATTCGATACCTGTGGTACTCACAATAGCGCCATTATGAGGCGTCACAATGACTCCTTGTCCCGGTGGTCACGGGGATTATACATAGAAGTCGAGGCCTTCCTGTCGTTTTAGAAGGTCGCGCAGGGGATGGGCATCATCGCCTTTAAAATAAATCAGCCCCCAGTGGGTGCCAAAGGCGGTGCGGATAACGGGTGCCCCAAGCGGCCTGCTTTATCGTGGGCCTCTTCTTTTGCATGACCGTTACTCCTGTAGGGTGAGAGTATTCCCATTCGCTCTCTTCACCCTACACGACGCCCGCTATATCGGCTAATGAGTAGATCGTAGAGTGGGCAGTTAGCGTTTATTAACGCATTGAGTCAGGTCAGCTAAGGCTCTGCTGATAGGGTTATGGTACGCTAGGCCGGAAAATTTTATGTTCATAGGGCAAGAGGGATAGGCCAAAATGGCGGCCAAGCCGATTTATCGAGTAGTGGTTCACCAACAGGGTGAAATTTGGGATTTATACGTTCGAGAAATATTTCAAAGCGAACTCTGGGGCTTTATTGAAGTCGAGGAGTTTGTCTTTGACGACGCGTCACGGGTAGTTGTTGATCCTGCAACTGAAAAATTGCAGCGAACCTTCGAGGGTGTCAAACGTAGTTACCTGCCTCTTAATGCGATTGTGCGTATTGATGAGGTGGAGCGTGAAGGCCCTTTGAAGGCAGTAAAAAGCGATGCCCGCGTTGCTGAGTTTCCTCGTCCCTTCCCCCTACCACCACGTAGCGAAGGATAAGCGCTCAAGACAGGCGCGACGCTGTAAGCGCTGGTGGCCTCGTCCGCTATGCAGCGTTTTTTTTAATCAGGACATGACGTTATGCAAGCAGATAAATTTCGTTTCTCTTATATCGCGGCCGGTGTTTTATTAAGTGTGGCCAGCGCACAAGCAATGGCACAAACCGACGGTCAAGCGTGGGTGAGCGATGAGTTGAGCACTTACGTGCGCAGCGGGCCTACGGATGGATACCGCATTATTGGCACGTTAAATGCCGGTGAGCAGGTAGAGGTACTGGAAGAGAGCGGTGATTACACCCGGGTGCGCGGCCAAAGCGGCGACACCGTGTGGGTATTGACGAACGAAATCCAGGAAACGCCTAGTGCTCGCGAGCAGTTGCCGGTGCTCCAGGCCCGGGTCGATGAGCTCACCGCAGAGCTTGATGGTATTAACGATACCTGGGAGCAGCGCACCTCCTCGACGACAGAGACGCTTGAACTGCGCGAGCAGCGCATTGCTGACCTTGAAGCGCGCAATAACGAGCTTGATAACGAGGCCGAGCAGTCGCGCCAGCAGGTGCGCGCGCTCCAGGCTCGGCTGGATACCCAGGAAGAAGACCTGTTAATGCGCTACTTCATGTATGGCGGCGGTGTGGCGGGTGCCGGGCTGTTAGTGGGGCTTATCGTTCCGCACTTGCCGCGTCGGCGTAAAAAGCGTGATCGCTGGTTCTAGGTTCCGGGTTTTAAGCTTCAGGTTTTAAACTCCAGGTTTTAAGTTCTAGGTTCTCAGCATCAGGACCTGTTTTTTAGGTTCTGGATTCAAGGGTAAAAGGGCGTCTAATGAGCACTTCCTGGCGGCAGCGCTGGCAAGAGGGTCGGATTGGTTTTCATCTGTCTCAGCCGCATCCAGCGCTGCTTGAGTACTGGCCCACATTGGGCGTTGAGCAGGGCACTAAAGTGCTGGTGCCCTTGTGTGGTAAAAGCCTGGACATGCGCTGGTTGGCTGATGCGGGACATCCGGTGCTAGGCATTGAGTTGGCGCCTGAGGCAATAGCGCAATTCCTGGCCCAACGCCAGACGCCTGTATCGCGCTATACCCAAGCAGGGTTTGAAATATCACGTCAAGGTAGTGTGGAACTCTGGTGTGGGGATTTTTTTCATTTGCACATACGCCAAGCTGCCGAAGTAGGCGCGTTTTATGATCGTGCAGCACTGATTGCGTTACCGCCTGCCACGCGCGAGCGCTATGCATTCCACTTGGCCCAGCTGGTTCCGCCCGGAGCCGCTGGGCTGTTGGTGAGCATAACGCACGAGGATGAGGGTGCGGGCCCACCGTATAGCGTGCCTGACCAGGAAGTGACTCAACTGTTCACACCCAATTTTCGCGTCACGCTGCTTGAGCAAGGAAGCCCCGATGAACGGGGCCGAACGGAGTCTGTCTGGTCATTAGAGCGGCGCGGACCACACAAATAGCGCGGTATCAGCGTGCTCAATGTATATCAGCGGGCGAGTAGCTGACCAAGCTCTGGGTCGTTGAAGGCCCGGTTAAGGCCGTCGCTGAGCAGGTCATTCAGCATACGTGTATTAGCGTCTTCACCCGGCCTAACGGCATAGCCTTGTGTGCGGCGCGAGGTGTAGGTGCCGGTATACGTGGTGCCTTTATTCTGGGCAATGGCCCGGAAAACACCCTCAATACGCGCCTCGTCTACCAAAGGCTGACCGCTGTCGCCACGCCCATACTGTAGGCTAACAAGCTCCAGGGTAAGGGTAGGTCGGCCTTGGGCCTGCTCGGTGGTGGGGTTAAAGCCCATATCGTGAACCGCACGCTCGGCTTCTGCTTGCAGTTGGGGAATCAGTTCATGGCTGCTAACGGTAATCTGAGCCGTTGACATACTGCCGCCAGCCCTTGTACCAATAACCTCGCTTTCTCGAGCATCAACGGCGACGACCGTGACGTGTTGGCCTGACCCGGCTTGCGGCACATTCGTACTACGCTCCGGGCTAAGCTGAAGGTATTGAGGCCCTGAGCAGCCTGCTAACCAGAGGCCTGCCAACAGCACTCCTGAAAGACGTAAAAAATGGCGCCGAAGCATATTTTATTCCCCGCAGTAACGGTTTGTTCCAATAACTGGTTCTAATAACCTGTTTCAGATAGTTTGTTTCAAAGCACTTGTTTCAAAGAGCTGGTTTCACAGAGCTCTCTGAATAACTATGCCGCTGTTATGCGCAAAACGCCAGCAGGATAAAGGGTGGGCGCTGTTGGCTAGTTAAGCGGCTCGTGCCTGTTTTGCTGAGTCCGTTACCCCGTCTTTAAACCGGTGCCACTGGCGCGGGTGGGCATAAAGGCGTTGCCCGCGCTTCATCGCTAAACGTTCAAAATCCGCATGACGCACGGTCGCAAGCCAGGGCTTCTCCAGCCAGTCAGCTTCCAGCTCTACACGCACTTCGGCACCTACGGGGGAGATCGCCGTTATCACTACCGGTAGATGGCAGGTGTCGCTGGGCTGTTCTGCCAGGCGTACCTCGTGAGGGCGCAAAAGCAGTTCTTCGCTACCTTCGGGTAGGTCAACGTGCAAATAGGCATCGCCGCAGGTCAAAATGCCATTACGAACGCTGCCTTCCAAGTGGTTGACGTCACCCAAAAACTCGAAGACAAAGCGATTTTTTGGCGAATGATAGAGTGTGTCCGGAGCATCAATTTGCTCAATGCGCCCGTTGCTCATCACCACGACCCGGTCGGAAAGCTCCAGCGCTTCTTCCTGGTCATGGGTAACAAAAACGCTGGTAAAGTTCAGCTCGCTGTGTAGGCGACGAAGCCAGCGGCGTAAGTCCTGGCGTACCTTGGCATCCAGCGCGCCAAACGGCTCATCAAGTAGCAGTACGTCGGGTTTTACCGCTAACGCACGGGCGAGAGAAACACGCTGCTGCTGGCCGCCTGAAAGCTGGGCGGGGTAACGCTTGGCCAGGTGTTCAAGCTGAACCATTTCAAGCAGGCGAAACACGCGTGCGCGAATTTCACCGCTGGAAGGGCGCTCTTTTTTGGCCATCACCGTCAAGCCAAACGCGACGTTATCGTAAACGCTCATATGACGAAACAGCGCATAGTGCTGAAATACGAAGCCGATACGCCGGTCGCGCACATGCACATTTGTGACATCGCGTTCGCCGAACATGATCCTGGCCGACTGGGTAGCGTGGTCAGCACTTTCAAGGCCAGCAATAATCCGCAAAAGCGTGGTCTTGCCCGACCCCGAGGGCCCCAGAAGGCCGACTAATTCGCCCTCATGGATATCCAGATTGACAGGTTCAAGGGCCTGCGTGTTGCCAAAGTGTTTTGCAATATTTTCTAAGCGAATGCTCATAAGAGCGCCTCCCGGCGCGATGCGCGCCATTCCAGGCTAGCCTTGGCCGCCAGGGTAAGCAGGGCAATCAGTGCTAACAGTGCCGCGCATGCAAATGCACCAACCGCATTGTAGTCCTGGTAAAGCTGTTCAAGGTGAAGAGGAAGTGTATTGGTTTGACCACGTATCGAGCCTGAGACTACCGATACTGCGCCAAATTCACCGACGGCGCGGGCGTTGGTTAAAATAATCCCGTAAAGCAGTGCCCAGCGGATATTCGGCAGTGTGACTCGCCAAAAGGTTGCCCACCCTTTGGCTCCTAGCGTGGCGGCTGCCTCTTCCTCACGCGAGCCCTGCGCCTGCATCAGCGGAATCAGCTCGCGGGCAACGAAGGGACAGGTAACAAACACGGTCACCATCAAAATTCCAGGCCAGGCAAACATCAGCTGAATATCATGGCCATCCAGCCAACTGCCGATCCACCCATTGCGGCCGTAAAGCAGCAGGTAAATAAGCCCGGCAACAACAGGGGAAACGGCAAAGGGGATATCAATCAAGGTTTGCAGAATGCGTCGACCTGGAAAGCTAAACCGCGTAACAAGCCACGCCAGGGCCACGCCAAACACCAGACAGATAGGAATGGTGAGTAGGGCGATGACCAGCGTTAGACCAATCGCATGCAGGGTAAAGTAATTGCTTACATTGACCCAGAAAGTCGCAACGCCCTGAGAAAAGGCCTGAGCGAAAATGGCGACAAGCGGCAGCAATAAAAACAGTGCCGAAAGGATTAACGCCGCGCCAATTAACAGGCGCTTGACGCCCGGTGCATCACCAATCCTACGCATTATCCCTTACCTCCATGCAGGCGGCGGACAAAACGGCCTTGCCAAATGTTGATGGCAAGCAGCAGCGCGAGCGAAACAAACAGCACCACGGAGGCCACTGCGGAGGCGCCTGCGTAGTCATACTCCTGCAGCTTGACGAAGATCATTAACGCGGTAATTTCCGTTTCGTAGGGCATATTGCCTGCGATAAAGATAATCGCGCCAAACTCGCCAAGCGAGCGCACAAACGCAAGGCCTGTTCCTGTCACCAGAGCGGGCCATAAGTGCGGCATGATCACCCGGCGAAAGGCCACCCAGTCGGTTGCGCCCAGAGACATGGCGGCTTCGTCAACCTCAGCGGGTAAGTCTTCCAGTACGGGCTGCACGGTGCGTACCACAAACGGGATACTGGTAAATGCCATGGCCAGCGCGATACCGACCCAGGTGTAGGCCACTTGAAGCCCCAAAGGCTCAAGCAGGCGCCCCATCCAGCCACTGCTGGCATAGAGAGTGGCCAGCGTAATGCCCGCCACCGCTGTGGGGAGAGCAAACGGCAGGTCCATTAAAGCATCCAGCAGTCGCTTGCCGGGAAACTCGTAGCGCACCAATACCCAAGCGAGTAGCAGACCGAAGACCGCATTAATTAATGCTGCCACCGCCGCTGCGCCCATGGTGACCATATAGCTTGCGACCACTCGGCCTTCGGTAATAATTGACCAGTATTGGGCAAGGCTTAGCTCGGCAAGCTGCCCGAAAAGCCCAGTGATAGGTAGTACCAGCACCAACGAGATAAACAGCACGCTGATGCCCATTGAAAGGCCAAAACCCGGCAGCACTCGCGTGCTGCCGGTTAGTCGTAAAGCGCGTTGATTCATAATGTTTTGATAACGACTGATGTCCTGTTAACGGCGCTGTAGTTGATCGAGCAGCGCGCCACCCTCGAAGTGCGTTTCCATTACTTCGTCCCAGCTACCAAATACGTCTTCTACGCTGAACAGCTCAGTTTCCGGGAAGTGGTCGGAAAACTCTTCAACCACGGTTTCGTTATGTACGCGATAGTTAAAGTTCGCCAGCAGTCGCTGGGCATCTTCAGTGTAGAGATACTCAAGATATCCCTGCGCTAAATCGGTATTGCCGTTGCGCTCAGCATTTTCAGTAACGACCGCGACGGGGAATTCGGCTAAAACGCTCATGGGAGGAACGACCACTTCGTAGTCGTCGCTGCCATACTCCTGGCGAATGTTATTCACTTCGGATTCAAAACTGATCAGCACATCACCGATACCGCGCTCTATAAAGCTGGTGGTCGCGCCGCGGCCACCAGTGTCAAAAACGGCCACATTGCCCAAGAACGTGCGCATAAAATCTTGGATCTGCTCTTCATCACCGTCAAATTCCTTGTCGGCGAATCCCCATGCCGCTAAATAGGTGTAGCGCGCATTACCGGACGTTTTTGGATTAGGGAAGACGACTTGAACATCTTCTTTTACCAGGTCATCCCAGTTTTCAATTCCTTTGGGGTTGTCCTTGCGAACCAGAAAGGCCGTCGTGGAGTAGTAAGGCGATGCATTGTTATCCAACGCGCTCTGCCAATCCTCATTCGCCAAGCCAGCATCCGCTAGTACCTGAACGTCGGTTACCTGGTTAAATGTGACGACGTCTGCTCGCAGACCCTGCAGGATGGCACGCGCCTGAGCAGAAGAGCCGCCGTGGGACTGGTTAACGCTGATTTGTTCGTCATTCTGTTCTTGCCACCAAGCGATAAACTCAGGGTTGATCGCGCTAAATAGCTCGCGCCCAATATCGTAGGAGGAATTAAGCATTTCGCGCTCTTGCGCCATGACAGGGCTAGCGATGCTAGCGCCTAGCGTAATGGCAAGCAGGCTGCGACGGAAAAAGAGTGGCAGAGACATGGCTAGCTCCTTCTTAAAGCGGTAAACGATATAGATCGCAATTGGCATAAGATTAAACCTGACATTGTGGAATTACAATTGCGATTGTTATTCTTTTTGGAAATAACGGTGTGCCTGATTGATAAAGGGGGCAGACACATGGTTGGAAATGATTAACTGCAATGGGTAGCCAAAACCGCGCCGTTTTTTCAATTGCTCTGTTAAAATGCCCTTTATCCAAGGGCATCACCAGGTTGTCGCTGCGCCACTTGGTAATCCCTCATTTCAATGGCTAGTCAGGAGTGCCCATGACCGCTGCGCATGATTTTTTAATTGCCCCTTCTATTCTCTCCGCTGATTTTGCACGACTAGGGGAGGAAGTGGATAACGTGCTGGCCGCGGGCGCTGATATTGTCCACTTTGATGTAATGGACAACCATTACGTACCGAACCTGACGATTGGTCCCATGGTATGTAAAGCATTGCGACATCATGGTGTGACGGCGCCTATTGATGTCCATTTGATGGTGAAGCCGGTTGATCGCATGATTAGCGATTTTATTGAGGCAGGGGCCAGCTATATTACGTTTCACCCGGAAGCGTCTGAGCATGTCGATCGCTCGCTTCAGTTGATTCGTGATGGTGGCTGCAAGGCAGGGCTGGTATTTAATCCGGCAACGCCGCTCTCTTATCTTGACTATGTGATGGATAAGGTCGATATGGTGCTTCTAATGAGCGTTAACCCAGGGTTTGGTGGCCAGTCGTTTATTCCTGGCACACTGGATAAACTGCGCGAGGCGCGTGCTCGTATTGATGCATCCGGTAAAGCGATTCGTTTGGAAATTGACGGCGGCGTAAAAGCCGACAATATTGCCGAGATCGCAGCGGCAGGGGCGGATACCTTTGTGGCAGGCTCCGCTATTTTTAACGCGCATCAGGCCAGCGACCCACACGGCTATGACTCGGTTATCAAGAAAATGCGTGCGGCGCTGGCCAAGGTTTAAGACGCTTAATGTAGCTTCATGCGAGGCCTGAGGTAGCGGTTAATCTTATCGACTAGCCACGTAAGTCCGGTTTTCGGGACGCCATGGATCGACACTTGATGCATGCGATAAAGCGATGCGTAGCACTGGCGAGCAAACCAGCCTTCTAAAAAGAGGCCACGCGACGCTGAGCTGCGCATCAGATTACCCACCGCGTCGTAGCGTGCCAGCGAAACAAGCGAGCCGTGGTCGCGGTAGTGAAATTCGTTAAGTGCTTTGCCTTCCAGCAAATGGTTGATATTTTTGGCTAGCAGTTTCGCCTGCTGATGAGCCGCTTGAGCGCGTGGAGGTACGGTGCCATCTTCACCCTGCGGGCAGCTGGCGCAATCACCCAAGGCAAAAATGCTGGGGTCATCAACACTCTGCAGTGTTTTTTCAACGTTAATCTGATTTTTCTTGTTGGTTGAAAGCCCCAGTTTGGTTAAAAACTCGGGGGCTTTAATGCCTGCCGCCCATACGTTTAAGTCGGTTTCAATGGTGTCGCCGTCGGCTGTAATGAGTTGGTTGGCGTGGGCTTCTTTAATCGCCGTGCCGATATGCACCGTTACGCCCATTGTCTCCAGTTCTTGTTGCACGGTCTGGCTAATACGTTCGGAAAGGCCAGGCAGTAGTCGAGGGGCCGCTTCAAGGATATGCACGCTAATTTGCTGATGGTCCAGCGCGGTTACCCCATAAGCGTTAAGTAAGCGCGAAGCGTCGAAAAGCTCGGCAGCAAGCTCGACCCCTGTGGCGCCTCCGCCCACAATGCCGATGGTCAGCATGGTATGCTGACGTAATGAGGGGTCGGTATAGCGCAAAAACGTATTGATCATCTCTCGTTGAAACAGCTTGGCCTGCTGGGGGGAGTCGATGAAGTGGCAGTGCTCGGCCACCCCTTGAGTGCCAAAGTCGTTGGAAACGCTGCCCAAGGCGAGCACTAGGAAGTCGTATTTTAGCGCGCGCTCGGGAAGCACTTCATTGCCGTCTTCATCATAAATAGGCGATAAGTGTAGTACTTTCTGTTCGCGATCCAGGCCATGCAGTGAGCCGCGTTGGTAGCGGTAGAAATGCGCAGATGAATGCCCGCGATAATCCACCTCATCCATGCTGGAGTTTAAAACCCCCGTCGCTAACTCATGAAGCAGCGGTTTCCATACATGGGTTGCATTGCGGTCAAGCAATACAATTTCAGCGCGCTTGCGTTTTCCTAACGTATGCCCTAACCGAGTCGCAAGCGCTAAACCGCCTGCGCCGCCACCGACAATAACAATCCTGGGTATGGCCATTAGTTTCTCCTTGGCTAATCTGGCTTTAGCATAGAAGCTTCTCTCTCTTCTGACTAATGCGCTAGCGCCATGGACGCAGTAAGATGCTGAGCAATTTGGCAGGTTAAGACATTGAAAATGGTAGGCGTGTCATTGCCAATGCCTACATAAGTCAGCGTTAAGGGAGCAGGGCAGTGCACTCAATACTCACGGGAAAACGATTAGTCGCGTTCGATTTAGACGGCACGCTGGTTGATTCCGTACCTGACTTGGCCGTTGCGGTGCAGAAAATGTTAGGCGAGCTTAATTTGCCCACACCTGACGGTATTCAGGTGCGCGACTGGGTGGGCAATGGTGCGCCGATCCTGGTGGAGCGTGCACTTACCTGGGCGTTGGGCCGGTCTCCTGAGGAAGCGCTTCAAGCGCGCGCCTTTGATGCTTTTATGGCGTATTACGGTGCGGCACCGAATGCGTTAACGACGCTCTATCCCGGTGTAAAAACAGCACTTGAAGCGCTGCATGGCGCGGGCTTTACGCTGGTGCTCATCACCAATAAGCCAGAGCGGTTTATTGTGCCCATTCTTGATCACTTCGGGATTCGTCAATGGTTTACGCTATGGGTAGGAGGAGACACCTTGACGGAGAAGAAGCCTTCCCCCTTACCCCTTTTACATGCCGCGCAGGCGCGCCAGTTTTTGCCAAGTGAGTGCCTAATGGTCGGCGATTCTCGTCATGATATTGCCGCGGGCAAGGCAGCCGGGTTTGCCACCCTCGCACTGCCTTATGGCTATAACCATGGCGATCCTATTGAACTCAGCCAGCCTGATTGTGTGATGGCGTCGCTGCTGGCGCTTGTCACTTAAGATTGACTGACTGGCTGCAAAAAGGCTATTCCGGGCGAGCGCCACCTAATGCACCATGAATAAGCTCGGCGTTATAGTGCAGCATGGCGGGGTAGTCATCGGCTTGATCGTCTTGTGAGCTAAACGAGTCAATATAGAGCGGGCCAGCCAGTGAGATGCCGGTGGCGCGTGACAACGCATCCATGTGGATACAGGGAACAGTGCTTTCATAAAAGAGCGCTGGGGGGCGTGTTTTGGCCAAGCATTCGTTCATCTCGGCCATTGCCCGGGCGTTACCCTGTGTTTCGTTATTCAGCCCCCAAATAGCGTCGTACTCAAAACCATAGGCGTGCGCAAAGTAGCTAAATCCGGCCTCGCTGGTCACCAGGGAGCGGTTCGTTTTGGGGATACCTTCCAAGCGCTCGTTGATGGCCTGGTCTAACGTATCCAGCGCGCGATAGGTGTCCTCCGCACGGGCATAAAACGCCCCCGCTTTTTCGGGGTAGTGCTCGGCCAGCGTTTCAGCAATCACCTTGATGTAGGCGGCCGCACCTTTCGGATCCATCCACATATGCGGGTCATTTGTGCCTTGATACTGCCCTGTAATAATAGGGAGCGGCGCAAAGTCAGCGTTTTCAGCCACGGCCTTTAGGGTAAGCGAATCATTTGCGATGGCCTCTACATGGCGTAGCCAAGGCTCTAGCCCAAAGCCGTTATAAAACATGATGTCGGCTTCTTCGATGGACAGCACATTGGGCGGCGTCAGTTCCCACGTATGGACATCCTCACCGGGGGGAACGATAACGTTTACGTCAATATCTTCGCCGGCAATGCGCTTGACCAGGTCTTCAAGTATGGAAAAAGAAGCGATAACGTTGAGTGTCGAAGCGCCTGCTAGCGGTGACACACTTACCAAAATTCCTAGCAAGAGCGTGCTTACCCAGCTCACTTGCTTTTGCATTTCACGCTCCCACTCGTTTGAAGGCTCAAGATAATAAAGACTGCTACGCTCTGTGGCTAGTTCCTCCCGGCTAAAAAAAATGGATATAAGTTGTTGTTCTTTTTGGCGTATGCATTGTGCAAACGCAATGTCGCTAGCGGTGCGGCTGTCTTTAGATAACTAACGTTAAAATAGAGTGCTGGCCAGTGTTACTTGACCATTACAACCGTTTTCGCGCTGTAATAGCAAAATATAGCCTTAACGGCGAAAGTTGCTAACAGTAGCACTTGGGAAGGCTCACTCAGGCCGATAACACCTCTGTTGTCTCCTACGCTACCCGCCAGGAAGCCGAGAGCGAGGCAAAGCGCCTCAATGAAAACTCACTTGGTTAACGGTTGAGGAAATATCGTTTCGTACCCTAACAGAAAGCCCAAAGGCTTGCTGTTAGGGGCTTGTTGTATAAGGTTATACCGTGCCTGGTATTACTTCTTTTTTTTCATAAAGGGGAGAACCTTGGCCGTGGCGTCAGCGAGCTGCTGATCAAGCGGCGTATGGTCCAGGCTGATAGCGGCTCTCGCTGCGGTATAGGTGCCTTTGTACTGCTTGGCGATCTCGCTATCGGTCATGTGGTCGGGTAGCTGTTCATTTTCTCGAATAACGTCAATGATGGCCTTATCCATGGCGCGCTCCTTTTGATCGCAATTTTGTTGAACATGCTGTTGAGCATATTGTTCAGCGTACTTTTCAGCATGCTTTCCTGCATATTTTCCAGCATAGCCCAGTGCGACGAAAACGTAACTGCGCGCAACTGTCGTGGCGATTAACCTCGTCTGGCGATACAATCCAGCACACTTACGTAAAATCGCTAGCAATGGCATACCTGGCTAATAGTCTGGGTAACGATACGCTGATTGCCATGCAATAATTAAGGTAATCAATAGGCTATGCCGAAAAAAGTCTTGATGTTGGACAATTACGACAGCTTCACTTTTAACATTGTCCAATACTTGAATGAATTGGGTGCAGAGGTGGTAACGCACCGAAACGATGCCATTACCCTTGAACAGATTGAAGCCCTGGCGCCTACGCATCTGGTTATTTCCCCGGGGCCATGCACACCCAACGAATCGGGGGTTTCAATGGCCGCTATTCGTCACTTTGCCGGTAAACTGCCTATATTGGGTGTTTGTTTGGGGCATCAGGCGATTGGTCAGGTATACGGTGCTCGGGTGGTCCGTGCACCCCAGGTGATGCATGGTAAAACATCGGCTGTTTTACATACCCATCAGGGCGTTTTTGACGGGTTGGATAACCCCCTCGAAGTAACCCGTTATCACTCGTTAGTGGTGGAAAGGGAAACGCTCCCCAACTGCCTGGAAATAACGGCCTGGACAATAGACAATGACGTGACGCCTGGTTTGATCATGGGACTGCGCCATAGCACACTGGATGTAGAAGGGGTGCAATTTCACCCTGAATCAATACTGACTCGCCAAGGCCATGAGCTATTGGCAAATTTTTTAAAACGTGGCTGATTGCCTGGTTCACACGCTTTAGAGGCTCCTCTGTTCATGCAAATGCGAGATGCAATTAATGCGGTGATACACCGTGAAGACCTCCCTTTTGACGTTATGCATGCCCTGATGCGCCAGATAATGACGGGTGAAGCGTCCGATGCTCAAGTAGGCGGCTTATTGGTCGGGCTTGCCATGAAAGGGGAGAGCGCGGTGGAAATTAGCGCTGCCGCCCAGGTCATGCGCGATTTAATGCGCCGTGTTGAGCTAAACGCTGAAAATGTCGTGGATATCGTGGGTACCGGCGGCGATGGCGCTAATCTATTTAACGTATCCACCGCGTCCAGCTTTGTGGCTGCAGCGGCGGGTGCGCATGTCGCAAAGCACGGTAATCGCAGCGTATCGTCGTCTTCCGGCAGCGCCGATCTTTTTGATATTGCCGGTATTTACCTCGATCTTAAGCCTCAGCAGGTCGCCCGTTGTATTGAGCAGGTGGGGGTTGGCTTTATGTTTGCGCCGAATCACCACCCGGCGATGCGTTATGCCATTGGCCCGCGCCGTGAGATGGGCGTGCGCACGCTCTTCAATATTCTGGGCCCGCTGACTAACCCTGCTGGGGCGCCCAACCAGGTGGTCGGTGTGTACTCGCCAGAACTGGTGCCGCTGATGGCCGAAGTGCTTAAAAAGCTGGGCAGCCGCCATGTCATGGTGGTTCATTCAGAAGATGGTTTAGACGAAATATCGCTGGCAGCTTCTACGCAAGTGGCGGAGCTTAAAGAGGGCGAGATTACTCAGTACACGGTTTCCCCTGAAGCGTTTGGCATTGAGCGCCAGAGCCTGGCAACGCTGAAGGCCGCTAACGCAGAAGATAGCCTGCGGTTGGTAAAGGCGGCATTGAGCGGTGAAGGCCCCGCATCCGACATGGTGGCCTTGAACGCAGGTGCCGCCCTTTACTGTGCGGGTGTGGCTGACAGCCTGAAAGAGGGCGTTCTGATCGCTCAGGACGCTCAGGGGTCTAAACTGCCGCTTGAGAAGCTCAGAGAGCTTTCACACTTCACCAGCGTTTTCAAAGAGTAAGTGACCGCTATGAACCAACAGGCAACACCCACTATTTTGACGCGAATTCTTGCCCGCAAGGATGAGGAAGTCGCCGAGCGCCAGCAGGCGGTATCCGAGACGGATTTGCTCGCGCTTGCCAAGCAGCAGAGTGCTCCGCGCGGGTTCATCAACGCGCTTAATCAGCGTATTGCGGTCGGTGACCCGGCGATTATTGCAGAAGTTAAAAAGGCGTCGCCCTCCAAAGGCGTCATTCGAGAAGAGTTTCATCCGGCGGATATCGCCAAAAGCTACGCTCAAGGTGGTGCAGCCTGCTTGTCCGTACTGACCGATGCGGACTTTTTCCAGGGACATGAAGACTATTTGATCGTCTCGCGGGACGTCTGCGAGCTGCCGGTTATTCGCAAAGACTTTATTACCCACGGTTACCAGGTCTCTGAAGCGCGCGCCATTGGAGCCGACTGTATTTTGCTGATTGTCGCCGCACTGGATGATGCCAGGCTGCTTGACTTGCATCAGCAGGCCAATCAACTGGGAATGGATGTGTTGGTGGAAGTCCATGATGCCGATGAGCTAACGCGTGCGCTTAAGCTTGATTTGGCGTTGGTAGGCATTAACAACCGTAACCTGCACACGTTCGATACCAGCCTCAACACGACGCTGGATTTACTGGCGCATATTCCTGAAAACGTAACCGTTATTACTGAGTCGGGTATCCATACTCAGGCGGATGTTCAGTTAATGCGGGATCACCACGTTAATGGGTTTTTGGTTGGGGAGGCTTTTATGCGCCAAGCCGACCCTGGCCTGGCGCTTAAAAAGCTATTTTTCTAAGCCTTGTTAATCCTTGGGGTGTTCGCCCGCGCTGCGTAAGGCATAAAGCAAGGCTTGCAGCGGGTGGTGAAGCGTTTGTTCTGAAAAACGCTTCACCTGGCTGCGGCACGAATACCCCGTGGCCAGTAGCCTGTCGGTGTTTTCCTCTGCCTCGACCTGGGGTTGCCAGGATTGGGCGTAAATCGTTTTGGACGTTTCGGCGTTGCGCGTTTCATGGCCGTAGGTGCCGGACATTCCACAGCAGCCGGTATTAACCAACTCCAACGGTAGGCCAAATGCGGCAAATACTTGCTGCCACGCCTTCGGGCTTCCGGGCGCGTTGGTTTTTTCGGTGCAGTGCGAAAGCAGCTTAAAGCCAAGGGCATTGGGCGCTAGCTGTCGGGGTGCCAGGGTGGGCAGCCGGATAGCCAGCCACTCCTGTAGCATCAATACCTCGGGCACGGCGTCGGGTCCCAGCGCTTTTACGTACTCCTGGCGGTAGGTCAGGGTCATCGCCGGGTCGATCCCCACCATGGGCACCTCAAACTCGCGCAACGCCCGCAGGCGTTTCGCCTGCTTTTCGGCCGTACGCTCAAATGCGCCTAAAAAGCCCTGGACGTGTAGCGGTTTGCCGTTGGCGCTATAGGGCATCACCAACACGCGCAGGTTGAGCCGTGAGAGCAGTTCGACCACGTCCATGACCAGTTTGGCTTCAAAGTGCGTGGTGAACGCATCCTGAACCACAATCACGCTATTGGCGCGCTGCTGGTCGGTGAGCAGAGCAAGCGAGGTAGGCGTGGCTTCCGCCACGCCCCAGGCACGCAGCTGCTTTTTCACGCTGGCGCGGGAGAGCAATGGCGAGTCGCTCATGCCCACGCTACGGCGCATCAGCGTTTCCACCCAGCGCTGGCCCATCACGGCGTTATACAGCGGTGCTGCCCGGGCAAGAGTGGGCAGCATGAATTCTGTGCTGCCTATTACGTAGTCGCGCAGGGGGCGTAAATAGCGTCCGTGATACACCTCCAAGAACTGCGAACGGAACTGCGGCACGTTGACCTTGATGGGGCACTGCCCCGCGCAGGACTTGCACGCCAGGCAGCCGGCCATGGCGTCGTAGACCTGATGAGAGTAATCGTGATGCTGCTGGCGGCTGAACGTATTCGCCAGGCGTTTCGGGAAGTGTTTAACAAAGCCCCATTGGCCTTCCGCCTTTTTCTTGCGCGACTCCTCGACCACGTCGATGCCCGCCTGGGACTGCAGGCGCAGCCATTCACGCATCAGGCTGGCGCGCCCCTTGGGCGAGTGAATACGGTTGCGGGTCGCCTTCCACGACGGGCACATGGGGTCGTCCACGTCGTAGTTGTAGCAGGCGCCGTTACCGTTGCAGTACACCGCTGCGTCATAGGCCTGCCAGGCGCGCTCATCAATGGTG